>NZ_JBSFWD010000110.1:0-13471 GCF_053592655.1 Streptosporangium sp. NPDC002607
GATGCGGGCGCCGTCGTTGGTGGCCAGGTTGTAGACGTCCAGGGCCTTGCCGCTGGTCCGGTTGACCAGGACATACCAGGCGTTGGTGTCGATCGTCGCCGCGTTCGCGACGGGCGTGGCGAGCGTGAGCAGGGTGCCGACGAGTATGGCCGAGGTGACGGCGGCAAGCAGTATGCGCAGATGATTTCGCCTGGTAAAAGGCATACATCCCTCTTTGGAGACTTTTGTTAGCGTTAACATTTCGATCATGACGTCACCCCGACCAGTCGTCGGTACAGCGGAGGGTGAGCGAAAAGTCCGCCTTGGACACGCGTTCGAGATGAGGGGGGCATCCAACGCTCCTTGGCCACGTCTGAGAGGTAGCGGCCGCTAAAATCTGTTATCGCTAACATTCGAGACTCCAGATCTCCATGGCCTGCTCCCGTGGATGTGTTGTCGGGGAGTACATCCGACTGTCCGATCCAGGTCAACGAGTCACAACCCTCGCTGACCTGGGCATTGCCACTGACACGTTTCCCGGCCTGGGCATTCGTCCGGTGGGAGATCACGTCGAGCTGTCCGCGCATGTGAAAGTTTCATAGAAGTTACCAGTTCGCAACCGTAGAATTCTGACCGAATCCAGCTAACTTCCTCGACAGATCCTGATGGATGACCCGGGATGCCCGAGCCGATCGGCGGAAATTTTCCGGCTGACTTCCGATACTTATCGGATCAACGATCGTTCCAAGCGTCTGGCGAAGCGAGCTGAAAGGGGGAGGAACAGCGGAAACGGCCATGACGAGAGACCGAAAGCCGCCCGGATACACTCCCGATATGACCTCGACCGAGGAATCCCCCCACGCCGGCTCGGCCCCCTCCGAACCACCGACCCTCTCTCAGCTCGCCGAGCTGGCCGGAGTCTCCATGGCCACCGTCTCAAAGGTCGTCAACGGCCGCTCGGAGGTCGGCCCGGAGACCCGCGCCCTGGTCGAGGGCCTCATCCGAGAGCACGGTTACCGCAGACAACGCCGCCGCATCAAACCGGCGGGCCTCATCGAGGTCGTCTTTCACGAGCTGGCGGGCGACTATCCGATAGAGATCGTCAAGGGTGTCCAGCAGGTCGCCCGGCGGCATGGCATGAGCGTGGTGATCTCCGAGCTCGGCGGTCGGCATACTCCGGGGCATCGGTGGATCGAGGACGTGCTCAGCCGTCGCCCCACCGGTGTCATCACGGTGTTTTCGGGTCCCACGGATGACCAGCGCGTGCGGCTGGCCACTCGCGAGGTTCCCTTGGTCGTGTTGGATCCCGCCGGGGATCCTGGCCGCGGCGTACCTTCGGTGGGGGCCACCAACTGGAGCGGTGGCCTGGAAGCCACCCGTCATCTTCTCGAACTCGGTCACCGCCGAATCGCGATGATCACGGGGCCTGAATACGCGCTCTCCGGCCGGGCACGCCTGGACGGTTACCGTGCCGCCCTTGATGCCGCCGGCGTGCCGGTCGACCCCGACCTGATCTGCCAGGGGGCGTTTCAGATCGAGGACGGCCTGGCCCACACCCGCCGACTGATGAAATTGCCTGAGCCACCTACTGCGATCTTCGCGTCCAACGACGGCCAGGCCATCGGCGTCTACCATGCTGCCCACGAGCTGCGGCTACGCATCCCGGACGACCTGAGTGTGATCGGCTTCGACGACATGCCCCCCTGTCGCTGGGCCATCCCGCCGCTCACCACGATCCGCCAGCCCCTGATCGAGATGGGCGCCACGGCCGCCACCATGCTGATCAGCCTGGCTGAGGGGGAGTCGCTTCAGCAGAGGCGAGTGGAGCTGGGCACCGAGCTCGTGATCCGCGAGAGCACGGCTGCCTTTCAGGGGAAGCCGAAAATGCCTGTGGATCTTACGTAAGTTTCTGTGGCATGAACGATTGACGAGGCCGTAACGTAACCCGGCGTTGCCGGCAGAGTTGTCAACGCAAATGCCCATCTCTCGCTGATCGTTGCTGTTCGCCGGTGCCTGAGGAACCGGTGACCCGGCTTGGCGTCCGAGCATGAAAGGCCGGTGTCGCGGCGGTCGTCGCCCCGCACCAACGCGAGCGACGCGCCGCCGAGCCGGGCGACCTCGTCAGGGGGAAACGGCTGTGGGGAACATCGGTACAGTCGTTGGCGCTGAGAACGATCATGGTCCGGCTGTAGCCGGAAGGGCGTTGACACGGTTCTCGTATTCGCGGCGGGCCTTGCGCTGTGCCGGGATCGCCGGGGTGCCCTGGGTGCCGCGCACGAGGCGGAACATCTCGGAGATATGCACGATGTCGCCGGGCCGCGCGTACGCCGGCAGCTCGCCGAACTTCGGCCGCTGGAGCGGGTGGATCCGCGAAGCCGATGCAGGAGCTCCGGCTGAGCCCGACCGCACGGTCCCAGCTCCGGTAAATACGTTGCGGGGTCCGAAACGGGCGGGGCATGCTGGGTCGATCGAGCGGCGGAGAGCGCTGCCTGGACTAAGGAGGGCTGACGGATGGCCATCACTGCGCTGCGGCATGTCCGCATCAGTCCCACCTCTTTGTTCAGGAGCACACCCGTTGTCTTCCGAGTACGAACTCTCTGACACCTACTCCGACCTCGACTCCCGCCGGTCCGAATTCACCGGTGACGAGTCCCGACCAGATCCGGCCGCAGCCTTCGTCTTCAAGTTCCATTCGGTCGACGAGGAGCTGGGCCCGGATCAGCGGTGGTCCACCTGGCTGGAGGTCGAGCGCGGTTCTCGCGGCCCGGAACCACGCCCCTCGTGGGTTGTGACGGAACAGGCTGCGATCGACACCGAGCTTGGCGTCCTCAAAACCGGCAAGGAAGCCGACGTCTTCCTGCTCGAACGGGCCGTCGAAGCCATCGGCGACAACCCGGCGAAGTCCTCGCTGCTGGCCGCGAAACGGTACCGCACCGAGGAGCACCGGTCCTTCCACCGCAGTACGTCGTACGTCGAAGGCCGCCGTACCCGCAACAGCCGCGACAGCCGGGCGATGGCGAAGAAGACCTCGCACGGCCGTAGTGTCGCGGCCGGTCAGTGGGCATACGCCGAATGGGACGCCCTCAACCGGTTGTGGAAGGCCGGCGTCCCGGTGCCGTATCCCGTGCAGGTGGACGGCACCGAGCTGCTGATGGAATTCGTCGACGACGGCGAGGGCGGTGCCGCGCCCCGGCTCGCCCAGGTCCGGCCGTCGAAGGAGCTGCTCGGTGTGTACTTCGAGCAGCTCCGCAACGGCATGCGTGAACTGGCCCGCGCGGGGCTCGCGCACGGCGACCTTTCGCCGTACAACGTCCTCGCGCAGGCCGAGCGGATCGTGATGATCGACCTGCCCCAGGTCGTCGACATCGTCGGCAACCCGAAGGGCATGGACTTCCTGATGCGCGACTGCCACAACATGGCCACGTGGTTCACGAACCGCGGGCTCGAGATCGACGAACAGGAGCTGTTCGCCGACCTGCTCACGATGGTGTTCTGATCGCATTCTGCACGACAACACACTCGGACACCGACAGGTCTATCCGGAACCTACATCAGAAACTCCACCGGCACGACCGGACCTTAGCCAGACCCAGGGACCGCCCGACGGGGTTTCGCCGAACCCCAACGAACGAGCGGATCATGCACTAAACGGCCCTCCACTCGGGAAGCTGCGATGAGACCCCGAGTAGCTCTGCGTAGAGTTCCGATCTCGTCACGCTGCGATCACGTCACAGGCCCGAAGCTCTTAACTACACGGCCTTGGCCTTTAGGCGAGTGGCTCCGTGGCATCCGGCCACGGAGCCTCCGCAAAAACCCGTTGGCGGACCACGGCGACCACTGCTAGCTTTCCGGAGGCCGTGCAAAAGAACGAGGAGGTGGTACCCGTGAACGCAGTATCGACATGGGTGCTCCCCTCTGGGGTCACGGTCGGACGATAGGTCGTCCGGGAGCGCCGTTCAAGAGCACTCCCGAAAGGCACGACCATGCAATTCACTTCCGAACAGCGCCTCGACGACGGCGTCCTCGAACGCGAATTCACCCTCGGCGAGGTCCCCGGCATCCTGTGGACGCCCGCATCCGCATCCGCACCGGCGCCGCTGATCCTGGTCGGCCACCCCGGCGGGCTGCACAAGATGCACCCCCGACTGGCGGCCCGGGCCCGGCACTACGCGACGGAGTACGGCTTCGCCGCAGCCGCCATCGAGCTCCCCGGGGGCGGTGACCGGCCCCGTTTGGCCGCCGCCGAGCAGGCCCGCGCCGACCTGCTGCGGGCGCTGGAGACCGGCGAGCCGGTCGACGGGATCGTCGACCGGCTCGTCCTCCCGCTGGTCGAAAGGGCGGTCCCGGAATGGCAGGCGACCCTGGACGCCCTTCTTTCGCTGCCCGAGATCGGCGGCCCGGTCGGGTACGAGGGAGGGGTGATCGCCATCGGTATCCGGCTGGCGGTGGTTGAGCCGCGCATCTCGGCCGCCCTTCTGTTCGCCGGGAGTTTCGTGCCCGGCACCCTGTTCGAGGAGGCCCGCCAGGTCACCATTCCGCTGCAGGTCCTGCTGCAGTGGGACGACGAAGGGAACGACCGGCAGCTGGCCCTGGACCTGTTCGACGCCTTCGGCTCCAAGGAGAAGACGCTGCACGCCAATCTCGGCGGCCATACCGGCGTCCCGTCGTTCGAGATCGATGCCGGAGCCCGGTTCTTCGCCCGGCACCTGAGCTAGCCGCCGGCCGGCCCCGCCGTCAGGCCAGTAGGCGGTAGGCGATGCCGGCCAGGATGTCGCTCATCGAGGACAGGTCCCGGCCCTCCTGAATGGCGGTGGCCAGCAGATACACGACCGCCCCGATCGCGGCGGTACCGGCCATCGGCGGTACCGGCCGGTCGGGGCGGCGCCCGGCCACCAGCGCCTCCATCAGCTGGGCCCACGCCGTGAGGCACTCAGCCCGTACCTTGCGGCGACCGACTCGACCACCAGCGCCCAGGCCGGGCCGGGGTTGGCGGCCGGCAGGTCGGGCTCCACCCTCGGTTCGAAGGCCGGCAACGCGCCGATCAGGTCGGCGTCGTCGGAGGCCAGGGTCTGGAGCACCTCATCAGGGAAGGTTCGGATGAGATCCGTGCGCGAACCGCACGGTGATGGACAAGCCGCCTTGGGGGCGTGCGCTGGCGGTGAGGGTGGCGTGGTGAGCTTGCGTGACGGCATTGACGATGGCGAGGCCGATGCCGTAGCCGTCGTGGCGGCCGTGACGATCAGGCGCCAGTTTCTGGAAGGCTTGAAAGAGACGCTGGATCTGGTTGTCGGGGATGACTGGCCCGCTGTTGGTGACCGTAAGGGCCGTCTGCGTGCCGGAGGTCTGTGTGGCGACCGTTACGTGCCCGTCTTCGTGATTGTGGCGGATGGCGTTGTCGATGAGGTTGGCGACGAGGCTTTCGATCAGTCTCGGGTCCCCGGCCGTCACTGCGGGCGTCAGGTGTTCGGTTAGGTCGATGCCTCTCTCCATTGCCTGGTCGCGGCGGGAGGCGATCACTCCTTCGACGACGTGGGCGAGGTCGAGGGTGTCCCAGCGGGTGACGCCGCGCTCGCTGGTGGCCAGAGCGAGCAGTGCCCGGACGAGCCGCTCCTGGTGTTCGCCAAGAGCGAGGGCGTCCTGGCAGGCCGAGCGCAGGGTGTCGGTGTCGGCGTCGGGGTCGGCGAGAGCGACTTCAAGAAGGGTGCGCAGGCCGGCGAGAGGGGTGCGCAGCTCGTGGGAGGCGTTGGCGACGAAGTGGCGTTGGGCGTCGAAGGAGGCTTGCAGGCGGGCGAACAGGTCGTCGAGGGTGTGGCCGAGTTCGGTCAGCTCGTCCGTGGGCTCGCCGAGGTCAAGGCGCTGGTGAAGGTTTCCGGCGGAGATGATTTTGGCGGTGGCGGTGATGGCGCGCAGCGGGTGCAGGAACCGGCCGGCGACGTACCAGCCGAGAGCCAGGGCGATGGGAATCAGGAGGACCAGGGCGACGGCGGATCCCGTGAGGAGTTGGGGCAGGCCGATCCCGGGCCCGGTTTCGGTGATCGCACTCGATGAGGGGTGGTCTTTGGGGGTGGCCGCGTGGATGCTGGCAAGCGGGACGGCGACGAATACGACCACGAAGACCCCGGCGGCGTAGATGCCCGCCGCGTAGGCGAGCGCGAGCCGCGTCTGCAGGGACCTGCCGGCGAGCGTCCGGAGGGTCATGACGGTCCGATGCGGTAGCCGCCTTCGCGGATGGTCTCGATCACGGGCGGGGCACCGAGCTTGGCTCGTAACCGGTGCATGGTGTGCTTGACGGCGCTGCTGAAGGGGTCGGCGGCCTCGTCCCAGACGCGTTCGAGCAGTTCCTCGGCGGAGATGACCAGGCCGGGTACGGCGAGCAGGCATTCGAGCAGGGCGAACTCCCTGGGGCTCAGGTCAAGGCGCCGGCCGGCCCGGGACGCGATACGGCGGGCCGGATCGAGGGTGATGTCCCCGCATACCAGGGTGGGCGGTAGCGGCGGGGTGGCGCGGCGGGCCAGGGCACGGACGCGGGCGACCAGTTCGGCGAACGCGAACGGCTTGGGCAGGTAGTCGTCGGCGCCGAGGCTGAGCCCGTCGACGCGGTCCTCGATCGTGCCGGAGGCGGTGAGCATCAGTACGCGGGTCTGACAGCGGCCGTGGGCGAGTCGCCGGCAGATCTCGTCCCCGTGGACGCCGGGCAGGTCGCGGTCGAGGATCACCACGTCGTAGCGGGTGGCGGCCAGGCGGTCGAGGGCGGCGGTTCCATCCAGGACGACGTCGACGGCCATGCCCTCGCGGCGCAGCCCGGTTCCGATGGAGCGGGCGAGGATCTCGAAGTCCTCGACGACGAGGACCCTCACCGCCACTCACCGCCGGTCGTCGTGCGGGCGGGGCGGCCGAACCGGCCGCCGGGTCGAGGTGCCATGGGTCAACGGTGCCAGATCCCAGGTTCCAGCCGGGTCGCAGCGGCTGCGACCCGGCTGGAACCGGGTGCCGCGTACAACCGTCGGCATGAGTTCATTCACGCCTTACCGATCCAGCCGGCGGGCCGGGCAGGACCGTTTCCCTCAGTTGCTGCGCGCGGAGTGGACCAAGTTCCGCTCCGCGTGGGGCTGGGTGCTCACCATGGCGGCCTCCGTGCTGGTCACCGTGTCGCTCGGCCTGCTGATCGCCGGGGGCGCCCGCAGCACCTGCGTGACCTGGAAGGGCGAGGGCCCCTGCCCCGCGCCTTTGGTGGGACCCGATGGCACGGCGGTGAAGGACAAGTACTACTTCGTGCACCAGCCGCTCAAGGGGAACGGCAGCATCACCGCCCGCGTGTCGGACATGACCGGGCAGATGCGGCTGCCGGACGTCGTACCCGGGGTGCGCAACGTCAAGGAGGGGGTGGTGCCCTGGGCGAAGGCCGGGCTCCTGGTCAGGCAGAGCCTCACGCAGGGCACGCCGTACGCCGCCGTCATGATCACCGGCAGCCACGGCGTGAGGATGCAGCACAACTTCACCCACGACGTGGCCGGTGGTCCTGTGCAGGGGCCACAGTGGCTGCGGCTGACCAGGTCGGGCGACACTCTCACCGGCTACGAGTCAGGCGACGGAAAGACGTGGACCGAGGTCGGCACGGTCAAGCTGACCGGGCTGCCGGAGACGGTCGAGATCGGGCTGTTCGCCACCTCGCCAGGCGCCTTGTGGGAGATGGCGAAAGCCTTCGCCCAGGCCACCGCCACCTTCGACCAGATCGAACTGCAGGGCGCGAACGGTTCGTGGCGGCGTGACGACGTCGGCGTCTCCTTGGGGCCCGACGGCAAGACCCCGCATCACCCGGGCGGGGTCGTCGAGTCCGGTGACAAGCTCCTCGTGACCGGGGGCGGTGACATCGGGCCCGCCACGGTGGAGGGCGGTCTGCGCGCTGACCTCATGCTGATCGGCGGGGCTGTGGGGCTGATCCTGGTGCTCGTGGTGGCGGTCTCGTTCTTCACGGCGGAACACCGGCGGGGGCTGATCGGGGCCGGCCTGCCGGCCGAGCCGCATCCAGCGTGGCTGCTGGCGGCCAAGGCCATGGTGATCGGCGCGGTCGCGTTCGTGACGGGGCTGGTGACCTCGGGGGTCGTGGTCCCTGTCGGCCTGGCGATGTTGCGTGCCAATCAGAACCCGATTCAGCCGATCACCCTGGGTACCGAGCTGCGGGTGATCGTCGGCTACGCGGCGCTGACCGCGGCCGCCGCCGTGCTGGCTCTGGGCCTGGCCGCGCTGGTCAAGCGGGGCATCGTCGCCATCGGGCTGGCCATCGCGCTGGTCGTCGTGCCCTACCTGCTGGCGACCGCGGGTCTGGTGCCATGGCTGCTGATGATCACCCCTGCCGCCGGGTTCGCGATCACGCAGAGCGTCCCCACGTTCGCGCATGTGGACGTGGACCAGTCACTGCTCGGGGGCTATTACCCGCTCCCGCCATGGGGAGGTTTGACCGTGACCTGCGGATATGCCGCCCTCGCCCTCGGGGTGGCGATGGCCGTGCACCGTAGGAAAGCGCCACGTTAGGTCCCGCTCCCTCAAAGGTGCAGAACCCGCTCGGCGCGTTCGGCGGTAGCACCCCGGGATACGGCTCAGACAATGCCGGAAACATGCCCGAACCTTGAGGTCCGCCGAACCGCCTTTGGGCCCTTACGCCGACAGTGCAAGCACCTCGGGCATCCGTGCAGGCTGCTTCGGAAATCGACACCCCTGATGCTCCGCCTCAGGTACGTGGCAACGGTCTCTTATCCAGTACATGGTGCCGACCTGCGGGTTCACCGCGATGGCAGCCGCACGAACCGGGTGCGTCATCCGGTACATCGAGATCGGATGTGAGTTTCGGGCGTATGCGGGCTAGACCCCTTTGATGCGTTTCATGGTGATGTGGGAGTCGACCCGGGAGACCCCGGGCAGCGGCAGGATCTGCCGGCTGAGGAACTCCTCGTAGACGATCGGGTCGGCGACCGCCACCCTGATGTAGTAGTCCGGGCGGCCGAACATGCGCCGGAACTCCACGACCTCCTCCAGCGCCGCGACCCGGGATTCGAAGTCCTCCACGGTCTGCAGGTCGTTGACCGCGATCTCCACCGAGATGACCACTTCCAGGGAACGGCCCAGGGCCGCTGGGGAGATCTGCGCCCGGTACCCGGCGATCACCCCGGCGTCCTCCAGGCGCTTGACCCGGCGCAGGCACGGCGGGGGTGTCAGCCCCACCCGGCCGGCCAGCTCCACGTTCGACAACCGGCCGTCCCGAGCAAGGTGAAATAATATTTCACGATCAATGTGATCAAGACTAATGATATTGCTCATACGCTTTACTCCTGATAATTTTTGAAACCATATTATGCACTATACGCACTAAAATTGCTTCCATGAGTGCAATGCGAGCGAGGGGCGGGTCGCGGGACTTCGCGGCGGCAGCGGCCGACACCGCCTCGGTGGGGCTCAGCCTGTTCCCCCTCGGGATCAGCTTCGGCGTCCTGGTGGTGCACACCGGGCTGAGCTGGTGGTGGGCCACGGTGTTCACCGCCGTGATCTACGCCGGGTCGCTGGAGTTCCTGCTGCTGGGCTTGGTCGCCTCGGTGACACCGCTGGGGCAGATCGCGGTGACTGCGCTGCTGGTGAACCTCCGGCACGTCTTCTACGCCCTGTCCTTCCCGCTGTCGCAGGTCCGGCCGCTCGGCCGCATCTACGCCACCTTCGCGCTCACCGACGAGGCCTACGCCCTGACCGCCGGCGATCGCGCCCGCTCCTGGAACAGCGCCCGCATCCTGTGGATGCAGGTGCTGTGCCAGGGCTACTGGGTCGGTGGAGCCACCCTTGGCGCGCTCGCCGGATCCCTGATCCCGCTCACCCTGCACGGCCTGGACTTCGCCCTGACCGCCCTGTTCGTGGTCTTGACGATCGACGCCTGGCGCGCTCGGCGGGACCTGCCCGCTCCCCTGCTGGCAGCGGCCGGCTTCGCCGTCGCCGCGCTCTTGACTCCCGGGCAGGTGCTGCCGGCCGCGATGGCCCTGTTCACCGCAGGCCTGCTGATCTCCGCTACGCCGTGGACCGCCACACCGCCTCCCGCGCGCCCGACGATCACGCCCGCCCCGTGCCCGCCGCGGCCGCCTCAGCCGGGGAAAGGTGAAAACCCGTGCCCAGTCCGCACTACCTGGCCGCCGCCGTGGCCGTCAGCGCCGCCGTCACCTGGGGTCTGCGCGCCCTGCCCTTCGCCGTCTTGACCCCGCTGCGCCGCTCGGCCTTCCTGGGCTACCTCGCCCTGCAGATGCCCACCGGCATCATGTTGATCCTCGCCCTGTACACCCTGCGCGAGGTCCGCCCCACCTGGTCGGCCGTCGTGCCCACCGCGGCGGCCCTGGCCACCGCGATCGGGCTGCACCTGAAAACCCGCAACGCCGTGATCAGCGTCCTGGGCGCGACCACCTTGCACGTGGTGCTGTCGACCCTCTGGCAGACCTGACGACCCATCGCGTGCATGAAGTTGCCCCGAAGCCGGCCGTCACTTTTGGCGGGGTCATGTGGGGAGCCTGCCGGACAGCCTCAGCCCCATCGGTCCTGGCGGTCATGCGCAGTTACGCGATCGGCGCGCTGCGGCTGCTCAACTTCACCGACATCGCCGGCCTCGCCGAGGGAACCCGCTGGGCCCGCGATGATTTCGGCAACCCGTTGATCGCTCTCGGTCTCACGATTTGAGAACGTCGTCAGCCCCGGGATCTATCTCGAAAGGCTCCGCATTACTGTTGCGCTAGATCGATATAGACGTGGCATTCTAGTACGTCTTTTTCTCTTGCATGAAATTTTAGCAGGAGGATAGCCAATATGGCCGACGTACGTGCCGAGGATCCAGGGAGGATTGGCGCTCACCGTCGAGAGCGATGCCTGTGTTTATCGATCCCGGGTGCGGGGATACTTGTCGTCGTAATCGCTCATTCCGGGCGAATCAACGAATCCGGGAGGCTGACATGAATGGATACCTACCGTATCGTGATTCCACTCCGACTACCCGCATTGGGGGCGTACGCGGCTGGCAGGCGGACATTCTTCGCGGCCAGTCGTAGCTGAATGAGCCGAGGTACTGCGGTGTCAAGACCGCAGTGCCTCGACCTAATTGCGGGCGGGGCGATGCATCGGGGGACGTTTGTGGCGCGATTGTCTTACCCTGCCGTTTGGCGCAGCGATGTGGTGGAGGATCTGTTCGGATTCCCGGTTTCCGATCCCTACCGATGGTTGGAAGACGGCAATGACGCGCGCGTGCGGGACTGGGCCGCGGCCCAGGATCGTCTCTTCCGCGAATATCGCGCCGGATGGCGTGAGAAGCAATCGTGGGCGTCCTTGGTGGATCAGATGTCATCCTTCGGCGTGTCCGAGCCTCCGATGGTGCGTGGTCCGGTCATGTTCCTTGCCGAGCAACTCCGTGGGGATGAGCAACGGCGCCTGCTCGTCGTTGACGCTGAGGGGAACAGGCGGGTGCTGGTCGATCCGGCAGAGATCGATCCGTCCGGCCATACCGGGCTGTATGCCTGGTGGCCATCGCGCGAGGGCGAACGTGTGGCTGTCCAAATGGAGGTCGCCGAGCAGCCCGGCAGCGACATCATGGTGCTGGACGTGCGTACCGGGGAGACGGTGGACGGGCCGTTGCCACGCGCCCGTAACACCTCGCTCGCCTGGCTGCCCGGAGGGGATGCGTTCTACTACGTCAGCCGTGTTCCCGATGAGGAACTGGCCTCCGGCGACATGCGTTTGCAGCGGCGGGTGAGGCTGCATCGGATCGGTTCGCCCTGGCGGACCGACGCGGTGGTGTTCGGCGGTGACGATGCCCCAGAGCACTATTACGGGCTCACGGTCAGCGCCGACGGCCATCATCTGGCGATCACTGCGATGGTCGGGCCCGCCTCGCACAACGATGTGTACGTGGCCGAGCTCACCGATCCGGAAGCCCCGCATTTCATCAGGATCGTGGATGGACGCACCATAGGCGCCCGTGTTCTCCCACGCTTCCTCGCGGACAACGATCTGCTGCTGGTCACCGACTACCAGGCCCCGTGTGGCCGCATCTGTACGGCGCACCGGCACGATACCGACCCGGCCGCATGGCGCGCGCTGGTGGCCGAAGATCCCCAAGCCCCCTTGGACGAGTGTCTGGTCCTGGACGGCCCGGCACTTCCGCAGCCCCTCCTGCTGGTGGCGCGCGCCCGCCACGGCACCTCCACCCTGACACTGCACGACCTGGCCAGTGGTCGGCTGCTCACCGATCTGCCCCTTCCCGGCGCGGGCGTCGTGTCATCCCTGCGCACGAACGTCCCACACGGGCATCACGCGTGGTTCAGCTACTGCGACGCGACCACACCCCCCACCATCTATCGCCACGACGCCGCCAGTGGGAAGACGGAACAAGAAACCGGCGCCGCGATAGCCGGACACACTCCAGGAATCCGCAGCCGCAGCGTGCGTTATCACGCCGACGACGGCACCGAGATCACGCTGCTCCTGTTTACCCCGGCTGAGGAGCATCAGGGCCCCCGCCCCACTCTCCTTTACGGCTACGGCAGCTTCGGCATGCCGATGCGCTCATGGTTCTTCCCCATGGCAGCCGCATGGGTCAGCGCCGGCGGCACCTACGCGGTCGCCTGTGTACGCGGAGGCGGCGAAGAAGGCCAACGCTGGCACGACGCCGGCCGTGGACCACACAAACACCGCGCGATCAGCGACTTCAACGACGCCGCGACCTGGCTCATCAACACCGGTCGGACCACCCGCGACCAACTGGCGATCTTTGGCCAATCCGCCGGCGGGCTACTGGTCACCGCCGCCGCCACCCAGCGACCGGACCTGTACGCCGCGGTCATCGCCGAAGGCCCGCTATGTGACATGGTGCGCTACGAACACTTCGGCCTGGGATGCACATGGACCGACGAATTCGGTACCGCCTCCCAACCCGAACAACTCCAATGGCTACTCACATACTCCCCGTACCACAACATCACGCCCGGAGCCCCCTATCCCGCGTTCCTCCTCACCGGCGCGGTAACCGATCTGCAGACCGGAGAGGCCCACGTCACCAAAATGTGCGCGGCCCTCCAACACGCCACCAGCAGTGACCGGCCGGTCCTCATGCGTCGAGAACCCGACACCGCCCACGCCGCCTCTCCCGCGAGCAAGGAACGCGCCCTGACCGCGGACATCCTGGCCTTCGCCGGAAAACACACCGGTCTGTCACCGAAAAAAACAACCATGCGTCCTCACGAGACTGCCGCAGAACCACACTGAGAACGGGGCCTGACCGTAACCACTGGAATCAGCCTCGATCTTTCATGATCTTCGTGCGGTCGGCTGAGGGTTGTTTTCGCTTTCCGGTCAGCGTGGGGCCCGGCTGTCGCGCCGGTCCCCACTGGCGAACGCCGGGCATCAGCGGACGGCTACACCCAACGGCCAAGGGCGTCGATCGTCGTTTCCGGTGAGGTGTTGAAGCAGAACCGGATTC
>NZ_JBSFWD010000111.1:0-13079 GCF_053592655.1 Streptosporangium sp. NPDC002607
CAGGCCAGGGCCGCGAGGGTGGTCTGAACCTCCTCCAGCGACCGGGACTCCATGATCGCGATGCCGGGCCCGACGTTCCTCGTCATCACCCGGACTGGTCAGAAACGCCTGGGCCAGCGCTCTGGTCCAGGTCCGGGTGGCGCGCCTGCTGGCCTATCGCGTCGTCGAGCGCCAGAAAGGGAACAAGATGGTCGACCTGGAAGCCAGTCAGGCGCGGATCGCGTCCACCACATGTGATCAACAGGTGGCCGAGGTGGTGTCTCAGCTTCTCGGGCCGCGTTCCCTCCTTGGTCCGGCGGCCGGCGCACCGTCGCACGGCGCGTTCGAAGACCACTGGCGGTACGCCCAGGCCGCGACGGTCGCATCCGGAACGATCGAGATTCAGCGCGAGATCGTGTCGCGTGAGCTGCTCGGCCGCCAGGCGGTGGGCTGATGCGGATGGAACTGCCGGAAGCGGCACTGGACTTCGGACGCGTCGCCGACAGCGCGCTGCGCAGCGCAGGAGGCGTGGATCTGGCGCGTGGCGCGGAGTCGGACCGGCGTCCCGCGGCCAGAGCGGAGGAGTGCCTGGCGAGTATCGGGCTGTACGACATCGACCCGCGCAGCGGTCTCGACGATGCCGTCGCCGCTGCTGAGCTGTGCCGGGTGGGCGGGAGCCACGCCGTGCCGTTCCCCTTGGTCGGGGTCCTGCTCCGGACGTCCGCCGGGACGCCTTTCTCGCTCGTCGACGCCCGCCATCCCATCATCGACCACGCCCCGGCCGCCGGGACCTGGACGGCCGCGACCCTCGGGGGAGACCTGTTCGACGCGGAGCCCGCCGCCGCCGTGGACTCGAAGGTCGCACCGTTCGCGATGACGGTTCGGCTGCGGCCCGTGGCGGGCGGCGCGGCGTCCGTGCTTGACCGGCGGCTCGGCCTGGTGCTCGGGGCCTACCACCTGCTCGGGATCGGGCAGCGGGCACTCAGGCTCGCGATCGAGCACACCAAGGTCCGCAACCAGTTCGGTCACCCCCTCAGCGACTTCCAGGTGATCCGGCACGGCCTGGCCGATCTGTCCGTCGGGCTGGAGGGCTTGGACCTGCTGTGCCGCTTCAGCCTGTGGAGCACGTTCACGGACACCTCCCCATCGCTGGTCGACGCCCTGAGCGTGCGCCTGGAGGCGCAGCGGGTCGTCAAGCACACGCTTCGCACGACGCAGCAGTTCCACGGCGCGTCCGGCTTCGCCGACGAGTACGACATCTCGATTCTCGTGCGCCACGCCCAGCCGGGACTGCGGCTCCCCACGGACCGAGGGGCGACGCTCGCGTTGCTGCGTACCGCCATCGAGGAGTTCGGTTTCACCGGGTCCTTCCACCTCGCGGAAGAGCAGGCCGCGCGCTGAGTCGGTCCGCACTTCGTGTGACGCCTCCTCGCCGTACCAGGGCGGCGCTCCTGTCAGGTTGATCGCTCAACGACAGGTACCCGCGTAGGGGTTCCCGCTGCCCGGGATCTCAGCCGGTGCAACATCCCACCTGGCTCAGTTCGATGTAGTTCGCTGGAGAAAGGTGGACAACTGTGGATTCGTTCCACGCGGAACTTGCTCGGGTGTGCGCCGAGCTGGAGACGCCGCTCTTCGGAGTGACGGGTGACAGCAACCTGTTCTTCGTCGACTCGTTCGTGCGGCGCGGGGGACACTATGTCGCCGTGACCCACGAGGGTGCCGCGGTGCTGATGGCGGCGGGGTACGCCAGTGTCTCGGACCGTGTGGGCCTTGCCACCATCACGCAGGGGGCCATCACCAACACCGTCACGGCGCTCGCCGACGCGACGCGGTCCCATCTGCCGCTCGTGCTGTTCGCGGGGGAGACGCCATCCTGGGACGACGACAACGTGCAGTGCGTCCCCACGGACGAGATCGTGCGCTCGTCCGGAGCGGAGTATCTGAGGCTCGCACAGTTGGAGGACGCGGACGACGTTCTCTCCCTCGCCTTCCGTCGCGCCCGCCGCTCCGCGCGGCCCGTCGTCGTGGGCATCCCCACCGACTACGCGCACGAGCCCTGCTCCCTGTCCGGGGCCCTGTCCGAGATCGCGCGGGCGGACCGGTCCGACGCGGAGGTCCTGCCCACCCGAGAGGCGGTCCGGACGGCGGCGGACGTGCTCCTGCGGGCGCGTCGCCCGCTCATCCTGGCGGGGCGCGGGGCAACCGCCGAAGCGGACCGCGCCGCGATGCTCGCCCTCGCCCGTCGCCTGGGCGCTCGGGTGGCGACGACCCTCCGAGCGAAGGAGCTGTTTCGCGGCGAACCCGCCGACCTCGGGATCTTCGGGGGCCTCCGGGCCGGCCGGTCGGCCGCGTACTTCGACGCGGCCGACGTGATCGTGGCCATGGGGGCGAGTTTGAACTCCTACACCACCTCCCAGGGAGCCGCGACACACGGCAAGCACGTCGTCCACATCGACACCGATGCGGCGAAGGCCCATTCCACACCTTCCATTCACGGCAGCGCGGCACCGACGGCGCGGGCACTGCTGGAGGAGTTGGCGGCGCGAGGCATCGATTCCGACCGGCCGCTCTGGGATACCGCCGGTCCCGCCGAGGCCGGACCGGCCGGCTCGGAGACCTCCGCCGAGATGTCCGGCGACCGGCGTCCCGACACGGTCGAGTACATCGAGAGCCTCGAACTGCTGGATTCGCTGCTTCCCCCAGATCGCCTGCTGACCGTCGACGGCGGCCGGATCTTCTTTGAATCGGTGCGGCGCATCTCGGTCGCGTCTCCGAGAGATTACGTGCACACGATGAGCATGGGATCGATCGGGCTCGGTCTCAGCCTGGCGATGGGGGCCTCCCTCGCTGACCCGGCCCGGCTCTCCGTCCTGGTCAGTGGTGACGGGGGCTTCATGCTCGGAGGTCTGTCCGAGTTCACGACGGCTGTCCGCCGGCAACTCAAGCTGCTCGTCGTCGTGTTGAACGACGGCTGTTACGGGGCGGAGCACCACCATTTCGTCAAGCGGGGTCACGATCCCGCCACCTCCTACTTCGACTGGCCGGACTTCGCCCCGGTCGCGCGAAGCCTTGGGGGACACGGGGTGGAGGTCCGTCAACTCGCGGACTTCCAGCGCGTCGCGGACGCGATCGCGGCCGAAACCTGGCCGCTTCTGGTCGACGTCAAGCTCGATCCGAACCGGATCCCGATGGAGTTCCACCGGACCCCTCCCGCTGCGCGCACAGGAGGGCACCCGTGAGAATCGGCATGCCCATCAACTACGCGCGCGACTTCCACCAGACGGTCGAGGGTTTGCGAGAGTACGAAGAAGGCGGTCTGGATGTCGTCTTCTTACCCGAGGCCTACACCTTCGACGCGGTGAGCCAGCTGGGTTACATCGCCGCGAAGACCTCGACCTTGCGTCTCTGCTCTTCGATCCTCAACATCTACTCCCGCACACCGACGTTGCTGGCGATGACTGCCGCTGGACTCGACTACGTCTCGGGTGGGCGCTTCATGATGGGCATCGGTGCGTCCGGTCCCCAGGTGATCGAGGGCTTTCACGGGCTACGGCACGACGCCCCGTTGGCACGGACCCGCGAGGTGGTGGAGATCTGCCACCAGGTTTGGCGGCGCGAGCCGGTGGAATTCCACGGCACGTACCACGACATCCCCCTCTCAACGGAGAAAGGCGGCTCGGGACTCGGAAAGCCGCTGAAGCTCATCAATCACCCGGTGCGCGACCGGATCCCCGTCATGCTGGCCGCCCTTGGGCCGAAGAACGTCGAACTGGCCGCCGAGTTGTTCGATGGCTGGGAGCCACTCTTCTATTTTCCGGAACGGGCGGGAGAGGCGTTCGCCGACGCGCTGCGAGCAGGTCGATCGAAGCGGTCGGCGGAGTTGCCCCCGCTGGACGTCATCGTCGATGCCAAGGTGCTCATAAGCGAGGACGACGCCGAACTGGCCGCAGGCCGGCAGCAGGTGCGCGAGCACCTGGCACTGTACATCGGTGGCATGGGAGCGAAGGGAAAGAACTTCTACAACGACCTCGCCGGGCGCTTCGGGTTCACCGACGCCGCCGCCGAGGTTCAGGAGCTCTTCCTGGCCGGCCGCAGGAAGGCGGCGGCGGCCGCGGTACCGCGGCGACTCGTCGACGGCGTCGCGCTCGTCGGCGCTCCCGGTTGGGTGGCCGAACGACTGGCCGCGTTCGCCGAGTCCGGCGTCACCACGCTCAACGCCACTCCGCTCGCCGCCACCCACCAGCGCCGCGTCGAGGACATCACCGCTCTGCGAAGGTACGTGGGGTGAATTTTCGTACCGGGCCAAAACGCCCCCGTGACGGTTCTGAGCTGTGGGCTGGCTGAGTCCACTGTTCGAGTTTGCCCGCCACATTGACGCGATCGCCATCGGCCACGGCGCCGAAGGGGTCTGAACGTACGGTCCCCCTGCGTGTGCTTCGTGTGGCACGGCGGCGGCCATCTGGGAAGCTGAACCGCCGCCGCGCCGTGCTCAGCCGTTCTCCGAAGCCCGCGCCGCCGGTAGGTAGGTACGCAGGTGCCGGGCGGTGAGCGAGTCACCCGTGGAGACCAGGTCCGCGGGAGTGCCGGTGAAGACCACCCGGCCGCCGTCGTGGCCGGCACCCGGGCCGAGGTCGATGATCCAGTCGGCGTGGGCCATCACCGCCTGGTGGTGCTCGATGACGATGACCGTGTTGCCGTCGTCGACCAGCCGGTCCAGCAGGGCCAGGAGCTGGTCCACGTCCGCCAGGTGCAGGCCGGTGGTCGGCTCGTCCAGCACGTACGTGGTGGCCTTCTCCGCCATCCGGATGGCCAGCTTGAGCCGCTGCCGCTCGCCGCCGGACAGGGTGGTGAGCGGCTGGCCCAGGCTGAGGTAGCCCAGGCCCACGTCGGCGAGCCGGTTCAGGACGGCGCGGGCCGGGCCGGAGGCGAAGAAGTCGCGGGCCTCGGCCACCGACATGGCCAGCACCTCGCTGATGTCCTTGCCGCGCAGCTTGTGGGTGAGCACCTCGGGGGTGAACCGCTTCCCCTCGCACTGCTCGCACACCGACGCCACCCCGGCCATCATCGCCAGGTCGGTGTAGACCAGGCCGATGCCCTTGCAGTTCTGGCAGGCCCCCTCGGAGTTCGCGCTGAACAGGGCGGCCTTGACCCCGTTGGCCTTGGCGAAGGCGGTACGGATCGCATCGAGCAGCCCGCTGTAGGTGGCCGGGTTGCTGCGGCGCGACCCCCGGATCGGGGCCTGGTCGACCACCGCGACGTCGTCCCGGAGGGGGAGCGAGCCGTGGATCAGCGAGCTCTTGCCCGAGCCGGCGACGCCGGTGACCACGGTCAGCACGCCCAGCGGGATGTCGACGCTCACATCCTTCAGGTTGTGCAGGCGGGCGCCGGTGATGGACAGCTGCCCGCTGGGCTGCCGTACCTTCTCACGCAGGCGGGCCCGGTGGTCCAGGTGGCGGCCGGTCAGGGAATCCGACGCGCGCAGCCCGGCCACGTCGCCGGTGAAGCAGATCCGCCCGCCGGACGAACCGGCCCCGGGACCGAGGTCGACCACGTGGTCGGCGATCTCGATCGTCTCCGGCTTGTGCTCGACCACCAGGACCGTGTTGCCCTTGTCGCGCAGCCGGAGCAGCAGGCCGTTCATCCGCTCGATGTCGTGCGGGTGCAGGCCCACCGTGGGCTCGTCGAAGACGTAGGTGACGTCGGTCAGGCTGGAGCCGAGATGCCGGACCATCTTCACCCGCTGGGCCTCGCCTCCGGACAGGGTGCCGGATTCGCGGTCCAGGCTCAGGTAGCCCAGGCCGATCTCGACCAGCGAGTCCAGGGTGTTGCGCAGGGTGGCGATCAGCGGCCGTACCGACTCGTCCTCGATGTCCCGGACGAAGTCGGCCAGGTCGCTGATCTGCATGGCGGCGCAGTCGGCGATGTTGCGGCCGTTGATCTTCGAGCCCAGTGCGGCGGGGTTGAGCCTGGTGCCGCCGCATGCCTGGCAGCTGGTGAACGTCACGGCCCGGTCCACGAACGCCCGGATGTGCGGCTGCATGGACTCGCGGTCCTTGGCGAGGTAGAGCCGCCGCACCTTGACCAGGAGCCCCTCGTAGGTGGTGTTCATGGTGCCGATCTTGATCTTGGTGGCGGGTCTGTGCAGGAAGTCCTCCCACTGGGCCGGGGTGTAGTCCTTCAGCTTGACGTCGCGGTCGAAGAATCCGGAGTGGGCTATCGACTGCCAGTACCACGAGTCCACATTGAAGTTCGGGGCGGTGATCGCTCCCTCGTTGAGCGAGAGGTCGACGTCGACCAGCTGGGAGACGTCGACGTCCGACACCCGGCCGAGTCCCTCGCACTTCGGGCACATGCCCTCGGCGCTGTTGAAGCTGAACGCGGTCGAGGTGCCGACGTGCGGGGTGCCGATCCGGCTGAAGACGATCCGCAGCATCGTCTGCGCGTCGGTCGCCGTGCCGACCGTGGAGCGGGAGTTGGCACCCATCCGCTCCTGGTCGACGACGATCGCCGCGCTCAGGTTGCGCAGGGCGTCGACGTCGGGCCGGCCGAGGCTCGGCATGAACGACTGGACGAAGGCGGTGTAGGTCTCGTTGATCAGCCGCTGCGACTCCGCGGCGATGGTGCCGAAGACGAGGGAGGACTTTCCGGAGCCGGATACCCCGGTGAAGACGGTGAGCCGGCGCTTGGGAATGTCCAGCGAGACGTCGGCCAGGTTGTTCTCCCTGGCGCCGCGGACCTCGATCACGTCGTGGCTGTCCGCGGCGGCCCGGCCGTGCCGCGTGTCGTGGTCGTCGGTGGGGGTGGGGCTGGAGGGGAACACTGACCTTCTCCCTTGATATCCTTAGGGTGTAAAGAGATAGCCCGGTAAAGTTAGTTTATGCCGTAAGGAGTGGCAAGTTGGTCGTCTTCGCCGGACAGGGCGACGCGCGCCGTTCGATGGCACTGCTGTGGCATACCTCGAGGTCGGAAGAGGGGCGCCCCGGCCCCAAGCCCGGTCTGAGCGTGGATGTGATCGTGGATACGGCCATCGCCGTCGCCGACTCCGAGGGGATGGCCGCGCTCTCCATGCGCGCGGTGGGTGAACGGCTCGGCCGTACCGCCATGGCCCTCTACACCTACGTGCCCAGTAAGAGCGAGCTGGTCGACCTGATGTACGACCGGGCCCTGGCCGAGTTGCCCACCTCCTATGAGCTGGGGGCGGGCTGGCGGGCGGCCGTGACCTCCTGGGCCGAGGAGGCCTGGGCGTTCTACCTGCGCCACCCGTGGGTGCTGCAGGTCTCGCAGGCGCGCCCGGTGCTGGGCCCCAACGAGTACGTCATGCTGGAGACGGCGCTGCGCATCCTCCGCGAGACGGGCCTTACGGCCGGGGTGCTGCGGCGCCTCGTCGGGGTGCTGTTCCACTTCGTGCGCGCGGCGGCGCAGACGGTCGCGGAGTCGCGCCAGGCCCCGGCGGCGACCGGGATGTCCGACGAGGAGTGGTGGTACGCCCGCTCGGCCCTGCTGGAGGAGGTCGCGCCGGACTTCGCCGAGCGGTTCCCGACGCTGACCTGGCTCGACAGCGAGGGTGCCTACCAGTCCGAGGACGAGAGCGTGCCCTACCTGGAACAGGAGGCGAAGGAGACCTTCGCGGCCGGTCTCGCCGTCCTCCTGGACGGCATCGAGGCGGCCGTGAACAGGGCCGGCGTACGAGCACTTCCATGATCCGCAGGGCGTGCGGGGCCCTGGTGGCACGGCCCGGCTGACCGATCCTCGCCACGGCAGGGTCCGCGGGGCAGGGGCCTAACGGGCGTCGGGGCCGAAGGCCCGCAGGAACGTGTGGACGGCGGCGCGGGCCACGGCTCGCAGTTCGGCGTCGCCGACCTGGCGGGTTCCCAGCCGGGACCTGGCCTCCATCGGGCCGGTGAGCAGGGCGTTGAACTGTTCGGCCGCCTGTGCCGGGTCGATCGCGTGCAGGCGACCGGCGAGCGTGAGCCGGGCCAGCCGGTCGGTCAGGGCCTGGGCGACGCGCTCGGCCGCGCGCCCCTGGACGATGTCGAGCAGGTCGGGGAACTGGTTGAGCTCCGCCGAGAGCAGCCGCCGCAGTGCCCAGGAACGATCGTCGCAGTAGCACTGGAGCAGGCTGTGGCCGACCTCCTCCAGCATGGCGCGTGGCTCGCCGTGCTCGGTGAGCCGCTCCAGTACGGCCAGGTTCCTGGCCAGCGCCCTGTCGGCCTGAGCGGTGATCGCCTGGCGTAGCAGGGTCTCCTTGTCGCCGAAGTGGTTGTACACGGTGGCCTTGGCGACGCCCGCCTCGGCGGCGATCATGTCCACCCCGGCCTGGGCGTACCCCTGGCGGGCGAACACCGTGAACGCGGCATCCAGGATCGCCTGCCGCTTGTCGATGCGTCCGCGCGCGACGGAGGGGCTGACGGAGGAGCTCTGTTCGGCCGAGATTCCGCTCATAGGCCGCATCATACTTCCCGAACCACCTGATTGGACTAATCGGTCTGGTTTTTTAGACCAGATTGACTAAGACTCATGGGTCTCTTAATTTGGTCTCACTGGTCTAGTTCGTTGTGATCGAAGCGGAGAGAACCCATGACAGAACCGCGAGACGACCGGCTGGATCCGGCACTGCTGCGGCTGATCGGCGTGATTTTGCTCGGCGGGCTGCTGGGTATCCTCAACAGCACGATGGCCGCCGTCGCCACCGACACCCTGGCCGCCGCCTTCGACACCTCGCTGAGCACGATCGGCTGGGCCTCCACCGGTTTCCTGCTGGCCGTCACGGCCACCATCCCCTTCGCCACCTGGGCCGTCGACCGGTTCGGCGGCAGGCGGCTCTGGCTGATCGGCCTCCTGCTGTTCCTGGCCGGATCGCTCGCCTCCGGGCTGGCCTGGGACGTCGGCAGCCTGATCGTCTTCCGCGTCGTCCAGGGCCTCGGCGCCGGCCTCCTCGACCCGCTCGTGCTGGTCCTGCTGGCCCGGGCCGCAGGTCCGCATCGCGCGGGACGCGTGATGGGCCTGATGGGCGTGGTCCTCTCCCTCGGCCCGGTCCTCGGGCCGATCCTGGGCGGCGCCATCCTCCAGGGACTGCAGTGGCGATGGATGTTCCTGCTCAGCGTGCCCGTCGGCGTCATCGCCCTGCTGCTCGCCCTGCGCGTGCTGCCCACCGACCCGCCGGCCGAGCGGCAGCCGCGGGTCCGGCTCGACGTCATCGGCCTGGCCCTGATCGGTCCGGGCTTCGCGGCGCTCATCCTGGCCCTGTCGCAGACGGCCGAGCAGGGCACGTTCACCGCCTGGCAGGCGCTCAGCCCGCTGGCCGCCGGTGCCGCGCTGCTGATCGGCTACACGATCCACGCGTTCCGCACCCGGCGCACGCCACCCCTGATCGACCTGCGACTGTTCGCCGGCCGCGGTTTCACCGCGAGCGTCACCATCATGGGCCTGGGCGGCCTCGCGAACTTCGCCGTCTTCTTCGCGCTGCCGCTGTACTACCAGCAGGCGCACGGGTACGGCGTGTTCGCCGCCGGGCTGCTGATGGCGCCCGTGGGCCTCGGCGGCTCCATCGCCATGCCGCTGGCCGGACGGCTGTCGGACCGGCTCGGCGCTCGCGGGCTGGCGGGCGGCGGCGCGCTCGTGGCCGCCCTCAGCGCGCTGGCCTTCACCCGGATCGGAGCGGAAACCCCCGAGGTGTGGCCCGTGCTGGGCGCCCTCACCATCGGCCTGGGCATGGGCTTCTTCAGCGCCCCCACGATGGGATCGCTGTATCGCACACTGCCCGCCCCGATGGTGGCGCAGGGCAGCTCGGTGCTCTACATGCTCAACCAGCTCGGCGCCGCGATCGGGGTCGCCGTCGTCACGCTCATCCTGCAGACCGCCGACGACGCGACAGCCGGCTTCCACGGCGTCTTCTGGTTCACCGTCACCGTGATCGCGGTCATCCTGGCCGCCATCCCGCTCCTGCCGGGCCGGCCCCGGGCACAGGTCGTACCGGAGACGCCATCACCGGTGCCCTCTCCATCCAGGCGGAGCTGAGCCCGGCGTCGGGACGGGCCCGGTCGTGGACCGGGCCGTTCCCCTCCTCCCGGACTCCTCGGGGCCGGGCGCCGGTGGGTGTGGCCGGCGAGCCCGGACCGTCCCGGGGCTCAGCTGAACATCGCCTCCATGGTCTCGTGTGACTGCTCCTTCTTCGCGTCGGACTCGCTGCCCCAGCAGGTGTTGAGGATGATCCGGGTGCGGTCCTCCGACAGCGGGACCGTGCGGTGCAGCGTCGTGTCGGAGCGCAGGAAGTAGATGTCGCCGCTCTGGTGGGCGTAGGTGCTGATCGGGTAGCGGATGAGGTGGTCGTGGACCCGGGGGTCCTCCTTCACCCAGTTGGTGTGCGGAACGCACTGGAGCATGCCGCCGTACTCGCTGCTCGGCGCCTCCAGGATCCAGATGAGGGTGAAGCTGAAGTCGCCCCAGTGCCAGCCGTGGGTGTCGCCCTGCTTCTCCTGGCGGATGATGACGTACTTCTCCTCGTCCCAGGGGCAGTTGACGACGGGTTCGTTCGCCAGCCGGCCCAGGAAGCCCTTGAGGGCGGGGGAGTCGTAGAGCTCCGGGATCAGGGAGCTGTCGCCGGCGATGGACTGCTGGCTGACCGTGCTCATCTTGCGCGGGGAGTTGCTGGTCTCCTTGAGGTTGATGTCGATCCGGCGCGCGTGCAGGTCGAGCAGGCGCTCCACCTCGTCCGAGACGAGATCCTTGACCTCCTCGGAGACCACATTCCGCAGTTTGACGTAGCCGTTCCTGCGGAAATCATGGGAGAATTTGCGGATTTCCCAGGGGTCCTGAAAGGTCTTTTCGAGATGCTCCGCGATCCGGTCGTCGAGTGAGAGCGTCCCGAGGCCGGTCTCGTAGTCGTGAGTCGGCATACGGTTTCTCCTCCGTGGTTATCGAGGTTTCCAGAACCGTAACACGCGAGTGGTGTCCGCAATTGGCGCGCGTTGTCCGCCCCGTCCCCCTGTGAAAGCATGAGCGGATTCCATCCGATCGGCTTCAGCGATTACTCGGACTACGCAGGGACGAGCGTCATGAACACCAAAGTCACATTCGTCGAGCTGTCTGCATTCGAGGCCATCCTGCCCCTTGCCTCCGGTTACATGCAGGCTTACGCACAGCACGATCCGGAGGTGGGGCCGCGATGTGATTTCGAGATCTTCTCCGCCCCGGTGTCCGCGGACAGAAATGAGGTGATCGCAGAACTCCTGGAAAAGCGCAGCGACGTCTACGCCATCAGTTGCTACATCTGGAACATCGGATTCGCGCGCGCGGTGCTGGCCGCGCTGCATGAGCGGCTCCCGGCGGCCCGGTTCATCCTCGGCGGTCCCCAGGTCATGCTGCACGCCGAGGAGTACGTCGCCCCCGAACAGGAGAACGTCGTCGTCTGCAACGGCGAGGGCGAGAAGACGATGCTGCAGTACCTGCGCCAGGTGATCGGCGGCGACCCCGACTTCTCGGCCGTCGACGGGATCAGCTTCTGGCGGTCGGGGGAACTCGTCACCACCGAGGCCGCCGAGCGGGTGCGTGACCTGATGGAGGTGCCCTCGCCCTTCACCTCCGGCGTCTTCGAGGAGGGCAAGTACACCACCGCCATCCTGGAGACCAACCGCGGATGCCCGTTCAGCTGCGGTTTCTGCTTCTGGGGCGCGGCGACCAACGACAAGGTCCACAAGTTCGAGGACCAGCGGGTCCGCGACGACATCACCTGGATCAGCAAGCACGACTTCGTGTCGATCTTCATCGCGGACGCCAACTGGGGCATGGCCCCGCGCGACGTGGAACTGACCCGCCACCTGGTGGAGTGCAGCGAGGAGAACGGCTACCCGGTGATGGTCTCGATGGCCGCGGCCAAGAACAAGCCCGACCGGATGGCCGAGATCACCGAGATCCTCGTGCAGGGAGGACTGCTGACCAGCCAGCCCATCTCCCTGCAGTCGATGAGCTCCAGGACCCTGGAGTTGGTCGACCGCTCGAACATCAAGCCCGCGACCTACACCGAACTGCAGAGAACGCTCAGGGAGAAGCGCATCAGCTCCTACATCGAGCTGATCTGGCCGCTTCCCGGAGAGACCCTGGAGTCATACAAGGAGGGAATCGCGGAACTGTGCCGGCTCCGTGCCGACACGCTCATCGTCTATCCGCAACTCCTGCTGCACAACACCTCGATATACGCCAAACGGGAGCTTCTCGGAGTGCAGGTGGAACGCGTTCCCAGTGATGTCACGGAAGCCGACGTGGTGGTCGGCACCAACTGGGTAAGCCGCACGGAGTGCGAGCGCGGCACCTGGTTCTACTACGCCGTCCACTCGCTCTACAACCTACGCGGCCTGTATTACCTCGCCAATTATCTGGAGAGGTCCGGAATAAGGCGGCTGGAGGATTTCTTCACCGACGCCGCGACGTATTTCGAGAGCCGTACCGACACCGAGGTCGCCAGTTTCTTCCGCGATTCCGTGCAGAAACTCTGGAACTACGACTTCCATAATTTCGGGATGGTCGCGCACCTCGTCCTGCACTCGCACCGCGAGGAGTTCGACGGGCTGCTCGTCGACTTCGCCCGCGGTCAGTCCTGGTGGCGGGACGCCGGGGCACGGGCCGCGTTCGAGCTCGACCTGCTGGCCAGGCCCTACATCTACCTGGCCAGGCCCAAGCCGCCGGGCTACGACTTCACCGAGCTGCGCGTCGAGCCGCACGGCAGGACGGCCTCGGTCGTCGACATGCCCGCCGACCTGGCCGCCCTCCTCATCGACCTCGACGTGACCGGCCTGGAGGCCGGCCAGGAGCACCTCACCCGGCTGGTGCTCGACCACCCGCGCGGGCGGAAGCTGCCGTTCATGCCCGAGCGCAGCCTGGAGCACAACGCCTCCTACTGCCAGGGCATGGTGCTGCGGCTGCGGGAGTATCTGCCCACCTGGCGGCCGGAGTCCGAGGTCGCCGCGCTGCCGGGCCGCCGCTGAGCCGCCCGGCCGGGCCGCGGAGGGCTCGCGCATGACGAGGGCCGTGAGGATCATCCTCACGGCCCTCGTCATGCGCGGGCATCCCGCCCGGCGGGATGCCCGCGGGCTCAGACCCCGGCC
>NZ_JBSFWD010000112.1:0-12693 GCF_053592655.1 Streptosporangium sp. NPDC002607
CGGTTGGGGAGTTGTCGGCGGCTCATGTGGCGGGGGTGTGGTCGCTGGCGGATGCGGCCAGGGTGGTGGCGGCGCGGGGCCGGTTGATGCAGGCGCTGCCGGCCGGTGGGGCGATGGCCGCGATCGAGGCGACCGAGCGGGAGGTGCTCGACGCTCTGGCAGGGCTGGCCAGGGCGAAGACCCCGGATATCCCGGATGTTCCGGGGGCGGCCGGTACGACGAAGGCCGCGATCGGAGTGCCGGACACTTTGGCGGAGCCGGCGGGTACGCGTGGGGTGGGGATCGCGGCCGTGAACGGTCCTTCGTCGGTGGTGGTCTCCGGGGATGAGGACCTGGTGTCGGCCGTGACAGCCGGGTTCAGCGCCGAGGGACGGCGGACCCGCCGCCTGACGGTCGGTCATGCGTTTCACTCGGTGCGGATGGACCCGATGCTGGCCGACTTCCGGCGGGTGCTGGAGGCGGTGAGGTTCGCCGAGCCGCGGATCGCGGTGGTGTCGACGCTGACCGGGCGGGCGGCGGCCGGTGGTGAGCTGGGTGATCCGGCCTACTGGGTGCGGCAGGTGAGGCAGCCGGTCCGGTTCGCCGACGCGGTGGGTGTGCTGGACGCGGTGGGGGTGACGACGTTCCTGGAGCTGGGTCCTGATGGGGTGTTGTCGGCGATGGCGCGGCAGGTGTTGTCGCCGGAGCGGGTGGTGGTTCCGGTGTTGCGGCGGGAGCGCTCGGAGGAGGTCTCGGTGGTGACCGCGCTGGGTCACGCGTTCGTGCATGGCAGTCCGATCGATTGGGAGGTGGTCTTTCCCGGTGCGGGCAAGGTGGACCTGCCCACCTACGCCTTCCAGCACCGGCGCTACTGGCTCGAATCCGCGCCGCAGGGAGTGGCAGACGCCTCGGGTCTGGGGCTGGCCCCGGCGAACCATCCGCTGCTGGGCGCCGCCGTGGCGTTCGCCGACGTCGACGCGACCCTGCTCTCCGGGCGGCTCTCGCTGCGGACCCATCCCTGGCTGGCCGACCACGCGGTCATGGGCACCGTCATCGTGCCGGGCACCGCCCTGGTGGAGCTCGCCGTCAGGGCCGGTGACGAGGTCGGTCTCGACACCCTGGACGAGCTGGTGATCGAGGCCCCCCTCGTGCTCCCCGAACGCGGGGCGGTGCACGTCCAGGTCGCCGTCGGCGGGCTCGACCACGCGAGCCGTCGCTCCGTCGCGGTGTACTCGCGCCCCGCCGAGGCCCAAGAAGGAGCGGAGTGGACGCGGCACGCCGCGGGATTCCTCGCGACGGCACCGAGGGAGGAGCCGGTATCGCTGGAGGTGTGGCCGCCGGAGGGCGCGACACCCGTCGAGATCGACGACGTCTACCCGGTACTCGCCGAGGCCGGTCTGTCGTACGGGCCCGCCTTCCAGGGACTGAGAGCGGCCTGGCGCGCGGCGGACGCGTTCTTCGCCGAGGTCGAACTTCCCGAGCCGCGGCGGGCGGAGGCGGGGCTCTTTGGAATCCACCCCGCCCTGCTCGACGCGGCGCTGCACATCGCGGCCCACCACGGGCTGCGCGACAGCCCACCCGGCCAGAACCGCCTGCCCTTCGCCTACAGCGGCGTACGGCTGCACGCCTCGGGGGCGGCGGCTCTGCGCGTCCGGCTGACGCTGCACGGCGAGGACGAGCTGTCCCTGCACGCCGCCGACGCCTCGGGCACCCCGGTGGCGACCGTCGACTCCCTTCGGGCCCGGCTGATCTCGGCCGGACAGCTCCGGGCGGCCCGGCCCGCCGAACGCGACGCGCTGTTCCAGCTGACCTGGGCGGAGGTGGCCGTCGCGACCCCGCGGACCGGTCCGGAACCCGACGTCGTCCTCGTGCCGGGGACCGAGTTCGAGCCGGCCGATCTGCCGGCCGCCGTGCACGATCAGGTGAACCGGGTACTCGGGCTCCTGCGCGAGTGGCTCTCTCCCGGACAGCCGGAGTCGTCACGGCTTGTCGTCGTGACCAGGAACGCGGTGGCCACCGCGGAGGAGGAGAGTCCCGACGTCGTGACGGCACCGGTCTGGGGGCTGGTCAGGTCCGCGCAGGCCGAGCATCCCGGCCGGATCGTCGTCGTCGATGTCGCGGACGCGTCAGCCGACGCCGTCAGGGAGGCGGTCGCCGCCGCCCTCGGTTCCGGTGAGCCACAGGTGGCCGTCAGGAACGGCAGGGTGCTCGCCCCCCGGCTCGCCCGGATGGCGGCACCGGACACCGAGGGGCGGCGGTGGAACCCCGAGGGGACCGTGCTGATCACCGGGGGCACGGGCGCCCTGGCGGGCGAGCTCGCCCGGCACCTGGTGGCCGTGCGCGGAGTCCGCCATCTGGTGCTCGTGGGCAGGCGGGGAGAGCAGGGCCCCGGGGTCGCCGAACTCAGCGAGGAACTGGCCGGGCTCGGCGCGCGGGTCGCCGTCGTGGCGGCCGACGCCGCCGACCGGGACTCCCTCTCCGCGGTGCTGGCCGGCATCCCGGCGGCTCATCCGCTGACGGCGGTCGTGCACACCTCCGGCATCGTCGACGACGGCGTGATCACCTCGCTCACGCCGGACCGCGTCGACGACGTGCTGCGTCCCAAGGTCGACGCCGCCTGGAACCTGCACGAGCTGACCCGCGACCACGACCTGGCCGCCTTCGTCCTCTACTCCTCCGTCGCCGCGCTCCTCGGCGGGCCGGGACAGGGCGGCTACGCGGCGGCCAACACCTTCCTGGACGCACTGGCCGTACATCGCAGGGCTCTCGGACTGCCCGCGCTCTCGCTGGCATGGGGTATGTGGGCGCGGCCGAGCGGCGTCACCGCGCACCTGACCGACGCCGACCGTGCCCGCGCCGCGCGCGCCGGGATCCGGGCCCTTGCCGACGAGGAGGGGCTGGCGCTGTTCGACGCCGCGCTCCGGCTCGACCACGCGTTCCTCGTCCCCGCCCCGCTCGACCTCACCGCGCTGCGGGCGGGCGGAGCGGAACCGCCCCCGCTGCTGCGCGATCTGGTCAGGCCGCTACGGCGAGCGGCCAGGACCTCCACGGCGACCGGCCCCGCGCTGGCCCACCGTCTGGCCAGGCTGCCCGAGGAACAGCACGCTCAAGCCGTGCTCGACGTGGTCACGGCGGAGGTGGCGGCGGTCCTGGGCACGTCGGCCGGGGCCGTCGTGCCGGATCGCCCGTTCAACGACCTCGGGCTGGACTCGCTCACCGCCGTCGAGCTGCGCAACCGGCTGGACGCGCTGACCGGCCTGCGGCTGCCCGCGACGGTCACCTTCGACCACCCCACGCCCGAGGCCCTCGTCGGCTACCTGCTACCGGAGCTCGCGAGCGTTCCCACGCCCGACGTGCCCGCGGCGGAGACCTCGGCGGCAGGGCAGGGGCCGCTCTCCGATCTCTACCGCCAGTTGTGCGGCCGGGGCGAGTTCGCCGCCGCCGCCGAGCTGATCGGCGTGGTCTCCCACCTGCGGTCGAGCTTCGGCGCGGCGGAGGCCGCCCGGCACGCCATCTCGCCGATCCGGCTGGCCTCCGGCGACGCGCCGGTCACGCTGGTCTGCTTCCCGGCGGTCAGCGCCATCTCCGGCCCGCACGAGTACGCCCGCTTCGGCCACGCCATGCGCGGCGAGCGGGACGTCCACGTGGTGCCGTCGCCCGGATACGCGCCGGACGACCTCCTGCCCGACAGCGAGGAGACGTTCGTCCAGATGCACGCCGACACGGTGGAGCGGCTGGTCGGCGACGGCCCGTTCGTGATCCTCGGCCGGTCCATGGGCGGCTGTATCGCGCATTCGGTGGCGGCCGAGCTGGAGAACCGCGGCATCCCGGCGGCCGGGCTCGTCCTGATCGACTCCTACCCGATCGAGAGCCCGACGCTGGAGGGCATGCGGGACTGGTGGCTGGCCGCGATGCTCACCGGGATGGTGGAGCGCATCGAGCGCTACCGGATGGTCTGGAGCGACGCGAGCCTCACCACCATGGGCGCGTACGGCCGGATCCTGGCCGACTGGCAGCCCAAGCCGATCGGCGCCAGGACCCTCGTCGTCCGAGCGGAGGAGCCGCTGCGCGGCACCGTCGTCGACCCCACCGGACGGCTCGACTGGCGGGCCTTCTGGCCGTTGCCGCACGAGACCGTCGATGTGCCCGGCGACCATTTCACAGTGCTCGAAGAGCACTCCGAGACGACGGTGGCGGCGGTCCGCTCGTGGATCGACGCGCTCGTCCCGTCCACACAGGAGAGGAACGCATGAGTGTTCAGGTAGCGGTCGTCACCGGTGCCGCGTCCGGCATCGGAAGGGCGACCGCGGAGCTGTTCGCCGACAGGGGCGTCCGGGTCGTCGCGGTCGACGTGGCGGGGGAGGGGCTGGAGAAGCTCTCCGCCCTCCACGGCGTCGTCCCGCTCGTCGGGGACGTGTCCACCGAGGAGACCAACGCCGCCATGGTCGACCTCGCCGTCCGCGAGTTCGGGCGGTTGGACGCGGTGGTGCTCAACGCCGGGATCAGCGGCGCCGGGCCCCTGGAGTCGCCCGGGGCCATCGAACGGTTCGACCGGATCCTCGCCGTCAACGTGCGCGGCACGGCGCTGGGCATCCGGGCCTCGCTGCCGGCCCTGCGAACGGCGGGTGGGGGCTCGATCGTGGTGACCTCGTCGGTCTCGGGCCTGGGCGGTGATCCGCTCACCTGGGCGTACAACGCCTCCAAGGCGGCGGTGATCAACCTGGTGCGCGGCGCGGCGATCGACTACGCGGTGGAGAACATCAGGGTCAACGCCATCGCCCCCGGCGGGACGGTGACCGCGCTGACCGCGGGCGTACTGTCTCACCCCACGCTCGGACCGGCGGTGACCGAGCGCATCCCGCAGCGGCGCTGGGCGGAGCCACGCGAGCAGGCCGAGGTCGTCTGGTTCCTGACCTCGCCCGCCGCGTCGTACGTCACCGGCGTCACCATCCCCGTCGACGGCGGCCTCAGCGCCAACAACGGCATCCTGCTCCCGCCCGCCTTCCCGGGCGACACGCCCAGATAGGAGTCTCACGATGAGCACGGAAACGAACAAGGACGTGGCGCGGCGCCTCTACGAGGAGTTGATCACTCTGCGGCGCCCGGAGCTGCTTGAGGAGATCATCGCCGAGGACGCCGTCGACGAGACGATCCCGCCGGGAGCCGGACCCGGAGGCAGGGAGGACTTCCGCGACCACATCCGGGGGGTCTGGCAGACCGTCGAGAACGTCAAGGCCACCGTCACGGACCTGATCGCGGAAGGCGACCGGGTGGTGGTCTTCTGGCGGATCGAGGGCGTCCACCGCGCTCCCCTGTTCGGCGTCCCCGCGAGCGGACGGCATTTCATTGGAAACAGCGTCAGCCGGATAACGTTCAAGGACGGGAAGATCGTGCGGTACAACGTTCTTCCGGACCGCCTCGGCATCATCCAGCAGATCTCCTGAACGGGCGCCGATAAATGGATGAATTATCACTGGAGGACGTTTCCGGCATTCGCGGGACGCTCGCGTTGTTCTCCCACCTCTTCGATAACGGAGAGGTCGCCGACCTCGGCCGGGTGTTCACCGAGGACGCGGTGATCAAGCTGACCAGGGGAGCCGGGCGCTCCGTGCGCGGGTTGCCCGCCATCGGCGAGTTCGCGCTGAGCCTGAGGCCGCACGGGCCTGACCACCAGACCCTTGACACGCACGTCTTCGTGGACGGCGACGGTGTCGTCAGGGCGCGGAGCCGATACCTCGCGGTGCTTCCCGACGGGAGCGTGCACAACGGCGACTACCTCGACGTTCTGCGGCGCACCCCCCAGGGGTGGCGCATCGGGCTGCGGGTCTCCGTTCCCCGATATCCACTGGCCAATGGAATTTCCGGCTAGGGGTTACTAGGGGTGTTTCCGGCGCGAACCCCGGTTTAATCTTTCGGCAAAAGTCAATTCCGACTCCTTCTATTACCAACCCGCCGGAGCGGTGAAATGCACGTGCTCAAAAAATTCGGGCTGTCGTCGCGAACCAGAATCGGGGTGATGGCCGGCGCCATGCTCCTGCTGGCCGCCTGCGGCTCGCCCGCCACCCCCTCCGGCGGCACGAGCGGTTCGGTGTCGGCCGCTCCCGTCAGGGGCGGGTCGCTGACCTTCGCGGCCGACACCGAACCGGTCTCCTTCGACATTCACGTCAGCTCGCAGGACATCACCGGGGCGATCCTCCGCAACGTCTTCGACTCACTGATCGCCGAGGACTCCTCGGGCAGGTTCCACCCGTGGCTCGCCGAGTCCTGGGAGGTGGCTCCCGATCTCAAGAGCTACACCTTCCGCCTCCGCAAGGACGTCAAGTTCCACGACGGCACGCCCTTCGACGCGGAAGCGGTGAAGGTCAACTTCGATCGCATCGCCGACCCCGCGACCAAGTCACAGCTCGCCTCCAACCTCCTCGGTCCCTACACCGGGACCACGATCGTCGACCCGCACACGGTGAAGGTCGAGTTCTCCGCGCCCTTCGCACCGTTCCTGCAGGCCGCGAGCACGGCCTACCTCGGCTTCTACTCGCCGAAGACGATCGCGGCCAACGCGGCCACGCTCGGCTCCGGCGGGGCCGTCGGCGTCGGCACCGGACCGTTCGTGTTCACCGGCTACACCAAGGGCCAGGAGGCGGTCCTGACCAGGAACGCCGACTACGCCTGGGCCCCCGGCACCGGTGGCCACACAGGTCCCGCCTACCTCGACAAGCTGACCGTCCGGTTCCTGCCGGAGGCCTCGGTCCGGGTCGGCTCGCTGAACAGCCGCCAGATCGACGTCGCCGCGGCGATCCCGCCGGCCAACGCGAAGACCGTCGAGGCCAACGCCGACCTCTCGCTGCTCAAGGCCGACTATCCCGGTGGGAACTACAGCATCTACTTGAACGCTTCCAAGCCTCCCCTCAACGATGAGAAGGTCCGCAAGGCGCTCCAACGGGGGGTCGACGTCGACACCAACGTCAAGGCGCTCTACTTCGGTCGGTTCGCCAGAGCGTGGAGCCCGCTGGCGCCGACCACCCCCGGCTACAACGCGGCGCTGGAGAACAGCTGGCCGTACGACCAGGCCCTGGCCGGCAAGCTGCTGGACGAGGCCGGCTGGACCGGCAGGGACGCCGACGGCTACCGGACGAAGGACGGCAAGCGCCTGGTCGTCGACTGGCCGCTGCTGCCCGCCCAGTACGTGCGCGACCAGCGCGACATCCTCGGGCAGGCGTTCCAGGCCGACCTCAAGAAGATCGGCGTCGAGGTCACCCGGCCCCAGGCCGACATCGGCACCTACCTTGAGCGGGTCTACGGCGGCAAGGCCGACCTGGCCGACTACAGCTGGTCGCGCTTCGAACCGGACGTGCTGTGGCTCCTGTTCAACGGCGCCAGCCGGCCCCAGAAGGGCGGGCAGAACGCCACGTTCCTCAACGACCCCGACCTGACCACGTGGACCGACCAGGGCCGGGCCACCCTTGACGAGACCGTCAGGAAGGACGTGTACGGCAAGACCCAGCAGCGTGCCGTCGACCTCGCGCTGGTGATCCCCGTCTACACCCAGTCGCAGGTGCTCGGCCTCGGCAAGCAGGTACGTGGGCTCACGCTCGATTCCAACGCCTGGCCGCTGTTCTACGACGTGTGGCTCGCCAAGACGGCGCAGTGAGGACTCTGGCCAAGCGGCTGGGGGCAGGGCTCGCGGTGCTGTACGGCGCCGCGACCCTCGCCTTCGTCGCCCTCCAGCTCATCCCGGGAGACCCCGTCGCGACCCTGTTGGGGCCGGCCACCACGGCATCGGCCGAGGTCAGGCAGCACATCAGGGCCGAGTTCGGGTTCGACCGGCCGGTGCTCATCCAGTACCTGGGCTACCTGGGCAAGGTCGTCACCGGCGACCTGGGCTCCTCGTACCAGCTCCAGCGGCCGGTATGGCAGCTGATCGGCGACCAGCTCGGCGCCACCGTGCAGCTCGCCGCGGCCGCGATCGCCCTCGCCGTCCTGATCGCGCTGGTGTCGGCGGTGGCGACGGCCGGACGGCGCCGCGGCGTGCGGGCCGCGGCGACGGCCTGGGAACTGGTGGCCGTCTCGCTGCCCTCGTACTGGCTGGGCATCCTGCTGCTGACCGCGTTCTCCTTCCAGCTCCGGCTCTTCCCCGTCATCGGCGCGCAGGACCTGGCGGCGCTGGTGCTGCCCGCGCTCACCCTGGCCCTGCCGATCGCCGGTGTCCTCGCGCAGGTGCTGCGCGAGGGGCTTGAGACCGCGCTGGCGCAGCCGTTCGCGATCACCGCTCGGGCGCGGGGCCTGGGCCAGACCGCCGTCCGGCTACGTCATGCGCTCCGGCACGCGGCGGTGCCGCTCGCCACCCTCACGGGATGGCTCGTCGGGACGTTGCTCGGCGGCGCCGTCCTGGTGGAGACGGTCTTCGGCCGCTCGGGCATCGGCGCGCTCACGCTGCAGGCGGTGGGAAACAAGGACATGCCGGTGGTGATGGGCGTGGTGTTGCTGTCGGCCTTCGTGTTCGTCCTCATCTCCACGGTCGTCGACCTGCTGTACGCGCTCATCGATCCGCGGCTACGGGCCGGGTGATCGCGTGGCGCCGCTCTCCGTCCGTATCCCCGCCCGCTGGGGGCTCGCCGTCCGGCGCGGGCCGTCGGTGCTCGCCTGGGCCGTGCTCGTCCCGATCGCGCTGGCCGCCCTCGCGCCGGAACTGCTGGCCGCGTCCTCGCCGATCACCATCGATCCCGTCCATGCCCTGCTACCACCCGGCGCCGAGCACTGGTTCGGCACCGACCAGCTCGGCCGCGACCTGTTCACCCGGGTCGTCCACGGCGCCCGGCCGTCCCTGCTCCTGGGGCTGGGCTCGACCTGTCTCGCCGTCATCGGGGGAGCGGTGCTCGGCCTCGCCGCCGCGCTGGGCGGGCGCCTGGCCGACCAGGCGGTCATGCGGGTGGCCGACATCCTGCTCTCACTGCCCCAGCTCCTGGTCGCCCTGCTGGTGATCACCGTCCTGGGCGGCGGGACCGCCAACGTGGTGCTGGCCATCGCCATCGCCTTCGCCCCCGGGTACGCGCGGGTCGTCCGCGCCGAGGCCCTGGTGGTGCGCAGGTCGGGGTACGTCGAGGCGGCCCGCGGGCTCGGGCTGCGGCGCTCGACGCTGATCGTGCGGCACATCCTGCCCAACGCCCTCGGCCCGCTGCTGGTGCTGGCAGGCGTCGGCTTCGGCACGGCGCTCATCGCCGGATCCGGGCTGAGCTTCCTCGGCTTCGGCACGAGGCCGCCCGCACCGGAATGGGGAGCCATGCTGTCGGAGGGCCGTGACTTCCTGCAGACGGCCTGGTGGATCGGGCTGTTCCCCGGGGCGGCCATCACGGCCACGGTGATCGCCGTGAACGTGATCGGCCGCTCCGCCCAGAGCCGCTTCACCAGGAGGACGCGGTGATCGTGGTCGAAGGACTCGACGTCGTCTTCCATCTCGACGGCGAGCGGATCCACGCGGTGCGGGACGTGTCGTTCGCGGTCGCGCCCGGCGAGTGCCTGGCCATCGTCGGGGAGTCGGGCTCCGGCAAGAGCGTCACCGCGCGCACCCTCGTCGGCCTGGCCGGCGAGCGGGCCTCGGTCAGTGCCCGCCGGCTCACCTTCGAGGGCGACGACCTGACGGCCCTGACCGAGTCGGGCTGGCGCACGGTCCGGGGCCGCCGGATCGGCCTGGTGCTCCAGGACGCGCTGGTGTCGCTGGACCCGCTCAGGACCGTCGGAGCCGAGGTCGCCGAGACGCTGCGCACCCACCGGGTCGTGGACCGGGCGGGCATCGGCGAGCGGGTGCTGTCGCTGCTGGCCGACGTCGGCATCCCCGACCCGGCCCGGCGGGCGCGCCAGCACCCGCACGAGCTCTCCGGCGGTCTGCGGCAGCGGGCGCTCATCGCGTCCGTGATCGCCGCGGGACCGCGCCTGCTCGTGGCCGACGAGCCCACCACCGCGCTGGACGTCACCGTGCAGGCGCAGATCTTCGCGCTGCTGCGCGGGCTGACGGAGAGCGGCGCGGCCCTCCTGCTGATCAGCCACGACCTGGCCGTGGTGTCCAGGCTCGCCGACCGCATCGCCGTCATGTACGGCGGGCTGATCGTCGAGGAGGGCCCGGCCGCCCGGCTGCTCGCCGATCCCCGGCATCCGTACACCCAGGCGCTCATCGCCGCCGTGCCCGCCGCCCACGCCAAGGGCACGGCGCTGTCCGTCGCGGCGGCCGGGCGGCCCGCGCCGGGACCGGGCGGGTGCCCGTACGCCGCCCGCTGCGCGCACGCCGACCAGCAGTGCCGAGACAAGCTCCCGGATCCCGCCGAGGTCGAGGCGGGGCATCGGGTCCTGTGCCGGCATCCCGCCTCGCGCGTCCTCGCGCCGGTACCACGGCCCGCCCGGCCCGCCGCGGCGCGGCCGGAACCTCGCGAGCGGGGGGCCGTGGTGCTGGCGGCCGAGGGCCTCTCCAAGCGGTTCCGCACCCCCGACGGGGGCTGGCAGGACGCGGTCAGGGATGTGTCGTTCCAGCTCAGAGCGGGAGAAACGCTGGGTCTGGTCGGCGAGTCCGGATCGGGCAAGACGACCGCCGCCCGCATCGCGCTCGGCCTGCTGGAACCCGACGAGGGTGTCGTACGGCTCGGTGGCGAGCCGTGGAGCGGCGTGCCCGAGCGCGACCGCAGAACGAGGCGGCGCCGGATCCAGGCCATCTACCAGGATCCGCTCGGCTCGTTCGACCCCCGCTACCCGGTCGGGCGGATCGTCGGCGAGGCGGTGGCCCTGACCGGTGCCCGGCGCAGGGAACGCCGCGACCGGGTCGTCGAGCTGCTCGACCAGGTCGGGCTGCCGGCGGCCACGGCGGGACGCCACCCGCTCGAACTGTCCGGCGGCCAGCGGCAGCGGGTCGCCATCGCCCGGGCGCTGGCCCCGTCACCGGAGGTGATCGTCTGCGATGAGCCGGTGTCGGCGCTCGACGTCTCGATCCAGGCGCAGATCCTCGACCTGCTCGCCACACTGCAACGCGACCTGGCGGTGGCGATGCTGTTCATCTCGCACGACCTCGGCGTCATCCACCACGTCAGCGATCGGATCGCGGTGATGAAGGACGGGCGGATCGTCGAGACGGGAGACGTCGCGGACGTGTTCGCCCGCCCCTCCGAGCCGTACACCACGGAACTGCTCGCCGCTGTCCCCACCCTCGCACCGGAACGGAGCCGACGATGACGATCACCACCGAGGTGGCGCCGGACCACCGGTCCCCATTGGTACGGCTGGCCCGGCTGCTGGACGAGGGGTCGACGGTCCCGGCGCATGAACCCGACGGCAGCGGCGTCACCGCGGTGCGCGGCCGGGTCGGCGGGTCTCCGGTGCTGGCGTACTGCACCGACGCCACCACGATGGGCGGCGCGCTGGGCATGGACGGCGCGCTGCGGATCGCCTCGGCGACCGACGAGGCCGTCGTCCGCCGGTGGCCGGTGGTCGGGCTCTGGCACTCCGGCGGCGCTCGCCTGGCCGACGGTGTGGAGTCCATGGACGGAGTGGGGCGCATGTTCCAGGCCATGATCCGCGCCTCGGGACGGGTTCCGCAGATCTCGGTGGTGCTGGGCCCGGCGGCGGGCGCGGCGGCCTACGGGCCGGCCCTCACCGACATCGTGATCATGTCGGAGGAGGGACGGGTGTTCGTCACCGGGCCCGACGTCGTCCACACCGTCACCGGCGAGCGGATCGACATGGCCGGGCTCGGCGGCCCGGAGGTGCACTCCCGCAAGTCGGGTGTCGTCCACGTGGTGACCGAGTCGGAGTCCGCGGCCTACCTGCGGGCCCGCCGCATCACCGGCCTGCTGGCGCGTCCCGGCGAGTTCGACCCGTGCCAGGCCGCCGGGGCCGACCCCGGCCTGGCCGGGCTGCTCCCCGACCAGCCGCGCCGCGCGTACGACGTGCGGCCACTGCTCCGGCGGATCCTCGACGGAGGCGGTGACGCGCTGGAGGAGCTCCAGCCGAAATGGGCGCCCAACATGGTGATCGGCCTCGGCAGGCTTGGTGGACGCGCCGTCGGCGTCGTCGCCAACAACCCGCTGCGCAAGGGCGGCTGCCTGGACTCCCTCAGTGCGGAGAAGGCCGCCCGGTTCGTTCGTACCTGCGATGCCTTCGGGCTGCCTCTCCTCGTGATCGTCGATGTTCCCGGCTACCTTCCCGGGGTGGGACAGGAGTGGGAGGGAGTCGTACGGCGAGGTGCCAAGCTGCTGCACGCCTTCGGCGAGGCCGTGGTGCCCCGGGTCACCCTGGTCACCCGCAAGTCCTACGGGGGCGCCTACATCGCGATGAACTCCCGCTCCCTGGGGGCCGACGCCGTCTTCGCCTGGCCGGACGCGGAGGTCGCCGTGATGGCGGCCGAACCCGCGGTCAACGTGCTGCACCGCAAGAGGCTCGCCGCGGCCCCGGAGACCGAGCGGGAGACGCTGCGCGGCGCGCTCGTCGAGGAGCACCGCCGGGTGGCCGGCGGCGTCGATCGCGCGCTCTCCCTCGGCGTGATCGACGAGGTCATCGACCCCGCCGACACCCGGCGGCGGCTGGTGGCGGCCTTCGCCGCCATCCCCGAGTCCCGCGGCCGGCATGGGAACATCCCGCTCTGACGGGCCGCCCCCTTTGACCGGTCGGCGGCCGGTGTCCTTCCGGCCGAAGCCGGACACCGGCCGCCCACCCCGGGAACCCCCCGGGGCCCCCCGC
>NZ_JBSFWD010000113.1:0-12171 GCF_053592655.1 Streptosporangium sp. NPDC002607
GTCGGTCACCGCAGCACGCTGCGGCTCCCTCCTCCGCCTTGCGAGACACCACCTGACCGATCCTCGCTACGGCAAGATCCGCAGGACAGGACCTAAGTCGTTCCAAACACACAAATCGCGTTCGAACTTCCGGAACACAGTGTTGCTCTGGTGTTAACGGGACCGTACGGTCGGCTCAACTTTCCGCCACCCGGATGTCCGTGCCGTCTCCCAGCCGCGAGGTGGCCGAACGAGTTCCCCCCAAGGCAACACAGAGCAACGCGGTGTCCCACAAAGAGCGCCTCCGCTCGGACACCGTCAAAGAAGGAGTTTGGCGTGAGCGACATCTCCATGGACGGCCTGGGCCGCCGTTCCTTCCTCAGGGCGGTCGGTCTCGGTGCCGCGGCCCTCGGCGGCGGCTCGCTGGTGAGCGCCTGCGGCGGGCTGAAGGGCACGGGCGGTTCCTCGTCCGACGTGCTCAAGATCGGATATGTCAGCCCTCAGACGGGCCCGCTGGCCGGCTTCGCCAGCGCCGACAACTTCGTGGTCAAGCAGATCCAGGAGGCGTTGCGGAACGGGTTCACCTCCGGCGGCAAGAAGCGCACGCTCGAGATCGTCGTCAAGGACACGCAGTCGAACCCCAATCGCGCCACCGAGGTCACCCGGCAGCTGATCAACAGCGACAAGGTCGACCTCATCGTCGGCTCCTCCACGCCCGACACCACCAACCCCGTGGCCGATCAGTGCGAGGCCAACGGCATCCCGAACGTCACCACGATCGCTCCGTGGGAGGCGTGGTTCCACGGCCGGGGCGGCAAGCCGGGCGAGGGTTTCAAATACACGACGCTGTTCTTCTTCGGCATGCAGGAGTTCGCCGACTGCTTCTTCCCGATGTGGGAGCGCATGGACGTCTCGAACAAGAACGTGGCGTCCCTGTGGCCCAATGACACCGACGCCAACGCGTTCCGCCGGGGGCTCGGCCCGATGATGGAGAAGGCCGGCTACACCGTGGTCGACGGCGGTGCCTACCAGGGCGGCGCGACCGACTTCACCGCGCAGATCGCGAAGTTCAAGGAGTCGGACGCAGAGCTGTTCACCTGCACCCCGATCCCCCCGGACTTCCAGACCTTCTGGAAGCAGGCCCGGCAGCAGGGCTTCCGGCCGAAGCTGGCCACCGTCGCGAAGGTCATGCTGTTCCCTTCGGAGGCCGAGGCCCTCGGTGAGCTCGCGAACAACATCGCCACCGACTTCTGGTGGAGCCCCGCCCACCCGTACACCTCCACCGTCGACGGCAAGAGCGCCAGGCAGCTCGCCGACGGCTTCGCCGCGGCCACCGGCAAGCAGTGGACCCAGGCCCTCGGCTCGGTCTACTCCCTGTTCGAGATCGCGGTCCAGGCGTTCAAGGAGGCGAGCGACCCCAAGGACCGCGACGAGGTGGCCGCCAAGCTGCGTGGCATGAAGATCAACTGCATGAGCGGGAACCTCGACTTCACCGCGGGCCCGCAGCCGGGCATCGCCATCCAGCACCCGGTCGGCGGTCAGTGGCGCAAGGGCGAGCGCTTCCCCTGGGACGTCGTCATCGTCGACAACTCGGCGAACAAGGACGTCCCCGTCGGCGGCGACCTGATGCCCACCAACGCCTGATGGCCTCGCCACTGCTGCACCTCGACGGCGTCACCAAGAGCTTCGGCAAGGTGACCGTCGCCAGGGAGCTGACGCTTTCCGTCCAGCCGGGTGAGGCGCTCGGGATCGTGGGGCCGAACGGAGCCGGAAAGTCCAGCCTGTTCGCCATGATCTCCGGTGACCTGCGCCCCGACAGCGGCGCGGTGTGGTTCGGGGGGCGGGAGGTCACCGCCGTACCGCCGCACGCCCGCACCCGGGCCGGCGTCGGCCGCACCTACCAGGTGCCCCGGCCCTTCGAGCACCTGACCGTGTTCGAGAACGTGCTGGTCTGCGCCCACCAGGGCGCCGGGCTCAAGGGCAGGCAGGCCTGGACGCACAGCATGGACGTGCTCGACGGCACCGGCCTGGCCGACCTCGCCAACACCCCCGCGGGACGGCTCACCCTGCTTCAGCGCAAGCGTCTGGAGGTGGCCCGCGCCATCGGTACCGCGCCCCGGCTGCTGCTGCTGGACGAGGTCGCCGGCGGGCTGACCGAGCCGGAGGTGGTCGAACTGGTCGAGGTGGTGAAACGGCTGCACACCGAGGGCCTCGGCATCGTCTGGATCGAGCACGTCGTGCACGCGCTGGTGAAGACGGTCGGCCGGATGGTGTGCCTGGCCGGCGGCGACGTGGTCGCGGACGGCGAGCCGATGGCGGTGCTCACCGATCCGAAGGTACGCGAGCTCTACCTGGGCGGCGGCCCGGAGACCGGCCTGACCGACGAGGAGGGCTCATGACACTGCTGTCGATCCGCGACCTCACCGTGCACCACGGCCAGCTCCGCGCCGTGGACGGCCTCAGCCTGGACATGGAGAAGGGCGAGGTGCTCGCGGTCATCGGCGCCAACGGCGCGGGCAAGTCCACGCTGCTGCGCGCCCTGGCCGGGCTCGATCCCCTGACGTCGGGGAGCATCCACTTCAAGGGGCGCGACATCACCCGCTTCCCCGCGTACAGGCGCGTGCCGGAGGGGATCGCCCTGGTGCCGGAGGGGCGGCGGCTGTTCCGCTCCCTCACGGTAGAGGAGAACCTGCTGACCGGGGCGTACCGCAGGCGTCCCGGCCCCTGGACCGTGGCCCGGGTCTACGAGCTGTTCCCCTGGATGGCCGACCGGCGCAGGCAGAACGCCGCACAGCTGTCGGGCGGCGAGCAGCAGTCGGTGGCCATCGGCAGGGCGCTGCTGTCCAACCCCGACCTGCTGCTCATCGACGAGCTGTCGCTGGGCCTGGCGCCGGTGATCGTACGCCGCATCTACCAGGTGCTCCCGGACATCGTCGCCGGCGGCACCACCGCGTTGATCGTCGAGCAGGACGTCTCCCAGGCCCTGCGGGTGGCAGACAGGTTGCACTGCCTGCTCGAAGGCCGCTCCGTCCTGCACGGACGTCCCCAGGACCTGACCTCGGAACAGGTCGAGCACGCGTATTTCGGGATCGGAGCGGCGCCGGCCGAGACCGCAGGAAAGGGACGAAACTGACATGGGTTGGCTCAACGCCGTTATCCAGGGGCTGCTGCTCGGCGGGCTCTACGCGCTGTTCGCGACCGGGTTGTCGGTGATGTTCGGCGTCATGCGGATCGTGAACCTCGCACACGGCGACCTCGCGGTGGTCGCCTCGTTCCTGGCGCTGGCCCTGATCAGCGGAACCGGGCTCCCCCTGTGGTTCGTGCTGGTCGTGACCGTGCCGCTGTTCGCCGTGCTCGGCTACCTCACCCAGCGGGTGCTGCTGCAACGCAGCCTGTCCGCGGGGCCGCTGGCGACTCTGCTGGTCACCTTCGGCCTGTCCATCGTGCTCCAGAACGTCCTGCTGGAGATCTTCTCCGCGGACACCCGCACCCTCGACGGAGGCTCCTTCGCCACGGGCTCGTTCGAGCTCAGCGGCTCGATCTCCGTCGGCTACCTCTCGCTGACGACCTTCCTGCTGGCCTGCCTCGCCCTGGCCGGCATCCAGCTGTTCCTGTCGCGCACCGGCCTTGGCCGGATGCTGCGCGCCTCGTCCGACGACCGGGAGACCGCGAACCTGGTGGGCGCCGACAGCCGGCACGTCTACGGCATCGCGACCGCCATCGCGTTCGCCACCGTCGCACTGGCCGGCCTGATGTTCGCGATCCGCTCCTCGTTCGACCCCGCGATCGGCCCCTCGCGGCTGATCTTCGCCTTCGAGGCGGTCGTCATCGGCGGTCTCGGGTCGCTGTGGGGGACACTGCTCGGCGGCATCGTCCTCGGCGTCACCCAGTCCCTGGGGGCGCAGATCGACCCCGCGCTGACCCTGCTCGCCGGCCACCTCGTCTTCCTCGCCGTGCTGGCTTTCCGGCCGCAGGGCCTGCTCGCAGGACGGACCGCATGACCATCTCCCAGATGCTGACCGCACGCGCGGCGGTGGCGGTGGACGTGAGCCGCGCCGCCCGTTCCTCCCACCTGTCGGCCGTCGCGATGCTGATCGCCGTCGCGGTGCTCGCGGCGCTCCCGTTCCTGGTGTTCAGCACGGTCACCGACACCCTCGTCAACCTGTTCGTGCTGGTCGCGCTGGCCGGCATGTGGAACCTGCTCGCCGGGTTCGGCGGGCTGGTCTCGGTGGGGCAGCAGGCCTACATCGGCATCGGTGCCTACAGCGTCATCGCGCTCGCCGACCTGGGCGTGCAGCCCTACCTCGCGGTGCCGCTGGCCGCGCTCACCTGCGCCGTCTTTGCGCTGCCGACCTCGTGGCTGGCCTTCCGGCTGCGCGGCGACTACTTCGCCGTCGGGACCTGGGTGATCGCCGAGGTATACCGGCTCCTGGTCGTACGGGTGGACAGCCTCGGCGGCGGTAGCGGCAAGGGCCTGACCGGGCTCTCCGGCATCGACCAGGTCCTGCGCGGGGCGCTGACCTACTGGACCGCGCTCGTCCTGGCACTGGCCACGATCGCCGGATGTTATCTGTTGCTGCGGGGCAGGCTCGGCCTGTCGCTCATGGCCGTACGCGACGAGGAGACCGCCGCGAGCTCCGTCGGGATCGACGTACGGCGGGCCAAGCAGGTGGTCTACCTCGTCTCGGCGATCGGTTGCGGCGCGGCCGGCGGGGTCATCACGGTGAGCTCGCTCAGCGTCAACCCCGACGCCATCTTCAGCGTGCAGTGGTCGGCGTACATGATCTTCATTGTCGTCATCGGCGGCATCGGCTCCATCGAAGGTCCCCTGATCGGGGCGGTCGTCTTCTTCGGGCTGCAGCAGTTGCTGTCCGACTACGGCTCCTGGTACCTGGTGCTCCTGGGCGCCATCGGCATCGTGGCGGCGCTCCGGCTCCCGCGGGGGTTGTGGGGGCTGGTGCGTGGCAGGACCGGTCTGAGCCTGTTCCCCGTCGGCTACTTCGTCCGGAAGCGGGACACCGATGTCGTCTCCGGTTGAGACGGTCGCTCGTACGGCGACCGCCGCCTCGGCCGTCATCGCCCGCGGTGAGCTGTCGCCCGCCGAGTCGTGGCTCAACGCGTACGCGACGGTGACGGCCGGCGAGGCCCGGGCGTGGGCGTCGGCGCTCGCCGCCGACGGTCCGCACGGTAGAGCGGCTGACCCTGCCGCTGTCTTCTCCCAACGTCCCCCCGAGTCTTGAGGAAAGAACGCCATGAAGGTGACCGCCGCCGTCGTCGACGAGCTCCACGGACCGTTCCGCATCGAAGAACTCGATCTCGACGGGCCCGGGCCGGGCGAGGCGCTGGTGAAGATCGTCGCCTCGGGAATCTGCCACACCGACGAGATCACCCGGCACGGGGACCTGCCGATGCCGTTCCCCGGCGTGCTCGGCCATGAGGGAGCGGGGGAGGTCGTGGCCGTGGGCGACGGCGTCACCCGGGTGCGGCCGGGCGACCACGTGGTAATCGGCTGGCCGTCGTGCGGCGCCTGCCGCAACTGCCGCGACGGCGAGCCGCGCTACTGCGCCCGCCTCGGGGAGGCCCTGTGCGGAGGCGGGCGGCTGCTCGGCCCGCGCGCCGGGCAGACCGCCCTGCGCCGCCCCGACGGCTCACCGGTGCACAGCCACTTCTTCGGCCAATCGTCGTTCTCGACCTACTCGCTCACCTGGGCCGACGCCCTGGTCGTGGTCCCCCGGGACGCGCCGCTGGACCTGCTCGGCCCGCTCGCCTGCGGCATCTCGACGGGCGCGGGGGCGGTGTTCAACACGCTGAAGCCCGGCCCGGGGTCGAGCCTCGTGGTGTACGGCGTGGGCGCGGTCGGGCTGGCCGCGGTGATGGCCGCCCGGCTCTCCCCGGCCACGACGATCATCGCGGTGGACCGGCACCCGGCCCGCCTCACCCTGGCCGAGGAGTTCGGCGCCACCCACACCGTCCACGTCTCCGAGGCCGACCCGGTGGCGGAGGTGCGCCGGATCTGCGGCGGGTCGGCCGACTACGCCATGGAGTGCACCGGCGTCATCCCCGTGGTACGCCAGGCGGCCGACAGCGTGGGAATGCTCGGGACCTGCGTCCTCATCGGCGGCGCGCCGGCGGGCGCGGAGTTCGGCCTCGACCACCTGTCGACGCTGTGGGGCAAGCGGGTCGTCGGCACCCTGGGCGGCAGTGGCCGCAGCGAGACGCTCATCGGCACCCTCGTCGAACTGCATCGCCAGGGACGCTTCCCGTTCGACCGGCTGGTGCGGTTCTACGACCTGGCCGACATCGACACAGCACTGCGAGACAGCCGCCAGGGCGACGTGCTCAAGCCCGTCCTGCGCATGAGCCACTGAGGACAACAGGAAAGGACACCCGCTGTGGGACTTCTCGACGACGTCGACTGGCAGGGGAACATCTTCAAGAACGGCGTGTGGACCACCGGGCGGGGAGGCGACTACGCGGTCGTCGAACCGGCCACCGGTGAGAAACTCAGCCGGATGGGGCTGGCGACCCCCGAGGACGTCGCCGAGGCGGGGGAGACGGCCACCAGGGCCCAGCGGGAGTGGGCGGCGATGCCGCACACCGCGCGCGCGGCCGTCCTGCGCAGAGCCGGAGACCTGTGGCAACGCCACGCCGAGGAGATCAGCGACTGGAACATCCGTGAGGTCGGCGCGGTCCCGGGGATGGCCGGGTTCGCGCTACACGTGGCGGCGGAGGAGTGCTACGAGGCGGCCTCGCTGCCGAGCCGGGCGACCGGCGAGGTCCTGCCGTCGGAGCAGCCGCGGCTGTCCATGGCGCGGCGGATGCCGGCGGGCGTGGTCGCGGTGATCTCACCGTTCAACGTGCCGATCATTCTCGGCATCCGGTCGGTCGCCCCGGCGCTCGCCCTCGGCAACGCCGTCATCCTCAAGCCGGACCCACGCACCGCAGTCACCGGCGGCACGCTCATGGCGCGCGTCTTCGAGGAGGCCGGCCTGCCGCCCGGTGTCCTGCAGATGCTGCCCGGCCGCGCCGATGTCGGCGAGGCCCTGGTCACCGACCCGAACGTCCGGGTCATCTCGTTCACCGGCTCGACCCCCGTGGGCCGCCGTATCGGCGAGCTGGCGGGGCGGCATCTGAAACGGGCGCATCTGGAGCTCGGCGGGAACTCCGCGCTGCTGGTGCTCGACGACGCCGACGTGGACGCGGCGGTGAACCTGGCCGCCTGGGGGTCGTTCTTCCACCAGGGGCAGATCTGCATGACGACCGGGCGTCACCTGGTCTCCGCGCGGCTGTACGACGACTTCGTGGAACGGCTCGCGGAGAAGGCCGGCGGGCTTCTGGTGGGCGACCCGAAGTCCGGCGCGGTCGCGCTGGGGCCGGTCATCGACGCGGGACAGCGGGACAAGATCCACCGCATGGTCACGGCGAGCGTGGAGCAGGGCGCGAAACCGGTGTCCGGCGGAACGTACGACGACCTCTTCTACCGGCCGACCGTGCTGGCCGACGTCCCCCTCACCGCGCCAGCCTTCGCCGAGGAGGTGTTCGGTCCCGTCGCGCCGGTCACCCGTGTGTCCTCGGCCGAGGAGGCCGCCGAGCTTGCCGCGGCGGGCGAGTACGGGCTCTCGCTGGGCATCGTGACACGTGACGTGATGCACGGGCTTGCCGTCGCGGAACGCATCCCCACCGGCATCGTGCACATCAACGACCAGACCGTGAACGACGAGGCCAACGTGCCGTTCGGCGGCGTGCGGGCGTCCGGCACCGGGGCCCGCTTCGGGGGCGCCGCGGCGAACATCGAGGCGTTCACCGAGACCCGCTGGATCACCATGCGCGGCGAGCCCGCGCGCTATCCCTTCTGACGGCCTCCCCACCACACGGCCGGCTGGATCCGGGCCGGCCGCGTGCCGCGCCACTGCCTGGCCTCCGGCGGAGGAGTATCCGCCCGTTTGGAGGCGATGTGTGAGGCTCGCGAGTAGGCCCTTTGTGGTGATTTGACTACTTTCCGTGGGGAGCGCCGGCGGAGGATGCGACAGGCCGTAGCAGGCATCGCTGACGAGTCAGTGCTCGGGCGCCGGGCGGCGTATGGCGGTGCGGAAGGCGATCGGGGTCGTGCCGGTGCGGTGGTGGAAGTACTTGCTGAAGTTGGTGGGGCTGGAGAAGCCGAGTTGGGCAGCGATGTGGGCGGCCGGTTGGTCGCCGTGGGCCAGCAGACGTTTCGCCTCCAGGATGATGCGGCGGTCGATGAACTCCTTGGCGCCGATGCCGGCGGTGGCCAAGGTGGCGCGGGAGAGGGTCCGCGGTGAGTAGCCCAGTGCCCGGGCGTAGTCCTCCACCTTGTGGCTGTGCGGAAAACCGCGCTCCACCGCGTCGCGGAAGCGCAGGTAGGTCTCCTCCGTCTCCGGGGCGAGGGCGCCGGCGGGTGAGGTCAGGTGAGTCAGACGCAGCAGCAGTACGGCCAGCAGGTGACGGAGCGCGGCGATGTGCGCCTCCAGGGGCAGCCGTCCCAGGGCGTTGAACTCGTGCCGCAGGTGATCCGTGGCGGCGGTCAGTGCCCGCAGGTCCTCGCCGGTCGCGGTCCACACCGGCGAGGTGTGGACGTCGTCCAGGCGAGCGATGTCGGCGGTGGCCGGATCGGGGAAGTCCGGCTCGAACAAGATCAAGGTGCCCTCGGCCTGGGTCAGGTCACCCCACTGGTGGACCTGCCCGGGCCGGAGCCAGAGCCACATCCCGGGTGTGAGGGCGTAGTCGGTGAAGTCGACGATGTGCCGCAAGGAGCCGCCGGTGAGAGCCAGCAGGTGGTGGAACGCGGGCCGCTGCGGCTGACCCGGATGTCGCCCGTCGATACGGGTCCGTAGATCGGCCAGCGACATCACCTCGATGGTGGCAGGGGTGCCGACCGGTGCGGCGAAGGCGACCTCGGGGATCCTCCGCCTGGCGATGTGTCGATTTTTCACCATCATCAGTCACCAGCGTACTCACCATCACCTCAGATCAGTCCCTAGTTTTGAAGGTGTCGCCGCGTATCGGAAATGAACCGGTGACGGTTATAGGCAAGACCGTAAAACAAGCGGTTGGCGTCCGCCTCGGCACCCGCCGCGACCTTCATCCGGTACGGGAGTCGCATCCCGTCCCCGGCTGTTCGGGCATCCGGCAGCCCCGATAAGAGCCTCCACCGACGATCGTCAATCCCCCATCGACAGGGAGCACATGTCATGACCACCTCGAACGACGCCAAGGCCATCGTGCTGGCGGCCGCCGGCCAGCTGTTCGGTGACAAGGACCCGTCGGCCGTAGACCGCTGGGTCGCCCCCGGCTATGTCCAGCACAGCGCTCTGATCGCCGACGGCCCTGAGGCGCTGCGACAGCTGGTGGCGGACCTGCCTCGGGAGTTCCGCTACGAGGGCGCTCGCGTCATCGCAGACGGTGACCTGGTCGCCCTTCACGGCGTCTACCATGGGTTCGGACCTCAGCCGCTGGTCGCCTTCGACATCTTCCGGGTGGAGGACGGCAAGCTCGCCGAGCACTGGGACGCCCTGGCCCCGGTCGTGCCTGCCACGGTCTCCGGCCGGTCCCAGACCGACGGCCCGGCAGAGGTCACCACGCCGGGCACGACCGAGGCCGGCCGCGCTCTGGTCGGCGAGTTCGCCGAAAAGGTTCTCGTCGGTGCCGACTACACGGTGCTGACCGACTACATCTCCACCGACACCTACAACCAGCACAACCCCGAGGCGGGGGACGGTCTGGACGGGTTCGGCGCGGCCGCGGCCGGTTGGGCCGAACAGGGCAAGAACCTGGTCTACAAGAAGATCCACAAGGTCATCGCCGAGGGCGAGTTCGTGCTGGTGGTCTCCGAGGGCGAGTTCGGGGTGCCGGTCGCCTACTACGACCTGTTCCGGGTGGAGAACGGGAAGATCGTCGAGCACTGGGACGTCATCGCCCCCATTCCGGCCGAGCTGCGACACGGCAACGGCCTGTTCTGACCCGAACCTGCCGTCCCTTCCCCGCGGTGTGCGTGGGCGGACGGCAGCGTACGTCCGCCCCGTCATCTTCCACAGGAGTCGCCCATGGCCACCAGTCGCCTGCTCGACCTGGCCGGCTACCGGCAGCCGATCGATCTCGACCGGCCGTTCCGCCCGGCCGCCGTCCCCGCGCCGGCCGCAGGGCTCGGCACGCTCGCCCGCACCGTGCTGGGGCTGCTGGAAACCGATCCGGCAGCCGGGCGGCTCGGGCTGCCACCCGGCCGAGCCGAGCACCTGGATGATGGCACCAGCCGCCGGTTGCTGCGGGCGGTGCTGACCGTCCGCGCCCCCGGCCCGCTGCCGGAAGCGGCCGTGGCGCCACTCGACGCGCTGCTGGGCGGTGAGCGCATGATGCGGGGATCGGTCGACGCCTCGACGCTGCCGGTCATCGCCGAGCAGGTACCGCGGACGGCCTATCCGGCGGCCAGGTGTACCGAACTGTGGCGAGGCGACATCACCACCCTGGCCGCCGACGCCATCGCCAACGCCGCCAACAGTGCCCTGCTGGGCTGCTACCGCCCAATGCACCCGTGCGTCGACAATGCCATCCACAACGCCGCCGGGCCTCGGATGCGCGACGACTGCGCGGTCATCATGACCCTGCAAGGCACTCCCGAGCCGACCGGCACCGCGAAGATCACCCGGGGCTACCACTTGCCCGCCCGCTACGTGCTGCACACCGTCGGCCCCGTCGTTGACGGCCCGCTGGGCGCCGGGCACGCGGCCGATCTGGCCGGTTCCTACCGTTCCTGCCTGGAGGTGGCCGCCGCCGTCGACGGTGTCCGCACGGTGGCGTTCTGCGGGATCAGCACCGGTGTGTTCGGCTATCCCAAGCCGGCGGCCGCACGGGTGGCCCTGGGCGCCGTCGCCGATTGGATGGAAGCGCATCCAGGCCGCCTGGACCGAGTGGTCTTCAACGTCTACGGCGCCGACGACCACACCGCCTACCTGCGGGCACTCACCGACTGGACCCGGCGATCATGACGCACGGTGGTCCCACCCTGACGGACCTGCGCGCCGCCGCGGACACGCTGCGTTCCTGGATCGGGGAGGCCGACCGGGTCCTCATCGGCGCCGGCGCCGGGCTGTCCGTCGCCGCAGGCTACGACTACACCGACACCCGGCGGTTCGCCGAACTGTTCCCCGCCCTGCACCGCCTCGGGTTGCGGGCCCGTTACCAGCTCATCGGCCTGCGGCTGCCACCCGACCTGCTGTGGGGATACTGGTCGGTGCACGTGACCGACATCCGCTTCGGCCCCGGCCCGCACCCCGTCTACCGGGGGCTGCGCGACCTGGTCGGCGACCGGCACCACTTCGTGATGACCTCCAACGTCGACGCGCTGTTCTCCCGTAACGGCTTCGACGCCGGCCGGATCTTCACCCCGCAGGGCGACTACGGCCGCTATCAGTGCGAACGGCCCTGCGCCCGCGATACCTGGTCCAGCAAACCGATCATCGATGCCGCACTGGCCGCCTACGATCCGGCCACTGGCCGCGTCACCGACCCCGCCGCCATCCCGGCCTGCCCCAACTGCGGCGGGGAGGTGTTCCTCAACGTGCACAAAGGGCCGGAGTACATCCCCGATCCCTACCTGCCCGCCGGTCGGCGGCTGCAGGCATGGCTGGACGACGGCCCGGCCGACGAGCGCCTGCTCGTCCTGGACATCGGCAGCGGCTACAACACCCCCACCGTCGTCCGCCTGCCCATGGAGCGCATCGCCCGCAGCCGCGCGCACGGCCGCCTGCTGCGCGTCAACCCCGTCCAACCCGAGGTGCCGGCACTACCCGGCGGCCGGGCCCTGGGCATTGCCGCCGGTGCCGGCGACCTGCTGGCCGCCGTGGCCGGTCACTGAGGTCCGGCTGCGATGACCGTGCCGGATGCCTGTCCCGACATCCGGCCCTGATCCAGCCGACGGTGTACTACTACCGCTTGTACTACGTCGTGCTTGTCGTGGAGGAACCCCGAGAAGTGATCCAGACGCGGTGAGAGCCGGCGGTCCGGTGGTGCTTCGCCCCGAAGCCCGGCGGCCGGGGTGTGCTTTGGCCAGGTGCCGCGCTGGTCAGCCGGAACCGGTCGGTCCGGGAGTGTCGATCCAGCGGGCGGCTGCGTCGAAGGGATCCGTCGGGGTGCTGTTGAACGCGATCGCCGCGTTGGGAGCGTGTCGTCGTACCAGGT
>NZ_JBSFWD010000114.1:0-10793 GCF_053592655.1 Streptosporangium sp. NPDC002607
ATCAACGGCGAGTGGAACGCGTGCGACACCCGCAACCGCTTCGTGCGCACCCCGCGCTCCTCCAACGCGGCGGCCACCTCAAGAACCGGCCCCTCGACCCCAGCGATCACCACCGAGGCCGGGCCGTTCACCGCCGCGACCGACACCTCCTTCTCACGCCCGACCAGCAGCTCAGCGACCTCCTCCTCGGACGCCCGCACCGACACCATCACCCCACCCGCGGGCAACGCCTGCATCAACCGCGCCCGGCCCGCCACCAGCGCACACGCATCACTCAGCGACAGCACCCCGGCGACATGAGCCGCAGTGATCTCCCCGATCGAGTGACCGGCCAGCACATCCGGCCGCACCCCCCACGAGAACACCAACCGGAACAACGCCGTCTCAAGCGCGAACAACGCCGGCTGCGCCCACCCGGTCTGATCCAGCAGCCCCGCCTCGGCCGACCCCGGCTCGGCGAACAGCACCTCCCGCAGCGACCCGTCCAGCAGCGGATCCAGCTCCGCGAGCACCTCGTCCAACGCCGCCGCGAACACCGGGAACCGCTCATACAGCTCCCGGCCCATCCCCGCCCGCTGACTGCCCTGACCGGTGAACAGGAAAGCAAGCTGCGGCTCCGTCGCGGCCACCCCGCGCACCACACCGGCACCTGGCAGGTCCTCGGCCAGCGCACCCAGCCCGGCCAGCACACCCTCACGGCCCTCGGCCAGCACCACCGCCCGATGCTCGAACACCGACCGCGTCGTGGCCAGCGAGAACGCGGCGTCGGCCAGCCCCAGATCAGACTCACCGTCCAGGAACGACACCAGCCGCCCGGCCTGTGCCCGCAACGCCCGACCCGTCTTGGCCGAGACCAGCACCGGCACCACATCCGCAGCCGGTACCCGGCCCTGCGGACTGTCTTCTCCTACCGGTGCTTCCGGCCCCTGCTCAAGAATGATGTGCGCGTTGGTGCCGCTGATCCCGAACGACGACACCCCCGCCCGACGCGGACGACCGGTCTCCGGCCACTCCACCGGCTCGGTCAGCAACTCCACCGCACCCGAGGCCCAGTCCACATGCGAGGACGGCTCGTCGATGTGCAGCGTCCTGGGCAGCACCCCCTGACGCATCGCCAGCACCATCTTGATCACACCCGCCACACCGGCGGCCGCCTGGGTGTGACCGAGGTTCGACTTGATCGACCCCAGCAGCAGCGGACGGTCCTCGTCCCGGTCCTGACCATAGGTGGCCAGCAACGCCTGCGCCTCGATCGGATCACCCAGCGTCGTACCAGTCCCGTGACCCTCCACCGCGTCCACCTCGACCGGGTTCAAGCCCGCGACGGCCAGCGCCTGACGGATCACCCGCCGCTGGGAAGGACCGTTCGGCGCGGTCAACCCATTTGACGCACCGTCCTGGTTGACCGCCGACCCACGCATCACGGCCAGCACCTGGTGGCCATTACGGCGCGCGTCCGACAGCCGCTCCAGCACCAGCATGCCCACGCCCTCGGACCAGCTCACCCCGTCGGCCGCGTCAGCGAAGGACTTGCACCGGCCATCGCCGGCCAGCCCGCCCTGCGCGCTGAAACCGATGAACGCGCCCGGGTTGGCCATCACCGTCACACCACCGGCCAGCGCCAGAGTGCACTCACCCGACCGCAGCGCCTGCGCCGCCATGTGCATCGCCACCAGCGACGACGAACACGCGGTGTCCACCGTCACCGCCGGACCCTCCAACCCCAGCGCGTACGAAATCCGGCCGGTCGCAACGCTGCCCGCCGTACCGGTGCTGATGAAGCCCATCGCCTCCGGCGGGAACTCCACGCTTGACGCGTAGTCGTGGTACATGATCCCGGCGAACACACCCGTGTGGCTGCCGCGCAGGGAGACCGGATCCATGCCCGCCCGCTCGATCGCCTCCCACGACACCTCAAGCAGCAACCGCTGCTGCGGATCCATCGCCAACGCCTCACGTGGCGAGATCCCGAAGAACCCCGGATCAAACTGCCCCGCCTCGTGCAGGAACCCGCCCTCACGCACATAGCTGATGCCCTGGCTCTCCCGATCCGGGCTGTAGAAGGCCGCCAGATCCCAGCCGCGCGTCGTCGGGAACGGCGAGATCCCATCCCCACCCTCACTGACCAGTCGCCACAGATCCTCCGGCGATTCGACCCCGCCCGGATAACGGCAGGCCATGCCCACGATCACGATCGGGTCGTCCGCGACCGGTACCACCGACGCTGGAATGACCACGTCGGCGTCCTCACCGAACAACTCGGCCAGCAGGAACTCCGCCAGTATGGCCGGCGTCGGGTAGTCGAACACCAGCGTGGACGGCAACCGCAACCCGGTCGCGGTATTGAGCCGGTTCCGCAACTCCACCGCGGTCAAGGAGTCGAAGCCCAGCTCACGAAACTCCCGCCGGACGTCCACCGCCGCGGAGTCGGGGTGTCCGAGGACCGTGGCGGCCTGAGTGCGGACCAGATCGACCATGAACCGGGTCCGGTCGGCCTGCGTCAGTGCGGCCAGCTGCCGCACCAACGCTCCTCCATCGGCCGTATGCGCCAAAGCCGCCGTACGACGGGTGCCCCGCACCAGACCGCGCAGCAGCGGCGGCACCAGCTGAGCGGGCATCGCCGGTATGTTCATCAGGACCGGGAGCACCAGCGGTGCATCCGACCCGATGGCGGCGTCGAACAGCGCCAGCCCCTGCTCGGTGGTGATCGGCGGCAGCCCGGCGGCGGTCACCCGGTGCACATCGACCTGCGACATGCCCCCGCTCATCCCGGTCTCCTGCGCCCACAACCCCCACGCCAGCGACAACCCCGGCAACCCCAGCGCCCGGCGCCGCGCCATCAACGCGTCCAGCCAGGCATTGGCCGCCGCGTAGTTGCCCTGACCACCACCGCCCATCACCCCGGCCAGCGAGGAGAACACCACGAAACCGGCCAGATCCATACCCTGGGTCAGCTCATGCAGATGCCAGACAGCGTCCACCTTCGGCCGCAACACCGACTCCAGCCGCTCCGGCGTCAGCGAGGGAATGGTCCCATCGTCCACCACGCCCGCGGTGTGGATCACCGCGGTCAGCGGGTGCTCGGCATCGACCTGCGCCAGCAGCGCCGCCACCTGATCCCGATCCGCCACATCACAGGCGGCGACCGTGACCTCGACCCCGTGCGCGATCAGCTCGGCCCGCAACTCCACCGCACCCGGAGCGTCCAACCCCCGGCGGCTGGCCAGCAGCAGACGCCGCACCCCACGATCGGCCACCAGATGCCGAGCCACCTCCGCACCCAGACCACCGGTACCACCGGTGATCAACACCGTACCCTCCGGCTCCCACCGCCGGGGCATGGTCAACACGATCTTGCCCGTGTGCCTGGCCTGACTCATGAACCGGAACGCCTCCCGGCCCCGGCGCACATCCCACGCCGTCACCGGCAACGGCCGCAACTCACCAGCGGCGAACAGCTCCATCAACTCGGCCAGGATCTGCCGCAACCGCTCAGGCCCGGCATCCAGCACATCGAACCAGTGATACTCCAGCCCCGGGAAGCGGTCCTGCTCGCGGATGTCCAGCTTGCTCAACTCGATGAACCGGCCACCCGGGCGCAGCAGTCGTGCCGAGGCGTCGATGAACTCCCCGGTCAGCGAGTTGAGCACCACATCGATGCCCCGCTCACCACACACCGCGCGGAACCGCTCCTCGAACTCCACACTCCGCGAGGAGGCGATGTGATCGTCCGGGATGCCCAGCGAACGCAGAACGTCCCACTTGGCCGGGCTCGCCGTGGCGAACACCTCCACCCCCAGCCGCTGCGCCAGCTGAATCGCCGCCATGCCCACACCACCCGCACCGGCGTGCACCAGCAGCCGCTCGCCTGCCCGCAACCCGGCCAGATCCATAAGCCCGTAATAGGTGGTGAGGAACGCCACCGGAATCGTCGCCGCCTGCTCGAACGAGCAGTGATCGGGAATCTTCACCAAGATCGTGGCCTCGGTGACGACCACCGGGCCGAACGCGCCCTCGGCCAGACCGACCACCCGGTCCCCCGGACGCAGGTCCTCAACCTCCGGGCCGACCTCCAGCACCACACCGGCGACCTCAGCCTTGTCCTGGAACCAGCCCAGCGCGTTCAACCCGTCCAGCAGATCCCGGAAGTTCACCCCCGCCGCGTGCACCGCCACCCGCACCTGCCCGGCCTCCAACGGCTCGGCCGCCTGCGGGAACGGAAGCAACTCCAGCGCGTCCAAGCTGTCCTTGGCCCGGCTGCCCAGCCGCCACGGCACCTCACCGGCCGGCGGCAACAGACCCGCCCCCGAGGCCAGCGACGCCAGCCGCGGCGCCCGCACCCCACCGTCGCGCACCGCCACCTGCGGCTCGTCCGAGGCCGGCACCGCGAGCAGTACATCGCGCAAAGTCGCCAGCGAGGACTCCTGATCATCCAGGTCGACCAGGACGAACCGGCCCGGATTCTCCGACTGCGCCGACCGCACCAGACCCCACACCGCCGCAGCCGCCAGATCAGCGACCGCCTCACCCTCACCCGCGGCCACCGCACCCCGCGTGACGACCACCAGCCGCGAACCACCACACCGCTCATCGGCCAGCCACCCCTGCAACAGACCCAGCACCCCAGCCGTCACCTCGTGCGCCGAGATCGCCACGTCCCCGGCCCGCCTGGTCACGACCTCGGCCAGCACCACCTCCGGCACCGGCCCCGCCTCGCCCAGCGCCGACAGATCACGATGAACCGCGACCGACTGCCCGGCCGACTCCCACGCCCTCGCAAGACCCAGCGCGTCCGGCTCGAACCCGGCGAAACCGACCGCTGCCACCGGCACCGAATCGACCATGGGGAACTCCGACAGCGGAGTCCATTCCAACCGGAACAACCCGTTCCCCGCCGTCGCCTGTCCTCCGCCCGTGGTGGCGAGTTGGTCGGGCGAGAACGGGCGCAGCAGCAGGGACCTCACCGACAGCACCGGCTCCCCGGCGACGTCCACCGCGACCAGCGACACCGAGTCGGCAGCGGTCCGGCTCATCCGTACGCGCAGCATCGCCGCGCCGGTGGCGTGCAGGCTCACCTCTCCCCAGGAGAACGGCAACCGCGTACCTGCCTCGGTGTCCAGCCCGGCGAAGGTCACCGCGTGCAACACCGCGTCCAGCAACGCCGGATGCACCCCGAACGAACCCGCACTCGACGCCACCTGCTCGGGAAGGGCGACCTCGGCGAACACCTCGCCACCCTCGGCCCCCCACCAGGCCGCCCGCAACCCCTGAAACACCGGGCCGTAGACGAGCAGATTCTCGGCCAGCTGGTCATAGAAACCGTCCAGCGCGATCGCGGTCGCGCCGGCCGGGGGCCACACCGTCGCGTCGAACGGCACGATCGGGGCAGGACCGGCCGTGCGGGTGCCCGTGGCCAGCGTGCCGGTGGCGTGCCGCACCCACGGCACATCCTCTCCAGCCTGCGCCGACCGGGCGTAAATGCTCACGCTCCGATGGCCCGTCTCCTGAGCGGCGCCCACCGACACCTGCATCGCGACGACGTCCCGCTCGCCCAGCACCAACGGAGCGACCAGGGTCAGCTCTTCGACCAGGTTGCAACCGACCTGGTCACCCGCCCGGACCGCCAGCTCAAGGAACCCGGTACCCGGGAAGAACACCATCCCGGCCACCACGTGATCGGCCAGCCACGGATGCGAAGCCAGCGACAAGCGGCCGGTCAGCAGCACCCCATCGGAGTCGGCCAGCCCGACTGTCGCGCCCAGCAGCGGGTGCCCGGCGGCGGCCAGGCCCGCCGCCGCCACGTTCCCGGTACCGGAACCGGTGCTCTCGGGCCAGTACCGCCGATGCTCGAAGGGGTAGGTCGGCAGATCGACCCGGCGTCCGCCCGGCAGCACCGTCTGCCAGTCGACCGGCACCCCGTGCACATGCAGCTCGGCCAGCGCCGTCATCACCGCCATGTGCTCGTCCCGATCCCCGCGCAGCACCGGCACCAGCACCACACCTGTGTCGTACTCGTCCACGTCACGGCCGGCATCCAGAGTGCCGGCGGCCATGGCGGTCAGCACGCCGTCAGGGCCCAGCTCCAGATAAGCTCGCGCGCCTCGCGCGTGCAGGGTGCGGACCCCGTCGGCGAAGCGGACCGCGCCGCGGACCTGGTCCACCCAGTAATCCGGCGAACACAACTGCTCCGCAGTGGCCACCTCCCCGGTCAACGTGGACACGATCGGAACCCTCGGCGCGCTGTAGGTCAACGTACGGGCCAGGGCGCGGAAGCCCTCCAGCATCGGCTCCATCAACGGCGAGTGGAACGCGTGCGACACCCGCAACCGCCGCGTCTTGACCCCCTGCTCCTCCAGAGCGGCGGTCACCTCCAGCACCGCCTCCTCGACCCCGGCGATCACCACCGAGGACGGACCGTTCACCGCCGCGACCGACACCTGGTCCTCGCGCCCGGCCAGCAGCCCGACGACCTCCTCCTCAGAGGCCCGCACCGACACCATCGCCCCACCCGCGGGCAGCGCCTGCATCAACCGCGCCCGACCCGCCACCAGCACACACGCATCCTTCAGGGACAGCACCCCGGCCACATGGGCAGCGGTGATCTCCCCGATCGAATGACCGGCCAGCACACCCGGCCGCACTCCCCACGAGGACACCAGCCGGAACAGCGCGGTCTCCACCGCGAACAGCGCAGGCTGCGCCCACCCGGTCTGATCCAGCAACCCGGCCTGCTCGCTGCCCGGCTCGGCGAACAGCACCTCCCGTAGTGACCCGTCCAGCAGCGGATCCAGCTCCGCGATCACCTCGTCCAACGCCTGCGCGAACACCGGGAACCGCGCATACAACTCCCGGCCCATCCCCGCCCGCTGGCTGCCCTGTCCGGTGAACAGCACCGCCAGCTGCGGCGGCGTCGCGGCCACCCCGCGCACCACACCGGCACTCGGCATGTCCTCGGCCAGCGCATCCAGCCCGGCCAGCACACCATCACGGTCGCCGGCCAGCACCACCGCCCGATGCTCGAACGCCGGACGGGTCGTGACCAGCGAGAACGCCGTATCGGCCAACGCCGCCTCACCGCGGCCCTCCACGTGCGAGGCCAGCCGCCCGGCCTGTGCCCGCAACGCCCCCGCCGTACGACCCGACACCAGCATCGGAACCACACCGCTCACCGCATCGGCGGCCGGTATCCGGTCCTGCGAAGCGTCTTCTCCTACCGGTGCTTCCGGCCCTTGTTCGAGGATCACGTGCGCGTTGGTGCCACTGATCCCGAACGACGACACACCCGCCCGGCGCGGGTGGCCGGTGTGCGGCCACTCGGTCGGCTCGGTCAGCAACTCCACCGCACCCGAGGCCCAGTCCACATGCGAGGACGGCGCGTCCACATGCAACGTCCGGGGCAGCACCCCGTGCCGCATCGCCATGACCATCTTGATCACACCCGCCACACCCGCCGCCGCCTGGGTGTGACCGAGGTTCGACTTGATCGCCCCCAGCAACAATGGCCGGCCCTCGTCCCGGTCCTGCCCATAGGTCGCCAGCAGCGCCTGCGCCTCGATCGGGTCACCCAGAACCGTGCCGGTCCCATGCGCCTCGACCGCGTCCACCTCGGCCGACGACAAACCGGCGCCGGCCAGCGCCTGGCGGATCACCCGCTGCTGCGACGGACCGTTCGGCGCGGTCAACCCGTTCGACGCACCGTCCTGGTTGACCGCCGACCCACGCAGCACCGCCAGCACCTGGTGCCCGTTGCGCTGAGCGTCCGACAGCCGCTCCAGCACCAGCACGCCGACACCCTCGGACCAGCTGGTGCCGTCCGCGGTGTCGGAGAACGCCTTGCACCGACCATCGGGTGCCATCCCGCCCTGCGCGCTGAACCCGACGAACACCAACGGCGACGTCATCACCGTGATACCGCCGGCCAGCGCCAGTGAGCACTCCCCCTGCCGCAGCGCCTGCGCCGCAAGGTGCAACGTCACCAGCGACGACGAGCAGGCGGTGTCCACCGTCACCGCCGGGCCCTCCAACCCCAGCGTGTAGGACAGGCGGCCCGACAACACGCTGGCCGCCAGACCGGTGACGCCATGACCCTGCGTATCCACCTGATTGCTCATGAGCAGGTTCATGTAGTCCTGGCCGTTGGTGCCCACGAACACCCCGGTGTGGCTGCCCTTCAGCGAGACCGGATCGATCCCCGCCCGCTCGATCGCCTCCCAAGTGGTCTCCAGCAGCAACCGCTGCTGCGGATCCATCGCCAACGCCTCACGCGGCGAGATCCCAAAGAACCCCGCATCAAACCCCGCCGCATCCGCCAGGAACCCACCCTGGGCCTCCCCATCGAATCCCAGCCCTGACGACATCCCCAGATCCCAGCCCCGATCGACCGGGACCGGCGAGATCGCGTCCTCACCCTCAGCCAGCAACCGCCACAAATCTTCAGGAGAGCCGACTCCACCTGGAAAGCGGCATGACATCGACACGATGGCGATCGGCTCGCGCTTGCCCGACTCCACCTCCTCGAGTCGTCGACGGGTCTCGTGCAAATCGGTGGCGACCGACTTGAGGTAGTCAACGAGCTTCAGGTCTTCCGACATAGGAGGAGCCCTCCAGGGTATTCGCGAGCCGGGAGATCACAAGTCTTTGAGACGGCCCAGTTCGCTTTCGATGAAGCCGAGGATGTCCTTGGTACTCGCCGATTCGAGCATGCCGGCGACAGCGATTTCACTAGTTTCCGTGCCGCTCTCGCTCACCTTCGCCAGCAGCTGCCGCAGCCGGGTGACGATGCCGTTCCGGGCGAGATCGTCGAGCGCGGTATCGGAAAGAGCAGTCTCGAACCGGTTGAGATCGGCCAGCAATGACAGCTCCGTGGCCTTGCTCTCTCCCGGAGCGATTTCCGCCAGGAGGTGTTCGGCGAGGATGGCCGGGGTGGGGTAATCGAAGACGAGGGTCGCCGGCAGCCGCAACCCCGTCGCCGCGTTGAGCCGGTTGCGCAGCTCCACAGTGGTGAGGGAGTCGAAGCCCAGCTCGCGGAACTCCCGTCCCGGCTGGATCGCATCCGCCGACGTGTGCCCCAGCACCACCGCCGCCTGCGCCCGCACCAACTCGAGCACCAGCTGAACCTGATCGGCCTTCTCCAGCCCCGCCAGCCGCTCGACAACATCAACGCCGCCGCCCATCTGGGTGGCGACCGCCGAGCGGCGGCCCGCGCGCACCAGACCCCGCAGCAGATGCGGCACCTCGGGAAGGGCACGCAGCACCGACAGGTTCAGCGGCACCGCCACCACCATCGGACGATCCGACGCAGCGGCCGTCTCGAACATCGCCAGCCCCTGCTCGGCCGACAACGGAGGCATTCCGGTCCGGTTGATCCGGCGCATCTCGATCTCGCTCAACGTGCCGGTCATCCCATGGGCCTGCGACCAAGCGCCCCACGCCAGCGACAACGCCGCCAGCCCCTCGGTCCGCCGATGCTCGGCCAACGCATCCAGGAAGGTGTTCGCCGCCGCGTAGTTACCCTGCCCGGGAGCACCCACGACACCGGCCATCGAGGAGAAGACCACGAAACCGGCCAGATCCAGATCCCGGGTCAGCTCGTGCAGATGCCAGGCGGCGTCCACCTTGGGACGCAGCACCGCATCCAGACCCTCCGCCGTCAACGACGGAATCGTGCCGTCGGCCAGCACACCCGCGGTGTGAACGACCGCCGTCAGCGGATGATCGGCATCCACCCCGACCAGCAACGCCGCCACCTGCTCCCGGTCGGCCATGTCACACGCGGCGACCGTGACCTCGGCGCCGTGCGCGATCAGCTCGGCCTGCAACTCCACCGCACCCGGAGCGTCCAACCCCCGGCGACTGGTCAGCAGCAGACGCCGCACCCCACGCTCGGCCACCACATGCCGCGCGAACAACCCACCCAGACCACCGGTACCACCAGTGATCAACACCGTGCCCTCGGAGTCCCAGACCCGGCCCACCGCGTCGCCAACGTCAGATCCTGGCGCCACCCGCGCCATCCGCGGAACCCGCAGCTCACCCTCGCGTACCGCCACCTGCGGCTCGCCTGAGGTCAGAACCCCAGGCAGCACGTCAGACAAAGTCGCGAGCGAAGACTCCTGATCATCCACGTCGACCAGGACGAACCGGCCCGGATTCTCCGACTGCGCGCTACGAACCAGACCCCCCACCGCCGCAGCCGCCAGATCAGTGACCACCTCACCATCGCCCACCGCGACCGCACCCCGAGTGACGACGACCAGACGGCAATCAGCCAACCGGTCATCGGCCAGCCACCCCTGCAACAGACCCAGAACATCCGAGGTCAACTCGTGCACCGACGCCACGACCCCGCCGGCTCGGACAGAGACCGCTTCCGCCAGCACCACACCCGGCACCGGACCCGCCTCCGCCAGCGACAGCAGATCCGCATGAACCGGCGCCGAATCCCCAGCCGCCCGCAGCACCCCAGCGGCACCCAACGTGTCCAGGCCGAGCACCGCGACCGGCACCGGCTCAGCCACCGGCAGGCCACTCACCGCAACCCACTCCACCTCGAACAACGCATCCCGACCGGCACCACGACCAGCGGAGACAACCGCGAGCCACTCAGCCGGAACCGGCCGCACCACCACCGACCCCGCCGACACCACCGGCGCACCCGACCCGTCCACCGCCACCAGCGACACCGAATCGCCACCCGACCGCACCAACCGCACCCGCAACGCCGAAGCACCGGACGCGTGCAGGCACACCTCACCCCACGACAACGGCACCCGGCCACGATCCACCGCATCCAG
>NZ_JBSFWD010000115.1:0-10585 GCF_053592655.1 Streptosporangium sp. NPDC002607
GCGGCCGAGCTGTTCGTCCGCGGCGTGCAGGTCGACTGGCAGGCCCTCTTCCCGGGTGCTCGCCGCGTCGACCTGCCCACCTACGCCTTCCAGCATCAGCGGTTCTGGCCGAACGCGCGGCAGAGTGGGGATGCTCGGGTGCTGGGGCTGGCCGCGACGGATCATCCGTTGCTGGGCGCGGCGATGCCGCTGGCCAACTCCGATGGGGTGGTGCTGACCGGACGGCTGTCGCTGCGGTCGCAGCCGTGGCTGGCCGATTACGTGGTGGCGGGTTCGGTGCTGGTGCCGGGCGCGGCGTTCGTGGAGCTGGCCGTGCGGGCCGGTGACCAGGTCGGCTGTGAGCTGGTGGAGGAGCTGACCCTGGACGCGCCCCTGGTGCTGGGCGAGGGTGACGCGGTTGCGGTGCAGGTGTGGGTGGGCGCCGCCCAGGAGACGGGCCACCGGCCGGTGAACGTGTATGCCCGCCCGGCGGACGCGGCCGATGAGGTGCCCTGGGTACGGTACGCGACCGGTACGCTCGCGGCCGGTGCTCCGGAAGCCGTGCCGTTCGATGCGGCGGTGTGGCCGCCGGCCGGCGCGACCGCCATCGAGCTGGAGGGGCTGTACGACGATCTGGCCGAGGAGGGGTTCGCCTATGGCCCGGCGTTCCAGGGGCTGCGGGCAGCCTGGCGGGGCGCTGACGGTGAAGTCTTCGCCGAGCTGAGTTTGCCGGAACAGGTCAGCGGGGCCGGTTCGTTCGGGTTGCACCCGGCGCTACTGGACGCGGCGTTGCACGCGGTGACCTTCGCCGGGCTGGAGCCGGTGGAGGGGAGCCGGTTGCCGTTCTCCTGGGGTGAGGTGTGCCTGCACGCGGCCGGGGCGTCGGTGTTGCGGGTGCGGCTGGCCAGGGTGGGCGGCGATGCGGTGTCGCTGAGCGCGGTGGATGTGACGGGTGCGCCGGTGGTGTCGGCGCGGTCGGTGGTGCTGCGGTCGGTCTCGGCCGAGCAGCTGGGGGTCTCCGATGGTCACGGGGCCGGGCGAGACACGCTGTTCCGGGTGGAATGGGCCGTGGCAGGCGGCCTGCCGGAAGCCGGTCAGGTACCGGTGGCGCTGCTTGGCCTGGACACGCTGGGTGTCGCGGCGGCGTTGCGGGCGTCCAATGACGACGCGGCCGGGGGTTCGGGTGGCGCTTTGCCGCCGGTGCACGCGGATCTGGCGTCGCTGGTTGAGGCGGGTCCGGTCCCGGCAGTGGTGGTGACGGAGGCGGTCTCCGACCCGGCGGCCGGGGTGGTGGAATCGGCGCATGAACTGACCGCCTGCGTTCTGGACCTGCTGCAGCGGTGGCTGGCCGATGAACGCTTCAGCGACTCCCGGATGGTGGTTCTCACCCGGGATGCGGTCGTGACCGGTGCCGGCGCGCAGGGTGCACAGGGTGAGGCGGCACCGGACCCGGTCACGGCGGCGGTGTGGGGTCTTGTCCGTAGCGCCCAGTCGGAGAACCCGGGCCGGTTCGTGCTGGTCGACGTGGATGATCAGGAGTCCTCGCGGCCGGTCCTGCTCGACGCACTGCTCGGGGTGCTGGCCTCGGGCGAGCCGCAGGTGGCGGTACGCGAGGGGGAGGTGTGGGTTCCGCGTCTGGCGCGGGTGCTGCCCGGTGATGTCGGGGCGGATGTCTCCGGTGACAACCCCGGTGCCTGGGATCCGGAGGGCACGGTGTTGATCACCGGTGGCACCGGTGGTCTGGGCGCGCTGTTCGCGCGGCATGTGGTGGCCGAGCGGGGTATGCGGCATCTGCTGCTGACCAGCCGCCGGGGCCTGGAGGCTCCGGGCGCGGTGGAGCTGCAGGCCGAGCTGATCGCACACGGTGTCGAGGTAACGATCGCCGCCTGCGACATGGCCGACCGGGACGCGGTGGCGGCCCTGCTGGCACAGGTGGACGACGAGCATCCGCTGACCGCGGTCATCCACACCGCCGGTGTGCTGGCCGACGGCACGATTCCGTCGCTGACGCCCGAGCGGCTGGAGACGGTGCTGCGTCCGAAGGCGGACGCGGCCTGGCACCTGCACGAGCTCACCAGGGACCTGGACCTCGCGGCGTTCGTGCTGTTCTCCTCCATGGCGGGGGTGACGGGCAACGCCGGGCAGGGCAACTACGCGGCGGCGAACGCGTTCCTCGACGCGCTGGTTCAGCTACGCCGGGCCGAAGGGCTGTCTGGATCGTCGCTGGCCTGGGGCTTGTGGGCGCAGGAGACCGGGATGACCGGCGGGCTGGGGACGATAGATCTGCAGCGGATGGCGCGGGCGGGGATGCCGGCGCTGTCGGCCGAGCAGGGGCTCGCGATGTTCGAGCTGGCTGCCGCGTCGGAGCACGCGGCGCTGGTGGCCGCGCGGCTGGAGCTGTCGGTGCTGCGCACGTTCCCCGAGGTGCCGCACCTGATGCGCGGCCTGGTGCGCGCTGGCCGCCGGTCGGCGGTCTCCGTCCCCGTGGGCGGGGACGCGGAGCTGGTACGGCGGCTGGCGGGGCTGGGTGAGGCCGAGCAGGTGCGGCTGGTGGTGGACCTGGTGCGCGCCCAGGCGGCGGCGGTACTGGGGCATGCCTCGGGAGAGGCCGTCCAACCCGGACGCGAGTTCCGCGAGCTCGGCTTCGACTCCCTCACCGCCGTTGAGCTGCGTAACCGGCTCAACGGCGTCACCGGGCTGCGGCTGCCGGCGACGCTGGTGTTCGACTACCCGACGCCGATCGTGCTGGCGCGGTTCCTGGTGTCGGAGCTGCTGGGCCGGCAGGACCTGGCGGTGGCGTCGGGCAGGGTGGCCGGACCGAGAGCGTCGGTGGCGGACGATCCGATCGTGATCGTGGGGATGAGCTGCCGGTTCCCCGGTGGGGTGAACTCGCCGGAAGAGCTGTGGCGGTTGCTGTCCGAGGGCGAGGACGCGATCTCGCCCTTCCCCGCCGATCGGGGCTGGGATCTGGAGATGCTGTCGGCGGGGGGCTCCAATGGTCAGGGCGGTAGTGCGACCGGTCAGGGTGGGTTCCTGGCGGATGTGGCCGGATTCGACGCCGGATTCTTCGGGATCTCGCCGCGTGAGGCGCTGGCGATGGACCCGCAGCAGCGGCTGCTGCTGGAGGGGGTGTGGGAGGCGGTCGAGCGGGCCGGCATCGACCCGGTCTCGCTGAAGGGCAGCTCCACCGGTGTGTTCGTGGGCACCAACGGCCAGGACTACGCGAGCCTGGTGATGAACGCTCAGGCGGATGTACAGGGTCACGCCATCACCGGCATGGCGGCCAGCGTGCTGTCGGGTCGCCTGTCCTACACCCTGGGCCTGGAGGGCCCGGCGGTGACGGTGGACACCGCCTGCTCGTCGTCGCTGGTCGCGATGCACATGGCGGCGCAGGCGCTGCGCTCGGGCGAGTGCGGCCTGGCGCTGGCCGGCGGTGTCACGGTGATGACCACCCCGCTCGGGTTCATCGGCTTCAGCGCCCAAGGAGGGCTGGCGCCTGATGGCCGGTGCAAGGCGTTCTCCGACGGCGCGGACGGCACCAGCTGGTCCGAGGGCTTGGGCGTGCTGGTACTGGAACGGCTGTCGGACGCCCGCCGCAACGGCCACGAGGTCCTGGCGATCGTGCGTGGTTCGGCGATCAACCAGGATGGTGCGTCCAACGGTCTGACCGCGCCGAACGGTCCGTCGCAGCAGCGGGTGATCCGCCAGGCGCTGGCCGGCGCGGGCTTGTCGCCGGCCGAGGTGGACGCGGTGGAGGCGCACGGCACTGGGACGACGCTGGGTGACCCGATCGAGGCCCAGGCGCTGCTGGCCACGTACGGGCAGAACCGTGAGACCGACCGGCCGCTGCTGCTGGGGGCCGTCAAGTCGAACATCGGTCACACTCAGGCGGCCGCCGGTGTGGCCGGTGTGATCAAGATGATCATGGCGATGCGGCACGGAGTGCTGCCCAGGACACTGCACGTGAACGAGCCGTCCTCGCATGTGGACTGGTCCTCGGGTGCGGTGGAGCTGCTGACCGAGGCGACCGAGTGGCCGGAGACCGGCCATCCGCGCCGGGCCGGGGTTTCGTCGTTCGGAATCAGCGGCACCAACGCCCACGTCATCCTGGAGCAGGGGCCGGTGGCCCCGCGGATCGAGGCCGGAACGGTGCCGCGGGACGAGGCGCCGGCCGCGGACGTGCTGCCGGTGTTGGTGTCGGCCCGTACGGCGGAGGCGTTGCGGGCGCAGGCCGGGCGGCTGGCCTCGCATGTGGAGGGCCGCGGTGAGGTGGCACTGGCCGATACCGCGTTCTCGCTGGCCGCGACCCGTCCGGCGTTCGAGCATCGGGCGGTGGTACTGGCCGCCGATCGCGATGGGGTGCTGGCCGGACTGGACGCCCTGGCCGAGAACCGGCCGAGCGCGGGTGTGGTGCGCGGCGTGGCGGGAGCGGAGCCGAGGCTCGCGGTGCTGTTCACCGGTCAGGGCAGCCAGCGGGTGGGGATGGGCCGGGAGCTGTACGAGCGGTTCCCGGTGTTCGCGCAGGCGTTGGACGAGGTGATCGCCGAGCTGGACCCGATGCTTGACGGACCGCTGCGCGAGGTGCTGTTCGCCGAGCCGGGCGGTGACCAGGCCGGGTTGCTGGACCAGACGGGGTGGGCGCAGCCGGCCCTGTTCGCGGTGGAGACCGCCCTGTTCCGGCTGGTCTCCTCGTGGGGGATTCGGCCCGAAGTACTGGCCGGGCACTCGATCGGGGAGATCAGCGCGGCGCATGTGGCCGGGGTGCTGTCGCTAAGCGATGCGTGTGCGCTGGTGGCGGGCCGGGCGCGGTTGATGCAGGCGCTGCCGGCCGGTGGGGCGATGGTGGCGGTGCAGACCTCCGAGGAGCAGGTCGCCGAGCTGCTGGCCGGACGCGAAGACCAGGTGTCGATCGCGGCCGTGAACGGTCCCACCTCGGTGGTGATCGCCGGAGTCGAGGAGCCGCTGCTCGCGATCGTCGCGGTGCTGGAGGAATGCGGGATCAAGACGCGACGGTTGCGGGTGTCGCACGCGTTCCACTCGCCGTTGATGGAGCCGATGCTGGAGGACTTCCGCACACTGGCGAGCAGGCTCACCTACGGTGCGCCGAGGATTCCGATCGTGTCCACCCTGACCGGGCAGGCGGCCACGGCCGAGCAGCTGTGCTCGCCGGACTACTGGGTGGAGCAGGTCCGCGGCGCGGTCCGCTTCGCCGACGGCATCCGCACCCTGCACGGCCAGGGCGTCCGGGCCTACCTGGAGCTCGGCCCGGACGGCGTGCTGACCGCCATGGCCCAGGACACCATCGCGACCGAGCCGGAGGCGTCTGAGTCGCACACGGTAGTGGTGCCGGTACTGCGCGGGGACCGGGACGAGCACCAGGCCGTTACCGAGGCGCTGGCCCGTCTACACGTGCACGGCGTGCCGGTGAACTGGCAGACGGTGCTGCCGCGCGGGCGCCGGGTCGACCTGCCCACCTATGCCTTCGAGCACCAGCGGTTCTGGCCCGAGACCGGTGCCCCCGCCAGGGGTGCCGCCATGGCGGATCCGGTGGACGCGGAGTTCTGGGCCACCATTGAGCGTGAGGATCTCCAGTCCCTCGCGGCGCGGCTGGACGTGGAGCAGGAGACGCTCGGCGCGGTGCTGCCGGCGCTGACGTCGTGGCGACGAGCCCGACGCGAGACGTCCGTCGCGGACTCCTGGCGATACCGGGTCATCTGGAAGCCACTGACCAGCGTCTCGGCCGCCGTTGTGCCGGGCACCTGGCTGGTCGTGGTGCCCGCGGAGCCGGCCGGCGATGCCTGGTCGGAGTCCGTGGTCCAGATGTTCGGGGCGGCGGCCGTACGGCTGGACGTATCCGGCCAGGACCGGGCCGCGCTCGCCGAGCAGGTACGCGAGCGCCTCGGCGCCGACGCGGAGCCGGCCGGGGTGGTGTCGCTGCTGGCGCTGGGTGAGACCACGGAGCCGGGTGTCTCGGACGGCTCGGCGCTGACGATGACCTTGCTGCAGGCACTGGGCGATGCCGGTGTCGAGGCGCCACTGTGGTGTGTCACGAAGGGCGCGGTCTCGCTCGGGCGGTCCGACACGGCGCCGATCCCGGCTCAGGCGGGCGTGTGGGGCCTCGGCCGGGTGGCCGCGCTGGAGTACCCCCAGCGCTGGGGTGGCCTGATCGACCTTCCCCAGACGCTGGACCAGCGGGTGGTGACCTGGCTGGCGGGCGTCCTCACCGTGCCCGGCTCCGAGGATCAGGTGGCGATCCGCTCGACCGGCGTCTACGGCCGCAGGTTGGCTCACGCCCCTTACCGGGGCACTGACGCCACGCTGCGACCGCGCGGCACGGTCTTGATCACCGGTGGCACCGGCGCGCTCGGTGCTCACGTGGCCCGGTGGCTGGCCGCCCAGGGCGTCGAACATCTCGTACTGACCAGCAGGCGGGGCATGGCGGCAGGCGGTGCGGTCGAGCTGCGCGACGAGCTGACCGCGCTGGGTGCCCGGGTGAGCATCGTGGCATGCGACGTGGCCGATGCGGACGCACTCGCGGCGGTGCTGGCCGACATCCCGGCTGAGTACCCGCTGACCGGGGTCGTCCATGCCGCAGGCATCAGCCCGGCGAACAACCTGGACGGGCTGGACGCCGCCGAGCTGGCCGAGGTGATGCGGGCGAAGGTCGTCGGCGCGCTGAACCTCGACGCGCTGCTGGGCGACCGCGAGCTCGACTTCTTCGTGCTGTTCTCCTCGATCGCCGCGGTGTGGGGCAGCGGTGGCCAGGCCGCCTACGCCGCCGCCAACGCCTCTGTTGACGCTCTCGCCGACCGGCGGCGGGCACGCGGGGTCGTGGCGACCTCGGTCGCCTGGGGCCCATGGGTCGGGGATGGCATGGCCGCCGCCGACGGGGCACAGGACTACCTGTCCAGGCGTGGCGTGCGGGCGATGGGGCCGGGAGCGGCCGTCACCGCGCTGTGGCGGGCGGTCGCGCACCGGGACGCGACCGTGGCGGTCGCGGATATCGCCTGGGAGCAGTTCGCCCTGACGTTCACCGCCGTACGGCAGAGCGCTCTGCTCGGCGATCTGCCGGAGGTGCTGAGCCTGGTCGAGGCGGGCCGTACCGTCCGGGAAGAGGAGCAGTCGGCCGTTTCCGCCCTGCGGGCGCGGCTGCGTGAGCTGGAGGCGGGCGAGCGGTCGCAGGTCCTGCGGGACATGGTCCGCGAGCAGGTCGCCGTAGTGCTGCGGCACCCCAACGCGGATGCGATCGAGACCGAGCGGGCCTTCAAGGATCTCGGGTTCGACTCGCTGACCTCGGTCGAATTCCGTAACGCGCTCCGTGCCGCGACCGGCTTGAACCTGCCGGCGACGCTGGTCTTCGACTACCCGACGCCGGCCGTCCTGGCGGACTTCCTGCTGGCGGAGTTGCTGGGCGAGCAGGTGCGTGCGGGGGTGCCGTCGGCGGTGCTGCCGGTGGCGGACGATCCGATCGCGATCGTGTCGATGGCCTGCCGCTATCCGGGCGGGGTGAGCTCTCCGGAGGACCTGTGGCGGCTGGTCGCCGGAGGCCAGGACGCCATCTCCCCGCTGCCACGGGACCGAGGCTGGCAGACGCGCGGCGAGCTGGACTTCCAGGGCGGGTTCCTCTTCGACGCGGCCGAATTCGACCCGGGGTTCTTCGGCATCTCGCCGCGCGAGGCGCTGGCGATGGACCCGCAGCAGCGGCTGCTGCTGGAGACGTCCTGGGAGGCGATCGAGCGAGCGGGGATCGACCCGGTCTCGCTGCGCGGTAGCCGTACCGGCGTGTTCGCCGGGGTGCTCTACCACGACTACGGGACGAGTGCCGAGTTCCCGCCGGAGGCGATGACCTTCGTCAGCAACGGCAGCGCTGGGAGCGTCGTCACCGGTCGCGTCGCGTACGCGTTGGGGTTGGAGGGCCCGGCGGTGACGGTGGACACCGCTTGCTCGTCGTCGCTGGTGGCGATGCACATGGCCGCGCAGGCCCTGCGATCGGGTGAATGCAGTCTGGCCTTGGCCGGTGGCGTGACGGTGATGGCGTCGCCGTTGGTGTTCGTCGATTTCAGCGGTCAGGGTGGGCTGTCGTCGGACGGCCGGTGCAAGGCGTTCGCCGACACCGCTGACGGCACGACCTGGTCTGAGGGTGTGGGCGTGCTCGTGCTGGAGCGGCTGTCGGACGCTCAGCGCAACGGTCACCAGGTCCTGGCGATCCTACGTGGTTCGGCGATCAATCAGGACGGTGCGTCGAACGGGTTGACCGCGCCGAACGGTCCTTCGCAGCAGCGGGTGATCCGTCAGGCGCTGGCCGCTTCGGGGCTGTCGTCGGCCGAGGTGGACGTGGTCGAGGCGCATGGAACGGGCACGACGTTGGGTGACCCGATCGAGGCGCAGGCGTTGCTGGCCACCTACGGCCAGGAGCGAGATGAGGATCGGCCGCTGCTGCTGGGTTCGATCAAGTCGAACCTCGGTCACACCCAGGCGGCGGCTGGTGTCGCGGGTGTGATCAAGATGATCATGGCGATGCGGCACGGCATCGTGCCGAAGACGTTGCATGTTGATACGCCGTCGTCGCATGTGGACTGGGCCTCGGGTGCGGTGGAGCTGTTGACCGAGGCGGTGGAGTGGCCGCAGACGGGCTGGCTGCGCCGGGCGGGTGTGTCGTCGTTCGGGGTCAGCGGCACGAACGCGCACATGATTTTGGAGCAGGGTCCGGAGGCGCCGCAGGCCGAGCCGCGGGTGGAGGACGTGGCGCCGACAGCGGGTGTGGTGCCGTGGGTGATCTCGGGCAAGACCGGTCAGGCGCTGCACGATCAGGCGGGTCGCCTGGGTGCGCACCTGGAGGCGCACGGTGATCTCGACCCGGTGGATGTGGGCTCGTCGCTGGTGGTGTCGCGGTCGGTGTTCGAGCATCGGGCCGTGGTCATCGGAGACGGTCATGAGGAGCTGCTGGCGGGGCTGGCCGCGGTGGCTTCCGGTGAGTCGGCGACGCGCGTGGTCGCGGGTGTGGCGGACGTCGATGGGAAGTCGGTGTGGGTGTTCCCGGGCCAGGGGGCGCAGTGGGTGGGCATGGGTGCCGCGCTGCTGGAGGAGTCGGCGGTGTTCACCGGGCGGATGGCCGAGTGCGCGGCGGCGCTGGAGCCGTTCGTGGACTGGTCGGGGTGGTCGTTGCTGGATGTGGTCCGGCAGGTGGAGGGTGCTCCGGGGCTGGATCGGGTGGATGTGGTGCAGCCGGTGTCGTTCGCGGTGATGGTGTCGCTGGCGGCGGTGTGGGAGTCGCTGGGGGTTCGCCCGGACGCGGTGGTGGGGCATTCGCAGGGTGAGATCGCGGCGGCGGTGGTGGCGGGTGGCCTGTCGTTGCAGGACGGCGCCCGGGTGGTGGCGTTGCGCAGCCGGTTGATCGGTGAACGGCTGTCCGGGCATGGGGTGATGCTGTCGGTGATGGCGCCGGTGGAGCAGGTGCGCGCGGCCCTGGTCGCCGAGGGCTTGCTGGATCGGATCTCGATCGCGGCGGTCAACGGGCCTCGGGTGGTGACGGTGGCCGGTGATCCGGATGCGATGCGGGTGCTGGAGCGGCGGTTGTCCGCCGATGGGGTGATGCGCTGGCAGTTGGCCGGTGCGGACTTCGCCGCGCATTCGCCGCAGGTCGAGCGGTTCCGTGACGATCTGCTGGTGGATCTGGCGGAGGTGGCGCCGCATGCGGCGCGGGTGCCGATGCTGTCGACCGCGACCGGGCGGTGGCTGGAGGGCACGGAGCTGGACGCCGGCTACTGGTATGAGAACGTGCGGCGCACGGTGGAGTTCGCGCCGGCCATCGAGCGGTTGCTGGCGGAGCGGTATCGGGCGTTCGTCGAGGTCGGCCCGCATCCGCTGCTGATGCTGGGGATCGAGCAGGCGGTGGACGCGGCGGGGGTCACCGCGGTGGTCGCCGGGACCTTGCGCCGTGACGAGGGCGGCATGGACCGGGTGCTGGTCTCGGCGGCTGAGCTGTTCGTCCGCGGGGTGGCGGTGGACTGGCGGGCGGTGCTTTCGGGCGGGCGCCTGGTGGAGCTGCCGACCTACGCCTTCCAGCACCAGAGGTTCTGGCCGGGCCCGAAGCAGGGTGGCGATGCTCGTGCGCTGGGGCAGGCGGCGACGGGGCATCCGCTGCTAGGTGCGGCGGTGGGCCTGGCGGACTCGGATGGGGTGTTGTTGACGGGTCGTTTGTCGCTCGCGTCGCATTCGTGGCTGGGTGATCACGTGGTGGCCGGTACGGCGCTGTTCGCCGGCACCGGGTTCCTGGAACTGGCGATCCGGGCGGCGGACCAGGTCGGCTGCGACCGGGTGGAGGAACTCACCCTGGCCGCCCCGCTGGTGCTCGGTACGGACGATGCCGTCGCCGTCCAGGTGGTGGTGAGCGCATCCGACGAGACAGGCCGCAGGAACCTGGCGATCTACGCCCGGTCGGCTGACGCGCCGGACCAGCCCTGGGTGCGGCACGCGACCGGTGTTCTCAGCACGGGTGCTTCGCCTGCCGAGCCGTTCGATGTGGCGGTGTGGCCGCCGGCCGGGGCGTCCGTGATCGAGCTGGACGGGTTGTATGAGGAGCTGGCGGAGGAGGGCTTGGGGTATG
>NZ_JBSFWD010000116.1:0-9715 GCF_053592655.1 Streptosporangium sp. NPDC002607
CGAAAGGAGCAGGTGATGTCCCCCCTCACCGACGACAGGCCGCAAGGCACGGTCGAACTCTCGATCGGTGGCATGACCTGCGCGTCCTGCGCCAACCGGATCGAGCGCAAGCTCAACAAGCTCGACGGCGTGAGTGCGACCGTCAACTACGCCACCGAGAAGGCCAAGGTCACCTTCAGCGAGGGCATCGACCCGCAAGAGCTCATCGCCGAAGTCGAGAAGACCGGCTACACCGCCGCGCTTCCTGTGAAGCCGGACAGCGGCACACAGCAGGACGGACCACAGACCGACCCGGCCGATGAACTTCAGCCGCTGCGCCAGCGGCTGGTCACCGCGGTGGTACTCGCCGTGCCGGTGATCGCGATGGCGATGATCCCGGCGCTGCAGTTCACCAACTGGCAGTGGCTGTCGCTCGTCCTGGCCGCACCGGTCGTGGTCTACGCGGGCTGGCCCTTCCACCGGGCCGCGTGGATCAACCTGCGCCACGGCGCCGCCACTATGGACACTCTGGTCTCGCTCGGCACCATCGCCGCTCTCGGCTGGTCGTTGTGGGCGCTGTTCCTCGGCAGCGCGGGTACCCCGGGTATGACTCACCCGTTCGCGTTCACGATCGAGCGCACCGACGGCTCGGGCAACATCTACCTCGAGGCGGCCGCGGGCGTGACCGCGTTCATCCTGGCGGGGCGCTACTTCGAGGCCCGCTCCAAGCGCCGCGCCGGCGCCGCCCTGCGGGCCCTGCTGGAGCTCGGCGCCAAGGACGTCGCCGTACTGCGCGACGGCCACGAGAGCCGCATCCCCTCCGACCAGCTCAAGGTCGGGGACCGGTTCGTAGTCCGGCCCGGCGAGAAGATCGCCACCGACGGTGTGATCGAAGAGGGCTCCTCCGCCATCGACGCCTCCATGCTCACCGGCGAGTCGGTGCCGGTCGAGGTGGGTCCCGGCGAGACGGTGACCGGCGCCACCGTCAACGCCGGTGGCCGCCTGCTCATCCGCGCCACCCGCGTCGGCGCAGACACCCAGCTCGCCCAGATGGCCAAGCTGGTCGCCGACGCCCAGACCGGCAAGGCCCAGGTCCAGCGGCTGGCCGACCGCATCTCCGGGATCTTCGTCCCGATCGTGATCGCGCTGGCCGTCGGAACGCTCGGCTACTGGCTGGGCACCGGCGACGGTGTCGGTGCGGCCTTCACCGCCGCGGTCGCCGTGCTGATCATCGCCTGCCCCTGCGCCTTGGGCCTGGCCACCCCGACCGCGTTGCTGGTCGGCACCGGTCGCGGAGCCCAGCTCGGCATCCTGATCAAGGGCCCCGAGGTCCTGGAATCCACCAGGAAGATCGACACCGTCGTGCTCGACAAGACCGGCACCGTCACCGAAGGCAAGATGACCCTCACCGACGTCCACCTCGCCGACGGCGAGGACGCCACCGAGGTGCTGCGCCTGGCCGGCGCCCTGGAGCACGCCTCCGAGCACCCCATCGCCCAGGCCGTCGCCCGGGGCGCCGCCGAGCGCGTGGGAGAGTTGCCCGCCGCCGAGGACTTCGCCAACCTCGAAGGCCTCGGCGTCCAAGGCATCGTCGACGGGCACGCCGTGCTGGTGGGCCGTCCCGCACTGCTCGCCGAGTGGTCACAGCACCTGCCGGTGGAACTGGAACGGAAACTGCAAGCGGCTCAGGCCGCCGGCCGTACGGCCGTCGCGGCCGGCTGGGATGGGAAGGCCCGCGCGGTGCTGGTGGTGGCCGACACGGTCAAGCCGACCTCGGCCGAGGCCATCCGCGATCTCCGAGCGCTGGGACTGAGGCCGGTGTTGCTCACCGGCGACAACGAGACCGTGGCCCGGTCGGTGGCCGCCGAGGTCGGCATCGACGAGGTGATCGCCGAGGTGCTGCCCGCCGACAAGGTCGACGTCATCAAGCGCCTGCAGGCCGAGGGCAGGTCGGTGGCCATGGTGGGCGACGGCGTCAACGACGCCGCGGCACTGGCTCAGGCCGACCTCGGCCTGGCCATGGGGACCGGCACCGACGCCGCCATCGAGGCCTCCGATCTCACCCTGGTCCGCGGCGACCTGCGGGTGGCCGCCGACGCCATCCGCCTGTCCCGCCGCACCCTGGCCACCATCAAGGGCAACCTGTTCTGGGCCTTCGCCTACAACGTGGCCGCCCTGCCCCTGGCCGCACTCGGCCTGCTCAACCCCATGATCGCCGGAGCCGCCATGGCGTTCTCCTCGATCTTCGTGGTCGGCAACAGCCTGCGCCTGCGCCGCTTCAAGTAAGACCAACTTCATCTGAGACCGCTCGGCTTCGAGCGGACATCGTGACGGCCTCCGGCATTGTGCCGGAGGCCGTCACGCCATTTTCCGGAAACCAGACCCGTGCGGACAGTCGATGGCCCGAACCTCGATGACTCCGGCAGCAGAGTTCAGTTCAGCGCCCAGCGGGCCTGAATCCCCTCGAAAGTTGAGCCGTCCTCACCGGCGTCGAGCGACTCCCGCACCAACGGCCCGGGTCGTAAGCTCGGCAGCGTAACGTGGCACGGGTGCCCTTGGCCTTCACCCGCGCCCGGCGCCCTGCCAGGTCCAGGTCCAGGTCCTCGATGTTGAGGCCGAGCCGCCCATCGGCCTGATCGAAGAACAAGTCACCCCTGGTCGGCGGCGTGTGGCGATCAGTTGTGCCCGGCGGTGACATCGAGGTCGCGCGGGACGAGCCACCAGACGGCGAGCGCGGCGGCGAGCATGAGCACTCCCCCGGCCAGCCCGGTCATCTCCAACGACGAGGTGAACGCCACCTTGGCCTGCTGGGCCAGGTGCGCTCCCGTGGCTCCGGTCTGGCGGGCGACCTCGAGCGCGGCGGCCAGCGACTCGCGGGCGGCATCACCCGCGGCGGCCGGCAGCGCCTCCCGGTACACGGCCGCGGCGACGCTGCCCAGCACCGCGACGCCGAGTACGCCGCCCAGTTCGTAGCTGGTCTCCTCGATCGCGGCGGCGCTGCCCGCCTTCTCTGGCGGCGCACCGGCCATGATGACCGCCGAGGCGATCGCCAGCGAGCCCATACCCAGCCCGATCAGCAGCAGCGACACGGCGATCCACGGATAGGTGACGGGCGCGGCGTACAGCACGCCGAATCCCAGCCCGGCCACCGCCAGCCCTCCGGCCAGTACCGGGCGGGTTCCGACGCGCACCGCCAGCGAGGGCGCCAGCGGCGACAGCACCAGCGCGCCCAGCGCGGTCGGCAGCAGCCGCACGCCGGTCTCCAGCGGGGAGTAGCCGCCTGCGAGCTGCATCCACTGCGCCATCAGCAACATCATCGCCGCCATCCCGATCGACGTGCTCAGCGCGGCGATCGTGCCCGCGGTGAACGGCCGGCTGCGAAACAGGCGAATTTCCAGCAGCGGGTCGGACCGGTTCAGGCAGCGCCGGACGAACCAGGTGAGAACCACCACGGCGAGGCCGAGGGTGAGCCACGGGCCGATGCCGGCCGGGCCCTCCTTACCGAACTGCTTGATCGAGTAGACCAGGGTGACCATCCCGGTGATCGACAGCGCCGTGGCGAACACGTCCCAGCGGCCCGGGCGCGGGTTGCGCGACTCAGGGAGCAGGAAGAGACCGGCGACGATCGCCACCGCCATCACCGGAACGTTCACCAGGAACGCCGCGTGCCAGCTGAAGTGCTCCAGCAGCAACCCGCCCAGAATCGGCCCGAGCGCGCCGCCCAGGGCGGCCATCGCGGCCCAGACACCCAGCGCGGTCGCCCGCTCCCTGGGGTCGGTGAACAGGGTGCGGATCATCGACAGCGTGGACGGCATGATCATGGCGCCGCCGACGCCGAGCATCGCCCGCACCGCGATCACTTCGCCGGGTGAGTCGGCCCAGAGCACCACCGTGGAGGCCAGCCCGAACAGTGAGAAACCGGTGAGCAGCATCCTCTTGCGGCCCCATCGGTCACCGAGCGCGCTCACCGTGACCAGCAGACCGGACAGCACCAGCGCGTAGACGTCCACCATCCACAGCAACTCGACCGAACCGGGACGCAGGTCGGCCGAGATCGCGGGCAGGGCGACATTGAGGATGGTCATGTCCATGACCACCAGCAGCAGGCTCGCCGACAGTACCGCCAGCCCGGCCCAGCGCCGCCGCCGCGACACACCGGGCTCCGTCGACGGCGCGTAGGAGGTGCGCGTCATGCCCTTCTCCCGGCCTTACCCTGCGAACCGCCGCCATGGTGAGGATCGTGCTCGCCGGCGCCGCGGAAGAAGGTCTCGTGCAGCATCCCGGGAAGGTCGCGCCGTGCGACGTCGCCCCGGTTCAGGCTTTCCCGTACGGCGAGCAGCAGGCCGTACACCGTATTGCTGATCCACCGCACCGGCAGGTCGGCCCGCAGGACCCCGGCGCGCTGGGCCGCCTGGTAGAGCGCGATCTCCCTGCCCTCCAGCTCGTCACCGCGTTCTCGCAGCTCGGGCACCGACATCACCAGGTCGGTGAGCGCGAAGTTGTACTCCTCGGCCTCGCCGATCAGTCCACTCAGCATCTCTCTCAGAGCGGTGGTGATCACCACCGGCTCCACGGAGCGGGCGGCCTGCTCGATCCCGGCCCTGTACTGGGCCTCCTCCCATCGATCCAGCGCGCGGTGGCCGAGTGCGAGCAGCAGTTCTTCTCGACCGGTGAAGTGCCGGTGCAAGGTGGCGCGGCTCACTCCGGTCGCCTCGGCGATGTCGGCCATCGACGCGGCCGGGTCGTGGTTGAGGTGCTGGATCGCGGCGACAATGATCTGATCGCGACTCACAGCCATCAGTCAACTCCGTATCGTTTGCGACATATATGTCGCAAACGATAACTGATTGTCTGAACCATTCGCGTCGCCGGTGGGCCGATCGACTCGTTCGCAGCAGGCCTTCGATGATCGCTGGCTGGGGCCGCAAGACTCGTCTATGCCGAGGCCTCGGTTCGCCGGCGGGATCCGCGCGGCCAGCTACTGGACGGCCCGGACCAGGAGGCTGCCAAGGGGCGGTGCTGACGGATCCGCGGCTGCCGGAAAGCCCCGAGACCCCGCCGGCCGAGCACGCCCCGGTCCTGCACCTGGCTTTGCGTGATGTCGCCTCCCGGCTCGGTGTCGACGTCAGCGTCGATGAGGAGGGGCGGCTGCACGTGGCCAAGGTGCCACGCCGCACAGGTCTAGATGGACCGGTGCATGCCCCCGTCGACGGTGAAGGTCTCTCCAGTGATGTAACCTGCCGGCCCCGAGGCGAGGAACACGATGAGCGCGGCCGCTTCCTCGGCAGTCCCGAACCGGCCGGCGGGGATCAGTTTGCGGGCGAACTCCTCCCGGGCCTCCTGCGTGGGAAAGTGGGCGCGGAGTTGCTCGCTGTCGATTCGCCCCGGCGCCACGCAGTTCACGGTGACCTTCTGCGATGCGACCGTGCGCGAGAACCCCTTGGCCCAGAGAATGCACGCCGCGACCGCCGCCTGAGCCGCCGACACCGCGACGGGCTCAAGGATGCCAACGAGATTCACGACACGCCCCCGGCCGCCTGCCGCCATAAGGGGCAGAAATTCCTGGGCCAACCGCCGCTTGGAGTGGAAGTTGAGTTCGAACTGACTCTGCCACAGCGCCTCGTCGAGGTCGGCGCCCGCAGGTTCGGCGCGCCCGGCGTTGTTGATCAGGATGTCGAGTAGGCCAAGGCGTTCCTCCACTTGCTGTCTCAACCGTACCGCCGCGCTCGGGTCGGTAAGGTCGGCCGCCAAACAGAGGGGTCGCGGGTGGCCCTCGGCCGCGATCTCCTCCGCGAGTTCCTCAAGAAGGTCAAGCCGTCGCGCGACCAGAACGACCCGTGCTCCTTCAGCGGCCAACATACGCGACGTCGCCATGCCGATACCGGCGCTCGCACCTGTTACCAGGGCGCACCGCCCTGAGAGCCCAAGATCCATCTTCTCTCCTACGCGTCAGTGCCGGTGTCCGACGGCACGCGGAAATCGGTACGGGCGCCGCAACACTAGGTCCACGATCGCAAGCGTGTCAAGCAATCGCTTGATTTACTCTGGTCCTCTCGATGCCGAGCCGGTCAACCGGCGGTGATAGGGATCCCGGCAGTACTGACCTGTGCTAGCGCGAGCCGGGGAGTTCCGTTGCGGACGGCGTGGGTCTGCCCACGCAGGGATTGCCGGTGTCCCGGCAGGGGCCCCGGTAGCAACGGAGCAGAATCCAACGAGCCCGGCCTTGAACTGCGGTGATGTGGTGTTGCGTGCCGAGAAGGAAGGGACTGTCCGCCCTGGTTGTCGGCGCTGAGGGGATGATCCACGGGTCAGCGAGGTTATAGGGGCGGTGTACTCGGCGCGGGCCTGTTCGAGGGTGTCGGGGTAGCGCCGGGTCTTCGCCGTCTGGGCGCCCGCATTTCCACATGTTCGGCGCCTTCGACGACTTCCCGCGCGAGCTCATCGGCGAGGGCACCGTCGGCCGGGACTTCCTGTGCAGCAGGGGTTTCTCGGGTGCCGGTGGTGCGACGCGCCGCAGGAGCAGAAGCGCGAGCACAAGCAGCGCTGCAGCCGGCCCGCCGCTGATGATCGCGGCGGCGTGCAGTCCGGAGGCGAAAGCGTTGTGCACGGTTGCAGCCATCGCCTCGCCGAGCTCGCCGGGGAGGCGTTCGGCGATGGCCAGGCCGCCGCCGAGATTGCCAGCCGCCTCCCTCACCACGTCTGCGGGCGCGCCTGCCGGGGAGGCGGCCTGCACGTGGTTGCGGTACACGGCTGCCATCACGCTGCCGGTGGCGGCGACGCCGAAGGCCAGACCGAGCTCGTAGGCGGTCTGCCCGGCTCTGGTTGCGAGCACCGTTGGCGGCCATCGCCCGCCGCCGGGCACGGCGTCCAGGTGGAAGTCCGGACCGTTCCTCCTTCGTCTGCGTCGGTAGCACCCGAAGACAACCGAGTCCAACCAGCGCTCGGTCCACACCGCCGACGCCCGGGAACGCCCTCGTGGAGTTCCTCGACGAGGGGCGCGCCCGGGGCGCCGCCGAACTCACTGAAGACCGATGACGCTCTCGCTGAAGTTCAGGTGGCGCTCAACAAAGACCACAAGATCAACGCGGTGTGGGGCTCATAACGTGATCCTTACCGCCCCCCTCCTACCTCGCGCTGAGGCGGTCCCGCAGTGCGTCGTACACGTCCATCGGGAGTGGGCCCTTCTGGGCGGCTGCGACGTTGGCCTGCACGTGCGTTACCTGGGTCGAGCCGACGATCAGCGAGTGCAGATCTTGGTGAGTGAGGATGAAGCGGAGCAGGAGTTCCATCGTCGAAGCGCCGTCCGCCAGATCGTCCAGGTCGGCGGCGGCGAGTCGCGCGTGGCGGTCGGCGAGCGGCCGGCGCATCGGCTCCGGCATGGCCTCGGGCGGAGCCATGAGCGGGCGGGCGATTGAGCCGTGAGCGATCGTCCCCGCGCCGGCTGCCGCGGCGGCGCTGATGAGTTCCTCGTGGGAGCGGTCGAGCGCCGAGTAGGGGAGGAGGAAAACGTCGAACGCCCCGATCGCGATGTGCTCCGGAAGGTTGGGCAGATTCCCCGACATGCCGGTGAAGCGGATCGCGCCTTGGTCCTGGAGGGCCTGCATCTCGGCGATGGTGTCCTCGGCCTGCATCACGGCGACGCTCGGGCTCATGTGCACCATCAAGATGTCAAGGTGGTCGGTGCGCATCCGGCGCAGGCTCTGCTCGACGCACGCGCGGACGTTCGCCTTGGTGTAGACGTGCGGCGGAACCGTCCGCGGGTCACCGTCCGCGGCGAGTGGGCAGCCGCACTTGCTGGTGAGGACGAACTCGTCGCGCCGGTGGGAGATCCAGCGGCCGATGTGCTCCTCGGCGTCGCCGTAGTCCGGCGAGGTGTCGATGAGGTTCACTCCCGAGTCGAGGACCGTGTTCAATACCGTGCGGGCCTGATCGTCGCTTATCGGTTTGCCCCACGCCTGTGGCCCGCGCATCTCCATCGCTCCGTAGCCGAGACGGCTCGCCTGCAATCCGGTCCTTCCGAGCTTCGCGGTTGGCAGCGTCACGTCATCGTCCTCTCTTCGGTCTCGGCCGTCCTGGCGCGTCCGTATTCGGCCAGGGCGTGGAAGGCGGCCTTGGGTTCCCACGGCAGCCCCGGATAGGTCGTCCCTGTGCGGCCGTGCTCCAGGATCTTGACGATGCCGAAGCTGGCGGTGTCGAAGTCCCGTTCGGGCTCGGAGGCCGTCGGCAGGTCCCGGCGGGCGAACGTGTTGACGAACGCCGTGTCCGTGCCCTCCTCGTGGTAGATGTCGAGGAGTTCGCGCACGTATTCGGCTTGTTCTTCTTCGTCCCGCATGACGGCTGCGGTCAGGCGGGCGGGGCGGGCGCGTTCGTCCCATTCGACGATGGAGTCGCCGCGCCCGCCCAGAGCGGCGGCTCCGCGGTGGGTGGTGCAGCCGAACTCGGTGACGGCGAACGGCTTGCTCTGCGCGATCTGCGCGCGGAGACCCTCACGGAAACCGTGCGCGGTGGCCGCGTCGCGGTATCCGGCGTCGGTGGCGATCATGTCGAACGGAGCCCAGTCCACGCCTTCGAAGGGCAGGGAGGCGTAGCTGACTGGGCCGCCGAACCGTTCGCGCACCGCGGCGACGGCTCGGGTGAGGAAGGTGTTGACGCGGGCTGGCACTTCGGGGAGCGCGGCGCGCAGCCGCGCGGGCTCGGCCATCACGCCAAGCCGCTCCTCCAAGCTGTCTCCGGGCAGAAATCCGCTGGTGAGCAAGCTGATCTCGGAGCCGGTGAGGAATACGACGCGAGTCCCTGCCTGGCGTAGGCGTTCGGCACGTTCGGCACCGTCGACGATGAATGTCATCAGCTCGCCTTGGGTGAGGCCGTTGGTGAACGGCGAGTACCAGACCTCCAGGCCCGCGCGGGCGGCGTGGTGTGCGGCGGTCTCAAGGCGGTCCGGGTCTCCTCCGGTGATGCGGACCGCGTCGCAGTGCAGTTCGTCGCGGATGATCTGCATTTCGCGGCGCACCGTGTCCGGGTTGAAGGGCTCGTGGGTGGTGGTTCCGGCAGATGGGAAGCCGGTGTCGTAGGTGACACCGTAGGCACGCATCAGGGGCCTCCGTGTGTGGTTAGGGGGGATGCGGGCTGGGGCGGGCCGCGCTCTCGTACAGCACCCGAAACAGCGTCCTGTCGCGCAGCGGGAGGTCGTGACGCTGCCACAGGGATTCGAGATCCGGTGCCGGTCGATGACCTCGGCCTGCGACGGCTCTCGACCACGACGGGCCGGTCCTGGTGGGGTTGTCGATGCTGAGCGTTCATGACACGTATCCCCGATGCACATCGACGAGCCGGTCCCAAAGACTAGGAAATCCGCCAGCCCGCGTCCGCGACGCACAGGTTGAAGATCAGGCTAGAAGTCCATGTCGCCGCCGCCGGGCATGGCGGGAGCGGCTCCGGCCTTCTCGGGCTTCTCGGCGATGACGGCCTCGGTGGTGAGGAACAGCGCCGCGATGGACGCCGCGTTCTGCAGAGCCGAGCGCGTCACCTTGGCCGGGTCGATGATGCCCGTCTCGAACAGGTTGACGTACTCGCCGGTGGCGGCGTTGAGGCCCTCACCCGCGGGAAGGTTGCGCACCTTCTCCACCACGACGCCGCCCTCGAGGCCGGCGTTGACGGCGATCTGCTTCAGCGGCTCCTCAAGGGCCTTCTTGACGATCGCGGCACCGGTGGCCTCGTCGCCGGAGAGCTCCAGCTT
>NZ_JBSFWD010000117.1:0-9327 GCF_053592655.1 Streptosporangium sp. NPDC002607
AAGGACGGGGAGATCATCTTGGGTCCGCCCTTCGTCTTCGACAAGGCCAACATCGACCAGTTCGACTTCTGACCGACACCACCGGCACGGCCCGCGCCCGGTGAGTCCGGGCGCGGGCCACACCCGAGAAGGGCAATCCCATGCAGCGTGTCTGCTTCCTGCTGAAGGTGAGGCCGGAGCGCCTCCAGGAGTACCGCGAGCGCCATCGTGCCGTCTGGCCCGAGATGCTCGACGCCCTGAGCGCCACCGGCTGGCACAACTACTCGCTCTTCCTGCGCGAGGACGGGCTGCTGGTCGGCTATCTGGAGACCGAGGACTTCGAGGCGGCCCGCGAGGCCATGGCCGCGACAGAGGTCAACGCCCGATGGCAGGCCGAGATGGCGCCGTTCTTCGAGAGCCTCGACGGCCGCCCGGACGAGGGCATGGTCTCGCTCGAGGAGGTCTTCCACCTCAACTGATCGGGGAAGGTTTCACTCCGGGCGCAGGTGATCGAGACCTCCTCGTGGGCGTACGACGACTCGAAGACGCGGTTCAAGGTGTTCGCGCGAGGGGTGACCGGAGACCCGTTACCGCGCTGCTGCCGATCGACCTGCGGTCGACCGGGTCGATGGGCCACGCGAGCTTCGACACCGGCCGGGCGCCGCTGAACCCGAGGCGGGCGGTGTGCGTGGCTGGGGATGTCAAAGACGTGAACGTCCGTCACGGAGGAGGCCTCAGCCGGCCGTCCATGACCGGGATGTCAACGCTGCGATCAACATTCTGGCCACCGGGCAGGCGGACAGGCCAAACGACTGTGGAGTGTGGGTAAGACCGGGACCTGTTCCGGCACCGCGCGAAGAAGCAGTAACCCACCCGAGGCCGCGTACGACGTGGCAGGCGGGAATCTCCGTCCGTTAGGGCGGAGAGGATGTCAACTTGTCACGCTGACCACCGACCTGAACGAAGACCGTTCCGACTGCCTGGTCTTCGACGCGGTCAGGGGGGCCGACGGTCCGCCGGCCAGGGTGAGGCCTCCCGAGCGCATCTCCAGCGGCACGCACGCCGGCTGGGCGGCGGGCGATTCGATCCACGCCCTGCGGCTGTGACGGACGTCGCCCATCCCGCGGTGGTGGTGGCGAGCGCGACCTTGACCACCGAGTTGTGGCGGGGAAATCGCACGTGGTCTCCGCGGTGTGCGCTCCTGCGTAATGGTGCGGGGCATTGGGCACTTCGCGTCATCGCATACTTACTGAGCGCCGAAGCCACCGGTCGTGGAAAATCCATACCGTGTGTGTGGGAATTAAGGATGGCGGTCGTTTTGTGGTCGACCGTATTCGTGAATCACTCCCCCTCCCGAGTGCGGATCGTTCCCCGCGCGGGAAATCGGCCGGTGGGATCGGAAAAAGAGCAGGTGGGAGTCTGTGGGAGCGGGCGTAGCGGATCTCCCGCGGGGCCGGCTCCCGGCAGTCCGTGCGATCGCGGCCCGCTTTCCGGCCTGCCCTCGCGTTTGTGTCCGCGGTGGAATCCGCGCCGTACGCCGACGATGTGAAATTCGTTCGGATTCGCTCCGCGAAGAATCTTCAGGTGAAATCAGTGCCGATAGGTTGATCTCTGACCCATAATCACCGTCAAGAACATGCGAAACGTGAAAAGGGAGCGCTGCGTTGCACGGCAGAACCTCTCCGCTGTTCATCGGCCGGAAGCGGGAGCTCGACTTCCTCGGGGAGGCGTGGGGAGCGGCCAGACGCCGCGACGCACGGATCGTGGGTGTCCGGGGGACGGCGGGAATCGGCAAGACCGAGCTGGTCGAGCGCTTCCTGCGGACCGTCCCCGGGGTGCGGACCGTGCGAGCCTTCGGCGACGAGGACGCGCTCGCCCATCCCTGGGGGGTGCTGGAACAGATCGCCGAGCAGCTGCCGACCCCGACGCTCGCCCGGACGCTGGCCGGGCAGGCCGAGGCCGCCTTCGTCGGCCAGGCCATCGCGGCGGAGTTCGCCGCCGCGGACGCTCTGATCGTGGTCGTCGACGACGCGCACTGCGGCGACCGGCAGTCGATGACCGCGCTCCGCCTGGCGGCCCGGCGCCTGCGCAACGCTCAGGTCATGCTCCTGGTCGTCCACCAGGCTCCCGGGTATGCGCCGGGAACGGCTCCGGACGCGCCACCCCTGGAACTCCACGAGGGCTGGGAGCGCATCTTCGACTCGCCGCAGGGGCGCCTGCTCCAGGTCGAGGGGCTCTCCGCCGACGATCTCGTACGGCTCGCCGTCGCGACAGGCCACGACGGGCTCACCCCCTCAGGAGCCAGGAGACTGCACGAGCACACCGACGGCAACGCGCAGCATTCGATCCTCCTGCTGGACCAGGTGGAGATGCGCTCGATCAACTTCGGCAACGGCCCGCTGCCCGCCCCTCGCGGTATGACCCAGGCCGTCGTGGCGCGGCTGGCGTCGTGTGCCCGCCGCACCCGCGAGGTCGTGGGCGCGGCGGCGGTGCTCGGCCGCCGCTTCCGCCTGGCCGACCTGCGTGCGCTCTCCGGCGTCGCCGACGTCACCGTTCCCCTCACGGAGGCCGTCGGTGCCGGATTGGTCAAGGAGATCCCGGGAACGGCGGGGCAGGAGTTCGCCTTCACCACCCTGCTCGTCTGGGACCGCATCTACTACGACTCCAGCGTCGAGCGCCGCCGTGCCCTGCACCGTAACGCCGCCCTGCTGGGAGGGCCGGGCGCGCTCTGGCACGGGATCGCCGCCTCCGGTGGCGGTACGGACGGTGAGCTCGCCGCGCTGGCCCAGGGCGAGGCCCAGGCCCAGCTGTCTCGGGGCAGACTGCCGCTGGCGGCCGTCTACGCCCGCCACGCCGCGGAACTGACCCCGCCGGGGCCCGACCGTGTCGCCCGCGTGCTGACCGCCGCCGAGACCCTGCTGGTCTGCGGCGACGCCACCGTCGCCAGGCGCTACGAGAGCGAGATCCTCGCCGCGCCGGCAGGCCCCTGGCGCGACTACGTCGCCGGTTACCAGGCCCTGATCTCCGGACGCGTCGCGGAGGCCAGGCTGCTGCTGGTCAAGGCACTGGGCGCGGCCGGGTACGACGGGGCGGAGAGCCCGCACGCGCCCGCGGACCTGCGGGCGCGCATCGCGGCCCAGCTGGCGATCATCGGCGTGGTCGAGATCTCCTACCCCGAGATGGTCGAGTACGGCACGGCGGCCGTCGCGGCGGGCAGCCGCGAGCCGTGGGTGCGGGCGTTCGCCTGGTTCGCCCAATCCCTGGGCTGGACCCTGGCCGGACGGGCCGAGGAGGCACTGTGGTCCCTGGCGGACGCCGACCTGCCAGGTTCGGCGGCCGGGCTGGACGGTCTGGTGGCCCGCGGCATGATCCGGCTGTGGACCGACGACCTCGACGGAGCCTCCGGCGACCTGCGTGACAGCGTCGCGCGGGCCACGCGCGGCGAGGCGCTGCGGGTGGGCCAGGCGCTCGGCTTCCTGGGCGAGGTTGAGTACCGGCGGGGCAGGCTCGACGACGCCGTCAGGTTCACCCGGCTCGCCGTCGGCGACGCCGAGGAGAACGAGCGGGTCTGGGACTACGCCCTCCTGCACTCCCTGGCGTGCTACCCCCACGCGGCCAGGGGAGAGTGGGACCGGGCGCGCGAGCACGCCCGCCAGGCCGCGGAATGGGCGCCGATCGTCGAGAGCAGGGTGAGTCTCGCCTACGCGGCCGGCGCGCGGGCGGCGATCGCCCAGGCCCGGGGCGACGCCCAGCGGCTGCTCAGCGCGGCCGAGGCCATCGAGCTCCACTATGACTCGCTGGAGCCCGGTACCCACCTGTTCGGCCCGGTCGGTGCCGACGCGCTCTCCCTGCTCGGCCGGCTCGACGAGGCGGACGCCGCCCTGGGCGCCTTCGCCGACAGGGCCGCCTCCAGCGGGCGCCGCTCAACGCTGATGTCCATCGCCAGGGTGCGGGCCCAGATCGCCGCCGCCCGCGGCGACCACGCGCGTGCCGTACGGGACTGTGAGGAGGCCTTCGCCCTGGCCGCAGAGGTGGGTCTGCCGATCGAGGCCGGCCGGATCGACCTGGTGACGACGCGCTCCCTGCACGCCCGGGGTCGTCATGCCGAGGCGGAGCGGTCGCTGCGGCGGGCGCTGGCCACCTTCAACCGCACCGGTGCCGCCGCCTACGCCGACCTCGCCCTGAAGACGGCGGGGGAGCTCAGGCTGTCGGTGGACGGTCCCAGCGCGGCCTTCGGCAGCCTCACCGGGGCCGAGCGTGAGGTCGTGGCGATGGTCTGCGAGGGCATGACCACCCGTCAGATCGCGCAGCGGCGCTCGGTGACGATCAGCACCGTGGAGACACAGCTGAACCGCGTCTACGCCAAGCTGAACGTCACCAGCAGGATCGAGCTCCGCGCCGTCCTGTCCGACCCCGGCGAGTAACCGGGGAACGGCCTCCCCAGGCCGGCGTACGGAGAAGCAGGGCGTGTCGAAGCCCGCCGGGCGATCCGTAGGGGTGCCACCCGGATGCCTTCCTCCTCTCCCGCGACTACCGTGAGCGCCTGCCAGAGCGCCAGGAGAGCGGCGCCGCCGACGGGAGGCCGGAATGCGGTTGACCATAGACGTCCAGAGGACCGCTACCGGTCACATCGCCGGGACCATCGAGGCCGAGGGGGCCGAGCCGCCTCTCCCCTTCCACGGGGTCATCGAGCTGGTCACCCTCCTGGAGAACCATCTGGACGGGTGACCGCGCGGGTGATCGCCACCGCACACCCTCCGCTGCCGGAGAGAGCCGTTCACGGAACGTCATGCCAAGGGGAGAGCGTCAGATGGGTTCCATGTACAACCCCGGGAGGGATCGCCGGCGGCCTGGCCGGCCGGCGACGGGCCGCGCGGGCCACCGGCCGTGGGGCGCACCGGTCGCACCGGCCGTGCAGGCCGGGCCGGCTGGGACGGCCGGGTGAACGCCACCCTGACGGCCTTCGTACCGCCGACCGAGAGCGGCCGTGACCTGCTGGACAACTGGGTACGGCCGATCTGTGCGAGGCTGGGGATCGGTCTGGTGGTCGCGCCTCCCGGCATCGGCGGGGCCGTCGCGCTCGCGGCGCGGCGGACGTCGACCTTCGTCGTGTGGGACTGCTCGGTCGAGGGTTCCGAGGACGTCTACGCGGCCTTCGACACGCGCGCCAAGCTCGACCCCGGCAGCATCGTCCTCAGCCGCAGCCCGTTGCCCCGCAACGTACTGACCCGTGCCAGCCACGCTCCCGTCCACGGCGAGACCCTGGAGAACCCGGCGCTGGGCGAGTGGCTGGAGCGGCACCTGCGCCGCGCGCTGGGGGCGGACCGGGCGCCGTCGCCGCGCTCACCGGGGCACTACTGGATGTTCGACAACCCGGCCGACTACTTTCTCAGCTTCCACGACGGCGGGCGCAGGGAGGCGGAGGAGTGGCGTGCCACCTTCGAGAAGGCCCACGCGGTCACCGTGCGAATGGTGCCGCCCCGCGAGTACTCCTACCCGGCCGAGGTGGTCACGCGGCAGCAGATGTGGGAAGGCGTGGCACGGCTGATGTACGAGATCATCGCGACCGGCAGGGCCATCGTCCATCCCGCCCCCGACTACTTCACGTCGTTCTGGACGGTGAGCGAACTGCTGGCCACGCTGTGGCTGCTGCCACGCGGCTCCACGCCACCCATGATCACCTCTGCGCACGTCGCCCGGCCCTCGGGCGCCATCCGGCGACTGGAACACCTGACCGCCCGTACCGTCCTGGGCGTCCCCCGCCTGGGTGACGCCCACGCGGATCGCTTCGCCAGGCTCATCAACAACTCCGATCCGATCACCACCGCTCCGGAGGTCCGCGGGCGAACGGCGGGCGGAGGGAGGGTCGTCGCCGGAACGGTCAGGCACGTCGGCAGGCACGATCCGGAACTCGCCGGCCCGCGGTTCTGGGAGGAGATGCGGGTGCCCTGCCCGGTCTGTGCCCCGAAGAGCGGAGCCGCCGCGGAGGTCGACTGGGATCGGCACATGGATCTGGCGTGGGACGAGCGGGGGGTGGACCACTACGGCTACTTCACCGCCCGGCGCGAGGACCTCGGCACCGGAAGGATCCGCTGCCCGGGGTGCCGAACCCCCCTGCGGCTCGTCAACGAGCATGGCGTCCGCACGCTCTGGACGCCGATCTCGGAGACGGAGCCGGACCGGAACCGGCCGGTCATCCGGCGTGATCCCATCTGGCAGGTGCTGCCGGACGACCGGCGGGGCGCCGAGTCGCTCTCCAGGAAGAGGGCCGACCCCCTCCGCGGCCTCAGGGGCAAGGGATTCCCGGCCGAAGCAAGGTGGGTCCCGGCGCACAGCTCCGCCTAGCGACGGAGAGATCCTGAACCCGTGGTGCTCGGCTGATCCGGCGCGGACTCGCCGCGGAGTGACCACGAGCCCATGACGGGGGTCGACATCCCGCGCGGGGCCGGACCCGCGCGCGGGGCGGGTGGCTCACGCGCGGGCCGGGGAACGGATACGAACGGGCGGATTCGCGAGGGCGGCCGAGGTCCCGGGGAGAGCCCCTCGTCAGGTGAAGCATCCCCGCACGCCCTGGCGCGCGCCCCGGTTGAAGGCGCTCAGGCGCTGGGAGGCGCTGCCGTGGTCGCTCACGTCGGTCCAGGGGGTGTCGTCGGCGTGCTGCCGCAGGGCCGCCGCGATCTCCTGGGTGTCGCCGGTCTCGAAGAACAGGATGCCGTCCTCGGCGGCTCCGAAAAGGGTCGCCCCGGCGAGGCAGTCGGCCTGGAGTTCGAGTCGCCGTGACAGCAGCTTCCGTGGAATGCGGGCCTGGACGGCGTGGCCCCATTCGTGCGCGATGATCAGATAGACCCAGGCGTCCCCCTGCCGGTATCCCATTCGCATCAGATCGACGTCCCACGCGATGAAGTCGTAGGGCGGCCAGCAGTACAGGGCGTTGTCATCGGGGAGGGGGGACCCCTGGCATCTCGGCGCGTTGCTCCGCGCGCCGTCGTACCCGCCGAGAACGCGCGGGGGTGAATACCAGCCGGGGAAGAACTCGGACCAGTGCGTTGCCCAGAAACGATTGACGACGTACTGGGCGCTGCGAATGTCCTGGTTGATGTCGTCGAGGTTTCTCGCGGTGGAGGCGCTCAGCGGGGCGTGCCCACTCGCGATGGCGGTCGCGGTCCCGGTCCCGGTGAGGCCCGCGATCAGAACGCCGGTGAGCAACGAGACGAGTGCGAGACGAGTGATTCTCCATCGTGAAGCGGCCATGGGCTTCTCCCCTGTCACTGGTGGCCACATGCCGGATTTAAGGGTTTATTATTCGAAGGCTTTTCGCGGCAGAGTCACCATATGAGACAAGGTAATAGGGGAGAAGTGTTATCGCGAGATCGCATGAAATATCGGGGTAATTTGCCATAGGAGTTGGCGGGATTAGAGGCACGTCGTAATCGACGTGAAGCAGGAGCGACGGCACGGTGCTCCCGTGGCGAGGCTCCGGAGACGGCCACGACAGGCCGCCGGTGAAGCTCGGTGAGATTCGCGCGCTAGCCCGCTGGGGGAGCGGAGCTCTCCCGGACGACGAGGTCGGTGGAGAGTTCGACCCGGCGGGGTTCGGGAGCCTCGCCGCGGGAGATGCCCAGTGCCATGCGGGTGGCGAGGAAGGCCATCTCCTCCAGGGGCTGGCGGACCGTGGTGAGCGGTGGCCAGGCGGACCTGGAAAGGGGCAGGTCGTCGAAGCCGACGACGCTCAGGTCGTCGGGGACGCGCAGTCCGCGCTGCCTGGCGGCCTCGAAGACACCAAAGGCCTGCAGATCGCTGCCGGCGAAGATGGCAGTCGGGCGGTCGGGCAGCGAGAGCAGGGCGTGACCGTGGTCGTGGCCGGAGCCGACGAGGAAGTCGCCGTGCAGGATCAGCGCGGGATCGACCTCGACGCCCGCGGTCTCCAGCGCGGCACGGTAGCCGTCTATGCGGGCGCGGCTGCACAGCACGTCGGGTGGACCGCCGATCATGCCGATCCGACGGTGGCCCAGTTCCAGCAGGTGCCGGGTCGCGTTCAGGCCGCCCTGCCAGTTGGTCGCGCCCACCGACGCCACGCCGGGGGCCGGCTCGCCCTCGGGGTCGACGACCACGAAGGGGATCGAGCGGGTGTTGAGCTGGCCGTACTGCTGAGCCGAGAGCCGGGAGCCAATGATGATCACGCCGTCGGTACGGCGGGCCGCCAGCCGGTCGAGCCAGTCACGACCGGGGCCGGCGTGGGTGTGCAGGACGGAGATCACGATGCTGGCCTCGGCCTCCGCGGCCGCGCTCTCGGCCCCGCGGATGAGCTCCATCGCCCACGGGCTCTCCAACTCGGCGAAGATCAGGTCTACCAGGCCGACGGGGCCGTCGGCGCCGGTGGCACGGCGGACGTAGCCGTGCTTGTGAAGGAGCCGTTCGACTCGCCTGCGGGTCTCCGGCGACACCTCGGACCTGCCGTTGATCACCTTGGAGACCGTGGGCGCGGAGACCCCGGCCTCCTGGGCGATGCGGGCGATCGTCACCCGAGGCTTACCTGACATGCTGGGCAGCATATCCGAAACCTTTCGGAGTGTCGCTCCACGCCTGAGGAGTGCTCGTAGTCCTTTTGATCGAGCTTCTCCTGGGTACGTCGCACGCGTTTTGATATTCCGTACTCGGTTTGGGCGTGGAAAATTTTTGTGATCGGCAGAAATATTCATGGCCGCTGCGTCCAGGCATGACGCGGAAGGCGCCGGGAGACTTCACAAGCGGTACTACTACACCGCCTCCGGCATTCACTCGGGGGTGGTGGCGGCAGAGTTCCTGGAGCACGCCGCGGGGGAGCAGGAGCACGCGGACAGGCTCGCCCAGCGCATCGTCCAGCTCGGCGGCGAGCCGGATTTCAACCCCGAGACGCTGACCGCGCGCTCACACGCCGAGTACGACGACAGCCTCGACCTGATCGAGATGGTCAAGGAGGATCTGGTCGCCGAGCGGATCGCGATCGCCTCCTACGCCGAGATCGTCAACCGGCTCGGCGACGGCGACGTGACCACCCGGCGTGTCTTCGAGGATCTGCCGGCCCAGAAGGAGGAGCACGCCGATGACCTGAAGAGCCTGCTGGAGCGGCTTCCCGGCGCGCTGAACAGCCAGGACTGAGCGGCGGTTCGGCAGGATCGGCCGCCGCGCGAGCCGGTTCGGTGATGGGCGGTGCCGGATGGCCGGCCCGCACGTGGCGCTCCGCGGCGGCGCGCCACGCCCGCGTCGCACTCACACGCCCGCGGCGCCGCCCCGGGGTGCGGCGCCCCCGGGGCCGGGGACTCGCGGGGCGGGGGGAGGGAACCGTGGCGTGCCGCAGTGACCGGCGGC
>NZ_JBSFWD010000118.1:0-9190 GCF_053592655.1 Streptosporangium sp. NPDC002607
GCCCGCGCCGCTGGTCGGCGCGGGCGGCTTCCTGTGCCCGCTGGTGAGGAGACCGGTTCCAGGTGCCGTCGGCCTTGATCGCCGGCGTGACGTCGCGGGTGGGTACTCCTACCGGCCCTGCCACGCGGGGGCGTCGTCCTCGTCCCACTCCAGTTCGTCGATCAGGTCGACCACCCCGTGGACCCGCAGCGCCATCCGGGCCGCGATCAGTGCGTCACTGTGCCGCGCCATGTGACCGCTCAGCTTCGCGATGCCCTGCTTGACGGTGACCTTCACCTGGGAGGTGTCCACCCACAGGGAGTGATCGAGAACGTCCTCCCTGATCTCGCGGGCGATCTCGTCGTCCGTGCGCAGGAACACCTTGAGCAGGTCCTGACGGCTGACGATGCCCTCCAGCCTGCCCTCACGGTCGACCACCGGCAGGCGCTTGACACCGCGCTCGTCCATCAGCCGCATCGCCGACACCACCGGGGCGTTCGGGGTGATGGTCACGGCGGGCGCTGTCATCAGCTCGGCCGCGGTGTCGCCCTGGGCCTTCTCCTTGGCCGAACGCCCCTCCCGGCTGAGCCGGTACCGCAGCCGGGCGCGCAGCGGCGGCCGGTAGCCCTCGCGGTAGTACTGCTCCTTGAACTCCTCCTTGGCCAGCAGGTCCGCCTCCGAGACGACGCCGAGGACGTGGTTCTCGGCGTCGACGACCGGCACCGCGCTCACCCCGTGGGCGATGAGCACCTCGGCGACGTCCTTGAACGGCGTGCTGCCGTTGACCGACGCGACAGCTCGCGTCATGACCTCGCTCACCTTCACGCGCATCGTTTCCTCCTCGAAGGGATGGAAGCCTCTCCTTCATTGGACAGCGGGACTCGTCCCAGGGTGAGGGTCGGAAGTCCTTCATCGGTGGTCTTTCGGTCCTGATGAGGCATTCGGCGTTCAGGTTCGATTGACAATACGCAAAGTGTGATGTGCAATATTTCGCATGCCGGTCCCGAAAAGCCAAGGTCTCGTCGCCAGATCCCTGCTGCGGGAGGACGCCTACCGCGCCCTCCGCGACGCGATCGTCGACGGCACCCTCGCGCCCGGCGAACGTCTCAACGACGCCGATCTGATCAGCTGGCTGGGCATCAGCCGCACGCCGATCCGCGAGGCACTGGCCCGTCTCGAACAGTCGGGTCTGGTGCAGACGAAACCGGGCCGGTTCACCATCGTCAGCCCGCTGGACGACAGAGAGACCCGCAACGCCCAGTCCGTCGCCGCGGCCATGCACGAACTGGCCGTGCGCGAAGCGGTGCCGGTGCTGTCGGGGGAGGAACTCGACCTGATGCGTCAGGCCAACGAGCGGTTCGCCGTGGCGCTGCGGCGCGGTGACGTCGACGGGGCGCTGGCCGCCGATGACGATTTCCACCAGGTCGCCGTCACGGCGTGCGCGAACAACGTGGTCAGGTCGGTGCTTGAGCAGGTCACCCCCGCGCTGCGCCGAGTCGAGCGGCTGCGCTTCTCCTCGCTCACCGGCCGGGGATCCGTGGAGATGCACGACGAGATCATCGCGCTGTGCGCGGCCGGGGACGCCGACGGCGCCGCGCTGGCCGCGCGGGCCAACTGGCAGACCCTCGCACCACTACTGGACTCGGCGACCGGGGACGCGGCCGGCGGTGCGTGGAAACTCTCAAGCTGAATCGCCCCGGAAACTCAAGGAGCACGACATGTCCCTCGCGGACTTTCCCCGCTATCCCCTGCTGTTCGGGCCGAGCCCGGTGCACCCGCTCGATCGACTCACCGCGCACCTGGGCGGAGCGCGTATCTGGGCCAAGCGGGAGGACTGCAACAGCGGTCTCGCCTTCGGCGGCAACAAGACCCGCAAGCTGGAATACCTGATCCCCGAGGCACTCGCCCAGGGCGCCGACACCCTGGTCTCCATCGGCGGCGTGCAGTCCAACCACACCCGCCAGGTCGCGGCGGTCGCGGCCAAGCTGGGGCTGAAGGCCCTGCTGGTCCAGGAGAGCTGGGTCGACTGGCCCGACTCGGTCAACGACCGGGTCGGCAACATCCTGCTCTCCCGGATCATGGGTGCCGAGGTGCGGCTGGTCGACGAGGGGTTCGACATCGGCTTCAGGGACAGCTGGGAGCAGGCCCTCGCGGAGGTACGGGAGGCGGGGGGCGTGCCCTACGCGATCCCGGCAGGGGCCTCCGACCACCGCCTCGGCGGCCTCGGCTTCGCCAACTGGGCCTACGAGGTCCAGCAACAGGAGCGGGAACTCGGCGTGTTCTTCGACACGATCATCGTCTGCAGCGTCACCGGCTCCACCCACGCCGGGATGATCGCCGGGTTCGCCGGTCAGGACCGTCCCCGCCGGGTGATCGGCATCGACGCCTCCGCCAAGATCGAGGCGACCCGGGCGCAGGTGGAGAGGATCGCCCGCAACACCGCCGAGCTGATCGGTCTCGGGCGCGACCTGCGGGAAGACGAGATCACCGTGCTGGAGGGCTGGGCCGGTGACTTCTACGGCATCCCGGTCTCCTCGACGCTGGACGCGATGCGGCTCACCGGCGGCCTGGAAGGAATGATCATCGACCCGGTGTACGAGGGCAAGTCCATGGCCGGGCTCATCGACCTGGTCAAAAGCGGTGAGATCGGTCCGGACTCCAACGTGCTCTACGCCCACCTCGGCGGGCAGCCCGCAGTCAACGCCTACAGCGCCCTCTTCCGCTGACTCCCGCGTCCCCGCCCTCCTGGCCACGGGCCTGAGTTTTGTCGGTGCCCGCCGTTAGGGTCACCGGAAACCCCGTGCGAGGGAGGGCGGATGACAGAGCCCGATGTGACGATGGCCAAGATCGGCCAAGGGATGGAGCTGGGCCAAAGCGGCGAGCGGGCAGCCGCCCGCAGGCTCTTCTCCGAGCTGTGGCAGGAGATCGGGGCGACCGGTGATCCCCTGCATCGCTGTGCTCTCGCCCACTCGATGGCCGACGTCCAGGACGACGCGCACGAGGAGCTGCTCTGGGACCTGCGGGCCCTGGAGGCGGCAGACCTGATCACCGACGCGCGGGCGCGGCAGGCGGGCATCACCGGCCCCGCGAGCGGGTTCTACCCCTCCCTGCACCTCAACCTTGGCGACGTCTACCGCAGGCTCGGCGATCTCGATCGTGCGCGCGACCACCTCCGGCGCGGGCGCGCCGCCGTCGACGCACTCGGTGACGACGGGTACGGGCAGATGATCAGGCAGGGGCTCGACCGCCTCGCCGACCGCCTGCCGACCTCCTGACAGCCTGGATCTCGTACGCGGTCTGCGTCCTGCCGCCGCCGAAGGGGGCATTGATCCACAGAAGCATGCGGGGATCCTACGAGAACGGGCCCGGTGACCCACCTGGTCGCACAGGCCCGGGAACGCGCGAGCACCGCGTCAATGCTTCTCGGGTCAAGAGGTCAGCAGTGCCGCGTAACGGTCGAGGTCGACGTTTCCCCCACTGATGATCACGCCGACCCGCTGCCCGCGCAGCTGGGGGGCGAGGTTGCGGACGGCGGCGAAACCGAGGCATCCGGTGGGCTCGACGACCGTTTTCATGATGGACCCGAAGATCCTCATGCTCTCGACGAGTTCGGCGTCGGTGGCGGTGAGGATGTCGTTGACATCGCGGCGGATGATGTCGAACGGGTAGGTGCCCAGGTGCTGGGTCTGCGCGCCGTCGGCGATGGTCTTCGGGGTGTCGATGTGGACGATGGTGCCCTGGCGCAGTGATCGCCGGCCGTCGTCGCCCGCTTCGGGCTCGACGCCGTACAGCGTGCAGTCCGGTGACAGCGCCCGGGTCGACAGCGCCGTGCCGGACAGCAACCCGCCGCCGCCCAGCGGTACGAAGAGCGCGTCGAGCTCGCCGACCTCGTCGAACAGCTCCTTGGCGGCGGTGCCCTGACCGGCGATCACGTGGGGGTGGTCGTACGGGGGGATCAGCGTGAGGCCGCGGTCGGTGGCCAGCGCGCGGCCGATCTCCTCCCGGTCCTCGGTGTAACGGTCATAGCGGACGACCTGCCCGCCGTAGCCCTCGGTGGCGGTCACCTTCGCGGCCGGCGCGTCGTGCGGCATGATGATCGTGGCCGGGATGTCCAGCAGCCGGGCGGCCAAGGCGATCGCCTGGGCGTGGTTGCCGGAGGAGTAGGTGATCACGCCGGAGCGCCGCTGCTCGGGGGTGAAGCGTGACAGGGCGTTGAACGCGCCGCGGAACTTGAACGCGCCCACACGCTGGAAGTTCTCGCACTTGAACAGCACATCGGCGCCGACGCGTTCGTTGATCAGTCGCGAGCGCAGCACCGGGGTCCGGTGGGCCTGTGACGCGATGCGGTCGGCGGCGCTCCGGACGTCGTCGTAGGTCGGCGACTGGGGCATCGGCTGGCTCTTCTCTGCTGGACACGGCCGGGGCCACGATCTCGATGAGATGATCCGCACGCCTCCGGTAAAGGCAGGATCCTACCCAGAGAGGGGAAAGCGCCGCTTCTGCCATCTTTCGCAGTTAGCGGCCTGATCTGTCCCTATGGTCAATCGAACGTGTTCACCGAACCGGCTGCTCACCGCTTAAGCACGTTCTAATATTTCCTGGCGCGCTCCGAGGTACGCCCCCAACCGGTGAGCACCGCACCGATGCGCGATGTCGACCCCAGCGCCCCGGCGAGGGACCAGACCAGAGGAGAACCGCGTCAACGACCCCTTCCTGAAGGAGGGGGCTTGAAGTGCAGTAATGCGCTTTGAAGCCCCGCGTTGACCAGCCCTGGCCATCAGCTCAAGGAGGTGCGTTTTGATGGCTACGTTGAACACGAGATCGCAGACCCACCGGCGGGTGCTTCCTCAGCCTGCCGCTCTGGAATCCGTGGGAGCAGACACGCCCGAGGGTGGGCACGAAACGGCTCACGGACACCGCCTCGCGGCGGTACCTGGTGTTCAACCTGGGCGAGGGGAGATCGAGCAGGCCGGCACCCGGTCTACTCGGCGTCACCCCGACCCGGCTTCGGCTGGGAAGGGAGCGGGCAGTCCAGCCCACCCGGTCGTGTTCGTCCTGGACAAGCACGGCCAACCGTTGCAACCCACGAGCCCTGCCTACGCGCGAAAACTCCTCTGTTCCGGCCGGGCTGTGGTTCACCGGCATACCCCGTTCGTTATCCGACTGAAGGACCGCACGGCAGCTGATTCCGTCGTGGCAGGCGTACAGGTCGGTATCGACCCCGGCTCCAAGCACACCGGCCTGGTGGTGTTCACCGAGCGCGACGGGAGCCGGACCGGCAGGTACGCGCTCCAGTTCGACCACCGGGGCGGGGCGATCCGCGACAAGCTCACCGCCCGCTCGCAGTATCGGCGGCGACGCCGCAGTAAAAACCTGCGTTACCGCGCGCCCCGTTTCTCCAACCGCACCAAGCCGAAGGGGTGGCTGGCGCCGTCGCTGCGACACCGTGTCGACACCACCCTGTCGTGGGTGGTGCGGCTGACCCGGTGGGCGCCCGTGGCCGCCGTCCACGTGGAGAAGGTCTCCTTCGACACCCACGCCCTGTCGGCGGGCAAGCCGTTGGAAGGCGTTGAGTACCAGCAGGGCACCCTCGCCGGGTACGAGGTCCGCGAATACCTGCTCGCCAAGTGGGGGCGGGCGTGCGCGTACTGCGGCGCGAGCGGCGTACCGCTCAACCTCGACCACATCCACCCCCGCAGCCGGGGCGGCTCTGAGCGCGTCAGCAACCTGACCCTGGCCTGCATCGGCTGCAACCAGGCCAAGAACGCCACCCCCGTGCAGGAGTTCCTCAAGGACAGGCCCGCCCTCCTGGCGAAGATCCTCAAGCAGGCGAAAGCGCCGCTGCGCGACGCCGCCGCCGTCAACACCACCCGCTGGGCGCTGTGGCGGGCGCTGGAAGCGACCGGCCTGCCCGTTCACACCGCCTCCGGCGGGCGCACCAAATGGAACCGCTCCCGCACCGGCGCGCCGAAGTCCCACACGTTGGACGCGCTGCACGTCGGCTCGCTCGACACCGTGACCACCTGGCCGTTCACCGTGCTCGTGGTCAAGGCGACCGGGCGCGGCACCTACTGCCGTACCCGCACCGACCGCTACGGCTTCCCCCGCCTGCGGCTGCCCCGGACCAAGCAGGTCAAGGGGTTCGCCACCGGCGACCTGGTCCGCGCGACCGTCCCGACCGGCAAGAAGGCCGGAGTCCACGCCGGGCGGGTCGCGGTCCGCAGCACCGGCAGTTTCAACATCACCACCCGGCACGGCACCGTACAGGGCATCGGCCACCGCCACGTCCGCCTGCTCCAACGAGCCGACGGCTACGGTTACACAACCCACCCGGAAGTGCGGCAGCGTGCCGCGTTTCCTCCCGGCCCTGAAGGACCGGGTCTCCACGCTGGAGGTAATTGATGATCGATGTCACCGGGCAGATCAGTGCCGTACGGCGGCGGGTCGGCAGCCGTGTGCTCGAGGCGGGTGAGGCGCGTGTCGTGACCGTCAGCCAGACATACGACACCGAGATCGAAGACCTCTGGGACGCCTGCACCAACCCCGAGCGCATCCCCCGGTGGTTTCTGCCCATCTCCGGTGACCTGCGGCTCCATGGCCGCTACCAGCTTCAGGGCAATGCGGGTGGCAGGATCGAGCGTTGCGACCCGCCCAAGAGCTATGCCGCCACCTGGGAGTACGGCGGGGACGTCAGCTGGATCGAAGTCCGGCTGACGGCCGAGCCCGGGGGCGGAACGCGTTTCGAGCTCGAGCACGTCGCTCATGTCGACGACAGATGGGAGGAGTTCGGGCCCGGCGCGCTCGGCGTCGGCTGGGACCTGGGACTCGTGGGCCTGGCCGTCCACCTGTCGTCAGGGCAGGCCGTGGACCCGCAGGAGGCCGGGGCGTGGGCGGCGTCCGACCAGGGCAGGCGGTTCATGGTACTCAGCAGCCTGGGGTGGTACGAGGCAGACGTCGCGGCGGGTGCGGACGAGGCCCGCGCGAGGGCCGCGGCGGATCGGGTCACGGCCGCCTACACCGCTCCGGCCGCTGAGGCGTCGAGCGAGCTCTGACGTACCGGACGGCCGGGAGAGCCGGCGAACGGACGGCGAAAGCGGTCGAGGTGATCGTGGATCGATGCGCGCGGCGCGCCGTCCGGGCTAGCATCGGGTCGTCCGGCCTGAACGGGGACGGTGCGGGCCCGGTCCCTCGGCGGGCTCCGGCAGGCGGCCGGTGCCGGGACCGCCCACGGATCGGGTCGTGGATCCGGTCGTGGGGTGCCCGGGCGGTCGGGTGGTGGGAGGCAGAGCGATGAGGAGGAGAGCGGTGATCCGGCGCGACAGGCGGGCCGGATCCTTGGGCCGGAGGGTTCCGGCAAGATCATGTAGAGCGTTGCAATTCTCTGTGTAGGTGGTGTTGTGGTGGCAATCGGTACGATCCTCCGTTTCGACGAGGTGCGCGGATACGGTTTCATCGCCGCTGTCGGAGGAGGCGAGGATGTGTTCTTCCACGCCAACGACTTCGGTGAGAACCGGCATGTGGTTCAGCCGGGCCTCCGGGTGGAGTACGAGGTCATGGAGAGTGAGCGCGGCCTCAAGGTGTCGACGGTCAGCCTCGTGGATCCGCCGGCGCGCCGGCCGGTCGCGGTGACGGCGCCGTCGGTGACGCCTTCCTCGGTCGCCTCCCAGCAGCTCGGCGACGACGACGGCGTGTGTGACGTGCTGTCGGCGAAGTCCTTCAGCGGCGCGGTCACCGAGCTGCTCATCGAGCACGCGCCCACGCTGACGGGCGCGCAGATCGGGCAGGTCCGGCAGCATTTCCTGGCGTTCGCCCGATCCCATGGCTGGGTCGACGACTGACGCCTCTCGCGTGCGGCCCGCGCATCCTCCTGGATGCGCGGGCCGCGGCCGCTTCGGTCGTCGAGAGTGATGTGGGCCGTCCTGCTCGCTCCGCAGGCTGAGCGGTGCGGCGGAGATCGTCAGGACACCGGTCCCGATGGGCGTCAGAAGGGCCGAGGGGTCTCCGTGGAGGGCTGCACGACCACCAGGGACCTGTCCACCGGGACGGAGGCGACCAGGAGCCGGGTCGCCTCGGCGTGCCTGGACAGGATGACCACCTTGTTGCTCTTCACGTCGACGTAGCGGACGCTTCCTCCGGTCGGGTGGTTGGGCAGGGACTCGTCGAGTTTCTGCTTGATCGCCCTGAGCTTCGCGAGCGACGCGGCAACGACCTTGGGTCGGGCGCCCGCCGCGACGATGCGGGGGATGTCGGCGGTGCTGGTGGTGGCCACCACCAGGGTCTCGGAGAGGGGTCCCATGAGCCAGGATCCGCCGAAGCAGCCGCCGAGCATGTCGCGGAGCCTCGCTTCGACCATCGTCAGCCGGGCCTCGTTGCGCAGCCGGGTCTCGGCCTGTGCCCTGGTGAGACCGAAGTCGCGTTGGAGTGCTTCGATCATGCCCGGCGGTAGCTGTTTGATGGGATCGGGCGGTGGTTTCCGTTTCCCGGTGGACGAGGTGGCAAAGGCGCTCGCCTCCCGGACCGGGACGACAGCCGGGACGACCGACGAGGTGAGTGCGGTGAGCGTCAGAACACACCCTGCGGTGACGATGTGCCTACGGGACATGAGCCTCTCCTCGACTCCGGCTTCTCCGGACGTGAGGGGACCCCGCGTCTGCGGCTGGTGACGCGACACGGGTGATGTAATTCTAAGTCAGCCGTCGCCGGCCACGGCCGCGGGGAGCGGACGCCACGCGGATGGCGATTTCGAGCGGGGCCACCAGGCCGTTCCCGGACCTCCCGCGCGGGGGCCGGTGCCGCCACGCCGCGCCTGAACAGCGCGGATGCCCGCCTGGGGAGTCCGTTTCGCGTACCCTGTGACTGATCCGTTGGAACAGGCCGGGGCTGCTGGGCTCTCACTGATCGGTGTGGAGTGGTTCGATACCCGTGGCGGTACCGAGGCCCTGCAACTGCTGATCGCCGGCTATCTGCGGCTGCGCCTTCCCCCCGCACCGCCGGCGAAGTCCTTCGGGCCGCTCCTTGAGCACGCTGACGGGTGCCCGGGATCGGGCAGGTCGGACAGCGTTTCACGCCTCCCACGGCGGGGCGATCCCGAGTGGCAGGGCCCGGCCGGGCGGGGGGGGGGGCGGGGCCGGACAGCGGGGGGTACCGAAGCAGAAAAAAAAAGAACAGGAGCCGGGGGGGGTGAAAAGAGTAAGAAAGAGTGTGGTTGAAA
>NZ_JBSFWD010000119.1:0-8953 GCF_053592655.1 Streptosporangium sp. NPDC002607
CCCCGCCCCGTTACCCCGGGGGGGTTGCGCCCCGGCCGGGGCGCGCGCCCTTTCAGAAAGGGCACGGGCCGCGGCAGGATCAGACCTCGAGCCTCTCCTCGATGCCGCGCAGGACGTGCCGCGCGAGCGCGAGGTTGGCCCGGTTCCGGTCGAGGGCCATGTAGATGAACAGGCCTTTGCCGCTCCGGCCGGAGAGCGGGCGGATCACGTGGTACTGCGTGCCGAGCGTGATGAGGATGTCCTCGATGCCGTCCTTGAGACCGAGCGACTCCATGGTCCGCATCTTGGCCTTGACGACCTCGGTGTTACCCGCGGCCGCCACCTGGAGGTCGAGATCCTTGGAACCGCCGAGCGCGCCCAGCGCCATCCCGCTGTTGTAGTCGACGATGACCGCGCCGATGGCGCCGTCGATCGCCATCATCTCCTTGAGAGAGATGTCCATGTTGCCCATTTCTGTCTCCGATCACTGGGTTATCGACATGCGCGAGGTGATGGCGGCCAATCTGGCCGCCGTCTTGCGACCCTCCAGCCGGAGCAGCCCGAGGTTGGTCCCCGGGCGTGCCAGGACTGTGAGGACGATCTTGGGTCCGGCGGCGTAGCAGGCCGCGTAGCCGTTGGTGCCGGAGATCAGCGTCTCCTCGAAGGCGCCCTTGCCGGCCATGCCCGTCATCCGGCGGCTGAGGGCCAGGAGCGCGGAGGAGAGCGCGCCGGTCTGCTCGGCGGCGGTGTCGCGGCCCAGATCACTGGCCAGGGTCAGGCCGTCGACGCTGCACACGATGCTCCCGTCCACGTCGGGGATGCGCTCTCGCAGCAGCGCCATCTCCCGGCGTATCTCCTCACGCAGTTCCACCGGCACCCTCCTTCCGATCAGCTTCAGCGTCCGCAGCCTTATCGGCGGCATCGAACCAGGCTCAAGTCAGTGCCTCCAATGCGTTCCTGAGCCGGATGAGCAGGTTGACGTCGGTCGGATCCCCGGTGGCTCCGGGGAGCGACGCAGGCGTCGCCAGGGAGCCCGTTCCGGCTGCCGGGATCTCCGTGGCCCCCCTCGTCCGTCTCGGCAGCGGGTCCTGCGCGGCGGGTGCGGCGGCCGCGTCGGGTTCCGGGACGCGCAGCAGCCCACGGGAGGCGAGCTGCCGTACGGCGAGCAGCACCGAGTACGCCGGGCGGCCCAGCTTGCGTGCCAGGTCGGCCGGGGTCGCCGTGGAGTCGGCGCCGACCAGCACCTCCCACTGCAGCGAGCTCAGCACCACCCGCTGGGCGGTGATGCGCCTCCGCGGGACGACCGGGAGCGTGTCCAGCTCCGCGGACGGCCAGGTCTGTTCCAACTGCGCCTTCCTCCGCTTGCACTCCCGGAGCAGGCCGGCCGCGTCGAAGTACCACTGCGGTCCGAGCCAGTGCCGCTCTCCCCGCCGGAACCTGGGCCGGTGCCCGGTCGACTCCAGCAGGAAGTAGCTGGCGTCGAGCACCGTGCTCAGCACGCAGAACTCCAGCTCGCCCCTGGTGAGCAGACCCTGGGCGAGGAGCCGGTCGCCTCCGAGGATCTGCGGGGCGGCGACCGGCGGCTCGCCGCCCCGCAGATCCTCGGTCGCGGACTGCCTGGCCTGTCGTACGGCGTGGGCGGAGATCCCGCGGCAGGCCGCCAGCAGGTCCTCCAGCCGGGGGGCCGCCGCGCTCTCGGCATAGGTCACGCGGCCTTCGGTGAGATAGATGGCGCCCGCCTTGCCGAGGCGGAGCGAGCCGGTGGCGCGATCACTGGCGAGCCCGCTGAGGATGATCTCGACGCTCGGCACGGCTTCACGTCGATATCAGGCGGCCGGAAAGGGCCTGGAGGCGGTGGCGGGCCAATGCCAGGTTCGACCGTTCCAGGTCGAGCCTGACGTAAATGACCAGCGGGCCGTCGAAAAGCGTTTCCAACGGCCGCAGCAAATGGTGGCCGCCGTCCGTGGTTATGATCATGTCGTCGATCCGGACGGTGCCGCCCGGTGCGGTGACGGCGAGTCCGTCCAGCGTCGCGCGCAGGGTCTCGCTCAGCCCCGCGGCCGATCGCTCCACGTCACCGTGGCGGCTCGCGCCGCCGGTCGCCACGACCGTCCCGCTGGTCTGATCGATGAGGATCGCGTCCAGGGCACCGGGGATGGCCATTACCTCAGTGAGGCAGTCTTCGATTCCGAGCACGTGCTCTCCCTTGCCGGCGACTTCAGGCGTCGCCCGGTCAGCGTAGGGAAAGCCCTCGGGATCCATCCTTTCCAGCCAGTGCCTTGATAGGAAAAAGCGTAGGATTCACCAACCGAGTAGGAAGATATACACCCCGGGTGGAAATCAACCCGTTGGCTGGTCGGTGATAATCGCCTTTTCGTCCGGCTTGAAAACAAGAATGTTCTTCACATAGGAATTCACCGCGGCGGGCAGGCCGACGTCGTTCCCGGCCTCCTCCGACAGGAACCAGCGGTGGTCGAGCACCTCGTGGAAGAACTGGGCGGGCTCCAGCTTGCCGCGCAGATTCTGCGGGACGGCCTCCACCGTGGGCTGGAAGACCTCGGCCAGCCAGCGGTGGGCCACGATCGCCTCGTCCTCGTGGCGCAGGCCGTACGACACGCGGAAGCAGTCGAGGTCGTTGAGGAGCCGCCTGGCCTGGTTCTCCTCCACGTCCAGGCCGGTGAGCCGCAGCAGCCTGCGCTGGTGGTGCCCGGCGTCCACCACCTTGGGGCGGACGATCAGCCGCCCGGTGCCCGCCTTGCGGCGGACCATCATCTCGGCGACGTCGAAGCCCAGCGAGTTCAGCCGGCGGATCCGCTGGTCGATCATGTGCCAGTCGACCTCCTCGATGATGTCGTCGGAGGTGAGCTCGCCCCAGAGGCGGTGGTAGCGCTCGCAGACGGAGTCGGCGACCTGTTCGGGGTCGATGGAGGAGTGCAGCAACCCGCCCGCCTCCAGGTCGAGCATCTCGCCGAAGATGTTGGTGTGCGCCACCTCGATGTCGTACAGCCGCTGGCCCTCACTGATCATGGGATGCAGCTCACCGGTCTCGGCGTCGACGAGGTAGGCGGCGAAGGAGCCCGCGTCCCGGCGGAACAGGACGTTCGACAGTGAGCAGTCGCCCCAGTAGAAGCCGCTGAGGTGCAGCCGTACCAGCAGCACGGCCAGGGCGTCGAGCAGCCGGTTGAGCGTCTCGGGGCGGACCGTCCCGCACATGACCGCCCGGTAGGGCAGCGAGAACTGCAGGTGCTGGGTGATGAGTGCCGAGTCGAGCGGCTCGCCGGCGGCGTCGGTCCGTCCGGTGACCACCGCCACCGGCTCGACCGACGGGGTGTCCAGCCGGCTCAGGTCCCACAGCAGGCGGTACTCGCGCTTGGCGTAGTGCTCGCTGATCTCCTTGATCGCGTACACCTTGCCCGCCAGGCGGGTGAAGCGCACCACGTGCCGGGAGATGCCGCGCGGCAGGGAGACCAGGCGGTGCTCGGGCCAGTCCTCCAGCGGGACGTCCCAGGGCAGGCGGATGAGGTCCGGATCGCTCGGGGCGCCGGTGAGCTGGAGAGGCATCGGGTCAGTCCTCGCGATGGGGGTGTACGGGGCGGGGGCCGCGTCGCGCTCGGTCCTCGCGACGAGGGCGTACGGGCAAAGGGCGGTCGTGTCGCGGTCAGTTCCCGCGGCGGGGGAACGTGGGCGGATCGAAGGCGCGCCGGACCACCGCGGCGAGCTGTTCCTCGGTGAGCACGCGGGGCTCGCCGACGCCCTTGGCCCGCACGTAGACCTCGCAGAGCCACTCCAGCAGCCTGGTCGCCTCGAAGGCCCCGTCCAGGTCGTCGCCGATCGTGACCCCGCCGTGGTTGGCCAGCAGCGCCGCGCGCCGGTCCGCCAGCGCGGCCCGGACGGAGGCGGCGAGCTCGGGCGTGCCGTAGGTGGCGTATTCGGCGACGCGGACGGTCCCGCCGAGCAGCAGGGCGTTGTAGTGGATGGGCGGCAGTTCGCTCATGGTCGTGGCGACCACGGTGCCGAAGACGGAATGGGTGTGCACGATGGCGCCGGCCTCGGTTGTCGTATAGACCGCCAGGTGCATGGGGGTCTCCGAGGACGGCCGCAGGTCGCCCTCGACGAGGTGGCCCTCGACGTCGACGATCGGGCAGGCCTCGGGTTCCAGCCGGTCGAGGGAGACGCCGCTGGGCGTCACGGCGACGAGTTCGCCCGCGCGCACGCTGAGATTCCCCGCGGTTCCGACGACCAATCCGGTCGTGGCGGCCCGGCGGCCGTACTCACACAGCAGGCGGCGCTGCTCGGCCAGCAACATGCCGTCAAAAGTAGGGGCTTGCGGTACCGGGCGGCAAACCCTCATTATCTGGTCTAGACCGGTTGCCGCCCCTTGGCTGCCGGCGAGCACGGTTCCTTTATCTCCCTGGCGGTGATCGCGTCAATAATTCCAGGGAAATATCGGCCACTGTGTACCGTTCTGTCATTGAATTGCACCTCCTTGGCGTTTGCTAGCTAGCGGATAGGTCGCGAGGACATCACGGCTCGGTCTAGACCGGCCGGGAAGTCTTGACGCTGGACTCCGCGGATACGTACCTTCGGGCAAACGTTTAGGAAACTTTCCTAATTGATCCCCCGTTCAGGAGGGTTGCATGTCAAACTCGGTCGGTACGCCCGGAGACATCACCCGGCGGCAGCTGCTCCGCCGGATCGGCATGAGCGCTCTGATCGTCGGTCCAGGCGCCGGGTTGCTCAGTGCCTGCGCCACCGGTGGCGCGGCTCCGGCGGCCAGCACCTCGGCGGCCCCCTCCGCGGGTGGCGCGATCTCCGCGGCGAACCCGTTCGGCGTCGCCGCCGACGCGCCGCTTGAGGTCGTCATCTTCAAGGGCGGCCTCGGTGACAGTTACGCCACCGAGGTGCACGAGCCGCTGTACAAGAAGGCGTTCGCCCAGGCACAGGTCAAGCACGTCGCCACCCAGCAGATCGCACAGACCCTGCAGCCGCGGTTCGCCGGCGGCGACGTCCCCGACGTGATCGCCAACTCCGGCACCGACCTGATGGACAACGGCGCCCTGCAGCAGGAGGGCCAGCTTCTTGAGCTCACCGAGCTGTGGGACGCCCCCTCGATCGACGACCCGAGCAAGAAGGTCCGTGACCTGGTCGCGCCGGGCACCGTCGAGTCGGGTCTCCTCGCGGGCAAGCCGTACCTGATGAACTACGTCTTCTCCGCGTACGGCCTCTGGTACGACTCCGCGCTGTTCGAGAAGAACGGCTGGACCCCGCCGAAGACCTTCGAGGAGTTCAAGGCCTTCGCCGAGAAGGCCAAGGCCGCCGGGATCACCCCGTTCGCGTACGCGGGCAAGAACGCCGCCTACTACGCGTACTGGATGATCCTCATCTCCGCCGCGAAGATCGAGGGCAACCAGATCCTGCTCGACGTCGACAACCTCGTCGACGGAGTCTGGCAGCGCGACGCCATGAAGCAGTCCGCCGCCGCCTGGGCTGAGATCGCCAAATACATGGACAAGTCCTTTGAGGGCCTGATCCACACCGAGGTGCAGCTCCGCCAGAACCAGGGCAAGGTCGCCCTCTACCCCTCCGGTTCCTGGCTGGAGAACGAGCAGAAGGAGCAGACCCCCGAAGGCTTCAAGTACGCGCTGTCGCCCACTCCCAGCGTCACCGCGGCCGACAAGCTGCCGTTCGAGGCCATCCGCGCCGCCGCCGGCGAGGCGTACATCGTTCCGGCCAAGGCCAAGAACCCCAAGGGCGGCCTGGAGTACCTGCGCATCATGCTCTCCAAGGAGGGCGCGAGGGGCTTCACCGAGAAGTCCGGCAACATCACGGTGGTGACCGGTGCCGCCGACGGACTGGAGCTGTCGCCGGGCAACGCCAGCCTCAGCGCCGCGCAGAGCGCCGCGGGCCAGAACATCGTCACCTTCAGCAGCTTCGAGAACTGGTACAAGGAGTTCGAGACCGAGCTGCGCAAGCAGACCAACGCGCTCATGTTCGGCCGCATCTCCGCCGACGAGTTCTGCGAGAAGATGCAGAAGGCCGCCGACAAGACCAAGGCCGACTCGTCCATCACCAAGCAGACCCGGACGGTGTAGCCCCGATGCGGCAAGGCAAGTATCCGTTCATCGTCGGCTTTCTCGCCGCGCCGGTGCTCCTCTACGTGGTCTTCGTGGTCAGCCCGTACATCCAGGCTTTCTACATCGCGGTGACCAACTGGAAGGGCATCTCGGCGAACCCTCAGTTCATCGGCCTGGAGAACTTCGCCAGGCTCCTTGACGACGAGGTCTTCTGGGCTGCGGTGCGTCACCACGGTGTTCTGCTGCTTGTCATGCCGCTGGTCACCATCGTGATCGCCCTGTTCTTCTCCTTCCTGCTCAACCTGAGCGGCGGGCAGCGGGGCGGTCGGATGACCGGGATCTGGGGCTCGAAGGTCTACCGGGTGATCTTCTTCCTGCCCCAGGTCCTGGCCGTCGCCATCGTCGGCGTGCTCTTCCAGGCGATCTACCGTCCGGACGGGACCGGCGTGATCAACGGCCTGCTCGGCAAGGTCGGCATCGAACCGGTCGGCTGGCTCATCGATCCCGACATCGCCCTGCTGGCCATCATCGGCGTGATGGTCTGGCAGGCCGTCGGCTTCTACGTGGTGCTGTTCTCGGCCGGCATGTCCTCCATCCCCAAGGACGTGTTCGAGGCCGCCGCCCTCGACGGCGCGGGCAGGTTCACCCTGTTCTTCAGGATCACGATCCCGCTGCTCTGGGACACCATGCAGGTCGCCTGGGTCTATCTCGGCATCGCCGCCTTCGACGCCTTCGCCCTGGTCCAGGTCCTCTCGGTCGACCGCGGTGGGCCCGACAACGCCACGACGGTGCTCCCGATGGAGATCTGGCGCACGGCGTTCAACTTCTCCAAGTTCGGCTACGCGTCGGCGATGGGCGTGGCGCTGTTCTTCATGACCATCACGTTCGCCGCCCTCACCCTGCGCGTGACCCGGCGCGAGAGGATCGAGTTCTGATGGCCACGGACACGGCTCGCAAGCCCGCCGCCTCCCGCCCCGCCGCCCACGCGCGTGCCAGGCGGACCAGGGGCTCGCTCGGCCCCTTCGGGGTGCTCTCCCACCTCGCGCTGCTGGTCTGGGCGATCCTGATCGTCGGCCCGATCCTCTGGACGTTCCTGGCCTCTTTCAAGACCAACACCGAGATCTTCGGGGACGCCATCACGCTGCCCGCCTCCTTCGGCTGGGACGCCTGGGGCCGGGCCTGGGAGAAGGCGCACATCGGGCAGTACATGCTGAACACCGTCTTCGTGGTGGCGTGCAGCACGGCCGGCACCATGCTGCTCGGCTCGATGGCCGCGTACGTGCTGGCGCGCTACAGCTTCCCCGGCAACAGGGCGATCTACTTCCTGTTCGTGTCGGGGATGACGTTCCCGGTCTTCCTCGCGCTGGTCCCGCTCTTCTTCGTGGTGAAGAACCTGGGCCTGATCGACACCCACCTCGGCGTGATCCTGGTCTACATCGCCTACTCGCTGCCGTTCACCGTCTTCTTCCTGTCGGCGTTCTTCAAGACGCTGCCCACCTCGGTGGCCGAGGCGGCGATGATGGACGGCTGCTCGCACACCCGGACGTTCTTCCAGATCATGGTGCCGATGGCCAAGCCGGGGCTGGTCAGCATCACGATCTTCAACATCCTGGGTCAGTGGAACCAGTACCTCCTGCCGATCGTGCTGCTGTCGGGCAACGTCGAGGACAAGTGGCTGATCACCCAGGGCGTCGCCAACATCTCCACCAGCGCCGGTTACGAGGCCGACTGGCCCGGCCTGTTCGCCGCGCTGAGCATGGCCATCATCCCGGTCATGATCGTCTACATCATCTTCCAGCGCCAGATCCAGTCGGGTCTCACCTCCGGCGCGGTCAAATGACCGGATCCGGTCAAATTACCGGCTCCGGCGAGTAATCCCGAGAGCGTCGTCAGGAGTCGTTCATATTCGGAACGACTCCTGTCCCCTCTCCACGGAGAAACCCGACCCATGGCCCACCCCGACCAGGACTTCCCCTTCCCCTTCTTCGGAGCGGGGGAGGCGAGTTATTACATGTGGGCCGAGGTGCACGTCCGCTTCGCCCGGCAGCCCACGGCCTCCCAGTGCGCGGTCATCGTCGACACCGTCCCGGCACCCCTGCGCGGGGCGCTCGACTGGTGCGAGGGGCGCCAGCTCATGGTGGCCAGCGGCCTGTTCCTGCACGGTACGGTGGCCCGCTCCTACCCCGCGCTCGGCGGCGAGTCCGACCGGATCGGCGACGACGGCTGGCTGTACGCCGCGCCCTCCCGGATAGCCGCGCTCAACGCCGACATCGAGAGATGGCTGCTCCGCATTCACCGGGAGTGCCCGATCCTGGCCGCCTACCGCGCCGAGGACCCCGACAGCGGCGGCACCCGCCTGTCCGGCTGGCACGACTGGAGCCTGTCCCGGCTACCCGGTCTGCTGCCCGAGTTGGAGCCCCTCCTGGAGGGGACCAGCCACGCCACCGCCATGGCCCAGGGCATCATGGCCATGGCCCGGCGCGCCGGGAGCCTGCCCCGGCTTGGTGTCCTCGCCGGGGACGTGATCTCCTGGGAGGATGAACCTGCTTGACGACTCCGCGGTGGACGACCGGCTCACCGGCCTGCCCGAATGGCGGCGCGAGGGAGACGAGATCCGCCGGAAGATCACTGCCACCGACTTCCCGACCGCGATCCGCATCGTGGACGAGATCGCGGTCGAGGCCGAGAAGCTCAACCACCACCCCGACATCGACATCCGCTGGCGCACCCTCCACCTCGCGCTCAGCACGCACGACGCCGGCGGGCTGACGGAGACGGACTTCACCCTGGCCGCCCGCATCGACGAGATAGCCGCCGCCAACGCCTGAACGCCGAGCGGTTCGGCCGCGGGTATCGACGAGACAGCCGGTCTTCGTCTTCGCTCCCGGCCGGGAGCGAAG
>NZ_JBSFWD010000120.1:0-8829 GCF_053592655.1 Streptosporangium sp. NPDC002607
CCCGGTGACCTCTCCGGTCGCCGGGTTGAAGATCTCGGAGGTACGGCCGGAGCCCTCGACGAGGGCTCCGTTGATCCAGTGAGTGACGTTCTTCACGAGGCGACCTCGGCGTTGACGGTTTCGAGCACACCGACGATGATTCCGAGGCCCTCGGCGGCCTCCTCCATGGTCAGGGTGAGCGGCGGGGCCATGCGGAGCACGTTACCCCGCAGCCCGCCCTTGCCCGCCAGCAGGCCGGCCTTCCTGCTCTCCTCCATGAACCGGCTGGCGAGCGCCGGGGAGGGTTCGCCCGTCGCCGGGTCGACCAGCTCGACGGCGAACATCAGGCCCCTGCCGCGGACGTCGCCGACGATCGGCAGGCGCGGCGCGGCCTCACGGAGCCCGTCGATGATCAGGGCGCCGGTCCTGGCGGCGGCGGCCTGCAGGTCGTGGTCGAGGACGTAGTCCAGGGTGGCGTTGGCCGCGGCCATGGAGATCGGGTTGCCGCCGAAGGTGGCCAGCCCGACGGCGTGGAGGTTGTCCATCAGGTCACCCCGGGCGACGACGCCACCCACCGCGAAGCCGTTGCCCAGCCCCTTGGCGAAGGTCATCATGTCGGGCGTGACACCGTGGTTCTGGATGCCGAAGAAGGCCGAGCCGGTACGGCCCCAGCCGGTCTGCACCTCGTCGGAGATGAACAGGATCCCCTCGGAGTCGAGGACCTCCTGGTAGGCGGCGAACAGCCCGTCGGGGGCCATGGTGAAGCCGCCCACGCCCTGGATCGGCTCGGCGATCAGCGCCGCCACGTCGTTGGAGACGGCCGTGGAGAGCACGTGGCGCAGGTCGTCGACGCAGGCCTCGATGTAGCCGGCGTCGGACAGGCCGCGGAACTGGGCGAGGTGCCGGTCGGCTCCGTGCAGGAAGTGCACGTTCAGCGGCGACAGCGAGTTGTTCTTCCAGGAACGGTTGCTCGTGACGCCGATCGTGCCGAAGGAGCGGCCGTGGTAGCTCTGCCGCATGGCGAGCACCTGGTCGGACTTGCGCGCGTAGGTCGCCAGCAGCAGCGCGGCCTCGTTGGCCTCGGTGCCGGAGTTGGTGAAGAAGACCTTCGCGTCCTGGATGCCGGAGAGCCTGGCGATCTTCTCGGCCAGCTCGACCTGACCGCGCAGCAGGTAGACCGTGGAGGTGTGCACGACACCGGTGGCGAGCTGCCGCTCCACGGCCTCCCGCACCTCGGGCACGTCGTACCCGATCATGTTGGTCAGAATGCCCGCGAAGAAGTCGAGGTAGGTCTTGCCCGACGCGTCGACTACCCGGTTGCCCTTGCCTGAGACGATCTCGATGGGCTCGTCGTAGTAGAGAGCCAGCCAGTTGGGCATTACCGCGCGATGGCGCGCAAGGAGGTCCGACATACATCGAGTATCACCGCTCGGGGCCACCTCCTCACACCGGCAACATGTCGGCATATAGTCGCCAAACCCAGCACACTGTCAGGTCGGTACGCCCATGCCGGCGTGCCGATCCGCCCGGCCGATCCGTCCGGGCGGATCGGCCGGCGGCCCGGCACGCCGTGGCGGCGGCCGGAGAGCCCCTCAGCCCTCGGTCTTCACCAGGTCGGTGTCCGAGGCGGCCGTGACCACGGGCGCGGGCCGCAGCACCAGGAACGCCAGCGTGGCGGCGGCCAGCGTGAAGGCGACTCCCACCCAGGAGCCGAACGACATGGCGGAGACGAACGCCTCGCGCGCGGTCTCGATCACCCCCGGATCCCCCAGCCGCAGCGCCTCTCCGATCGACTCCCTGGCGCCGGCCGGGGCGTCCGCGGGCATCGACGAGGTGTAAACCCCGGCCAGCACGCTGCCCAGCACGGCGATGCTCAGCGCCATGCCGACCTGCTGGACCGTGTCGTTGAGCGCCGACCCGACACCGGCGTGCGCGGGCGGCACCGCGCCCATCAGCGTCGCGTAGGCCGCGGGACCCGCCAGGCCGCCGCCGATCCCCATGAGCATGAGACCGGAGATCAACATGCCGTACCCGGTGTCGGCGGTCATGAAGGCGAGCACCCCGAAGCCGGAAGCCATCACGGCGAGGCCGACGGCGACCAGCACCCGGTTGCTGACCTTCTGCCCCAGCCCGGCACCGACCCCGTTGAACAGCGCGGCGGCCACGGCGTACGGCAGCAGCGCGAGACCGGCTCGCATGGGACCGTAGCCCAGCACGAACTGCAGGTACTGGGTCAGCATCAGCAGCAGCGCGCCCGTGCCGAACGACATCAGCACGATCGAGAACGAGGCGCCGCTGAAGTTCCGGTTGCGAAACAGTTCCAGCGGGAGCATCGGATGGTCCGACCTGAGCTCCCAGATCACGAACGCCCCCAGCGCGACCACCGCCACGCCGGCGGCGACCAGCGACTCCGCCGAGGTCCAGCCCGCCGTCGGAGCGGAGACGACCACGTAGACCAGGGCGCTCATGCCGGCCGTGGACAGCACCACGCCGAGCGGGTCGAGTTTTCTCGCCGGACCACGTGACTCGGGCATCAGCAGCACCGCCGCGACGACGGCGACGATCGCGACGGGCGCGTTGAGCAGGAAGATCGATCCCCACCAGTAGTGTTCCAGCAGGAAACCGCCCAGCGTGGGACCGGCGATCACACCGACCATGGCCACCGCGCTCCACGCGGCGATCGCCTTGCGGCGCTCCTCCTCGTCGAAGACGGTGATCAGGATCGACAGGGTGCTCGGCATCAGGATGGAGCCGCCGACGCCCATCAGCGCGCGGGCACCGATCAGCTGCCAGGGCTCGGTGACCAGCACGGCGACCAGCGAGGCACCGCCGAACAGCAGCAGGCCGATGATCAGGAAACGCTTACGGCCGTAACGGTCCGACAGGCTGCCCGAGGTGAGCAGCAACCCGGCGAAGACCAGGACATAGGCGTCGATGATCCACTGGATGTCCGCGGGGGTGGCTCCCAGGTCGACCATCAACGCCGGGATGGCCAGATTCAGGACGGTGTTGTCCACCACCAGGACCAGCAGGCTCAGACAGAGCACTCCGAGGATCCACCAGCGCCTCGGATCGCGTTCGACTCGTACAGTGTTCGATTCCACTCGCACACTGTATGACAAGCTCGCACGGTGTACTATCGGATTTATGCTTGGAGCGTGAAACAGCACTTCAGCTCCGTCTGGACGCGCGAGCCGCGCACCACCAAGAGTCCGGGGCTCGATCGCGCGCAGATCGTGCGCGAGGCGATGGCACTGCTCGACGCCGAGGGGCTGGACGCACTGAGCATGCGCCGCCTGGGCGCCAGGCTCGGCTCGGGGGCCACCAGTATCTACTGGCACGTGGCCAACAAGGACGAACTGCTGGAGCTGGTCCTCGACGAGGTCTACGGCGAGCTGACGGTCCCGGACGTCCAGGAGACCACCTGGCGCAACTCCGCCTCCTCCTTCGCGTACAGCATGCGCCAGGTGCTCTTCAGGCACCCCTGGGTGACCAACCTCATCGGGACCATCCCCGGCATCGGCCCCAACGCGATACTGCTGATGACCCGGCTCGTCGCCACCTTCGACCACGCCGGGTTCCGTGGCCTCGACCAGGACTACGCCGCCTCGACGCTCATCGCCTACGTGTCCGGGGTCACTCTGCCCGAAATCTCCTGGCGGACCATGATGGAGCGGACCGGCCTTGAGTCCAACGAGCTGAACGCGGCCCTCCAGCCGGCGGTGGAGAAGGCCGCGGCAGGCCACCCCGGACTGGCCGCCCGCTACGCCGAGTTCAGGGAGATCGACGTCGAGACCACCAGGGCGCTCAACTTCGAGTTCGGCCTGACCTGCCTCCTCGACGGCCTGGAGGCCCGCCTGAACCGCGCGGCCTCGGCACCGGCACCGGCCTCGGCGGACCCCGGCGGGACACCGCCCCCGCGGCCGGGCATCCATTAGCGATCACCTCCCACCCTGTGAAGACGACACCGCGGGCCCCGATACCGCAGGGACACGGATGGCAGGTAAACAGCATGTAAAAGGGGGACCACGCGTACTTACATTCTGATCAGATACTCTCTGTGTGTGCTCCCTACAGTCGCCGACGTCCTCGCCCTGGACACCGTTCGCCGGGGCAATCCACGGGTCGTGGCGGGGGCTGACCGACTGGACAGCCGGGTGCGCTGGGTGCACGTGGGCGAGGTCACCGATATCGCCCACCTGCTACGCGGAGGCGAGCTCGTGCTCACCACCGGCATAGCCCTGCCCGACGACCCCGAGAAACTCGCCGACTACGTCGCCGAGCTGGCCACCGTGGGTGCGTCGGGGCTGATCGTGGAGCTGGGCCGCAAGTTCATCAAAGAGTTGCCCCGTGCCGTGATCAACGCCGCCGAAGTGCACGGCCTGCCCCTGGTGACCCTGGCGATGGAGACACCGTTCGTGCAGATCACCGAGTCGGTGCACGCCCGGATCATCGACATCCAGCTGGAGGAACTCCGCGCCTCCAAGCAGTTGCACGAGGTCTTCACCGAGCTGTCGGTCGAGGGCGCCTCCCCCGCGAGGGTGCTCGGCCAGGTCACCCGGTTGTCCGGACGCCCCGCGCTGCTGGAGAACCTCGCCCACCAGGTCCTGGCATGCGACACCGCCGGACGTGACACGGGCACGCTACTGGCCGGCTGGGAGACGCGCTCCCGCTCGGTGGCACCCCACCCGCGGACCGCCTACGACGCGGCCTCAGGCTGGCTGGTCACCATCGTCGGCGCCCGGGGCCAGGACTGGGGCCGCCTGATCCTGCTCTGTGACAGCGAGCCGGGGCCGCACGACATCGTGCTCGCCGAACGCGCCGCGACCACCCTCGCCCTGGGCCGCCTGCTGGAACGCCATCAGGAGTCACTGGAGCGTCAGGCACACGGCACGATCATCACCGGAATCCTGACCCACGCGTACGCCGACCCCGAGGAGGCCGCGGCCCGCGCCCGTGCGGTCGGCGTGCCGCTCACCGGTCGCAGGCTCATGAGCGTGGTGCTGCGCCTGGCCGAGTTGGCGGAGAAGCCGATGGACAGCCAGGAGCAACTCGCCCAGCTCGCCGAACTGGGCGACGCGGCCGCCGCCGCCTGCCGAGAGGCCCGCCTTCCCGCCCTGATCGGCGCTCTGGACCAGAACCGGGTCGGCGTCCTGCTCCCCCTGCCACCGCGCGTCCTCCCCGAATCCGCGCTGACCATGCTCGCCGACCACCTGCGCACGGCCTTCACGACCCCCTTCGTCCTCGCCGCGGGTTCCGTGGTCGAGTCGGTCCGCGACGTGCGGCGGAGCTTCCTGGAGGCCGAGCAGGTCGCCGACGTGGCCGCCAGGCAGCCCGACGGCCGCGCTTTCTACCGGCTCCCCGACCTCCGTCTGCGGGGCCTGCTCCACCTCCTGCGTGACGACGCCCGGCTGCAGACCTTCGCCGAACGCGAGCTTGGCCCGCTGCTCGCCCACGACGCCCAACGCGGCGGCGATCTCACCAGGATCCTCCGGGTCTACCTCAACGCGGGCCGCAACAAGGCCCTCGCCGCTCAGCGGGCGCATCTGTCGCGCCCCGCCTTCTACGACCGTCTCCACAGGTTGGAACGCGTCCTCGACACCGATCTGGACGATGTCGAGTCCTGCCTCTCCCTCCATGTCGCCCTGCTGGCGCTGGAGTCCTTCCGGAGAGACAATCCCCGCCCCTGAAAGGTCCCCATGCCCGACATTCTCATCCCAGAGCCCGCCGATCTGGCCCGGATGACCGCCGCTGCCGGGGCGTTCTCCGTCCCCACCGGTGACGTGCAGCTCTCACCGGACGAGCTGGAACCCGACCAGATCCTGGCGGGTTCCCCGCGCGTTTCGTCCATCGAGCTGTGGTCCTCGCCGGATGGCGGGCAGAGCCGGGGCATCTGGGAGATCACGCCGGGCACCGTGGCCGATGTGGAACGTGACGAGATGTTCGTGGTCCTGTCCGGCCGTGCCACGCTGGAGGTCGACGGGGGTGCCACCCTCGAACTCGTCCCCGGCTCGGTCTGCCTGCTCGCCGAGGGGGCCAAGACCGTCTGGATCGTCCACGAGACCCTGCGCAAGGTGTATCACTGCATGGGCTGACCAGATCACGGTCGTGGGTCGTACGGAACCGAGGTTCCGTACGACCCACGACCGTCCGTTTACCCCGATCACCGCTTTCCCCGACGACCGAATGCGGCGATCCGTCCCGCGGTAACTCCTGCGGACTTTTCCGGGTCTTCCTGAACCGACTTCGTACGCGAACTGCACTAACCGTGTCTGTCGGATGCGGCATCCATGTGAACGGGGTCATCCACGCAGATGTGGAGATCCCAGCGGCGCGGACGCGTCAGGATCGCCCCGAGGATCACGCTTGCGATGATCACGATGAGAATGCTCAGCCCCATGACGGCTGCCTCTCGGAAAGATGTGCCGCTTGATCTGAGGAAATGCGGCCTACTGCACCGTAGCGTCGCATTCTCGCTGTCGCAACGAAACGGCCAGGGACTAATCCTTATTGACCAGGACCGTTGACCCGGTCGGGACCGTCGCGGGCATGTGAATTCTCCCGCGGGTGACATGACCCTGCGTGAGCAGCAACACTTTCTTGGGATGTTTCGTGTGTTTCGCTCCCCTCGCCCCGTAGATCTCGGCACGATGGTGCACGAACTCTGAAACCAACGGGGAGAGATATACATGTCGCGACGCCTTGTCGCCGGATTCACGGCCCTAGCGCTCACCGCCACAGCGATTCCCGCTGAGGCCGAGCAGGCGAGTTCGGGGTTTCCCTCCTCCGTGTTCCCACTGGGTGTGAGCATGGCCACGGTGAAAAACCAGCAGAGTGTGGCACCGGGCATTGATCTTTTCAGCGTGAAGCACGGCAAGTCCACACAGGGCTGGACAGTCTCCGCCCTCATGCCCAACGGCCACGACGACGGCCGCCTGGACACCGCTCAGACGGTCGCCGAGGCCGTGGAGGCGGCGGGGTTCACTCCCAGCATCCTGCGGATCGTGCAGCCCGCCGCAGCGGACGCCCCGGCTGTGGAGCGATACATGGTCAGGATCGGCCTGTGGTCATTCGGCAAGCGGGCCGAGGCCGACAAGGTCGTGAAGGAACTCAAGGAGCAGGGCATCCGGGCCAAGACCGACTATCTCGGCGACGACGGCACCGAGACCACCGGCCCCTGGAACATGAGCGTGCTGATGGTCGACCCGAAGGTGTTCAAAGGATCCTTCAAGACGAGCGTCGGCAAGAGCGTGGCCAAGCGCGAGACCACCAGCTCGATGTCGAAACTGACCGGCGCCATCGCCGGGGTCAACGGCGGCTTCTTCAACATCCACACCGCCAAGGCCCTTCAGGGCGACCCGGTCGGTGTCTCCGTGGTGGGCGGCAGGCTGCTCAGCGAGGCCGTGCCAGGCCGCAGCGGCCTCGTCATCACCCAGGGCCGTAAGGCCCGGATCACCGAGTTGCGAACCCAGGTCACCGCGATCTCCTCGGACGGCACGAAGGCCGAGGTCAACGGCATCAACCGGGCCGCCGGAAGCGACGAGCTCGTCCTCTACACCGAGGAATTCGGCAGCAAGACGGCCACCGACGGCGGCATCGAGGCCGTCATCGACGCCCAGGGCCAGGTCGTCAAGGTCCGCCAGGCCGGCGGCATCGTCGCCCGGGGCACCTACGTGCTTCACGGCACCGGCCTGGCGGCCGTCTGGCTCCAGGAACACACGCAGGGCACCTGGATGAAACTGGACACCAAGGTCATCGACCTGCGGACGCAGCGGGCGATACCGCTCACCCCTGATACATACATCATGGGCGGCGGGGTCGGGCTGGTCAGGAACGGCCGGGTGCGCATCACCGCGGCGGCCGACGGACACGCCTCGGTCAACATGATGCTCCGGCGCCACCCGCGCACGATGGTCGGTGTCAACAAGTCGGGCGGGCTGATCCTGGCCACGGTCGACGGGCGCAACCCGGGTATCTCCGTGGGCGCCTCGATGGTGGAGGCTGCTCAGCTGATGCGGTGGCTGGGCGCCAAGCAGGCCATCAACTTCGACGGTGGTGGCTCCAGCGTGATGGTCGTCGGCCACAAGCCCGTCAACCGGCCCTCGGACGGCGCGGAGCGGACCGTGGGCGACGCCCTCTTCATCACGCCCTGACGAGCGGCGCTCCAACGCGAGAAGCCCCGGTCCTCATCGGCCGGGGCTTCTGGTTTTCCGTAGGCGTACGGCGGCTCTCTCAGCCTCCGGTTCCGAGGCACGTCTTGGAACTCCGTCCCTGAACCCGGGAGCCTCCGCAGGGCCGCTGGATCCCCTCAGCCATTTCAGATTCCAGTTCCAGGGTATGAGAGCCGGCGAGGGCCCAAGGCCGGCCTCCCGTTCGGAACCCTTCCCGGAAAGCACGAAGGCCCCCACCGAAAGGTGAGGGCCCTCATAAAAGATTGTCCGGCGGCGACCTACTCTCCCACACCGTCCCCGGTGCAGTACCATCGGCGCTGAAGAGCTTAACTTCCGGGTTCGGAATGTAACCGGGTGTTTCCCCTTCGCCATAACCGCCGTAACTCTATGAAACACACAAACACTGTTTGCTGTCTCAGAATTGCCTAGTGGACGCGAGCAAGACCTTGATCTGGCGCTGCTCCGGACCCGGCGAAGGGACAGAGCGCTGCACAGATCAAGCATGTTGCTTTGTGGTCAAGTCCTCGGCCTATTAGTACTGGTCAGCTCCACACATTACTGCGCTTCCACTTCCAGCCTATCAGCCCGGTCGTCTACCGGGAGCCTTACCCACTCTCGTGGTGGGAGACCTCATCTCAAGGCGAGCTTCCCGCTTAGATGCTTTCAGCGGTTATCCCTT
>NZ_JBSFWD010000121.1:0-8724 GCF_053592655.1 Streptosporangium sp. NPDC002607
CGAGCCTGGAGGTCATCGAGCACTCGACCGTACCGGTCTTCATCACCCACGCCGGGGCCCGCGCGATCTGGCCGACCAACCGGATGAAGCCCGACAAGGTCATCAAGGCCTGCGCCGAACGCGGCGGCGTCATCGGCCTGGAGGCGGCCCCGCACACCACGCTGTCGGAAAAGCACCGCGAACACTCCCTGGAGTCGGTGATGGACCACTTCACCTACTGCGTGGACCTGGTGGGCATCGACCACGTCGCCTTCGGCCCCGACACCAACTTCGGCGACCATGTGGGGCTGCACGACTCCTTCACCGGTCACCTCTCGATCGGCCAGGCCCACGGACATGTCGAGCACCCGCGGGTGCCGTACGTGGCCGGTATGGAGAACCCGGCGGAGAACTTCACCAACATCGTCGGCTGGCTCGTCAAGCACGGCTACGGCGACGACGACATCAGCAAGGTCATCGGCGGGAACATCCTGCGCGTACTCAAGGAAGTCTGGTGAACATGCGTACCCTCGGACGCCTGTCCGGCGCCGTCACGGCCGTCGTGACCGCGCTGACGCTCACGTCGTGCGGCCTCAACGAGGGCCAGGAGGCCTCGAAGCCGGCCGGCGGCGACAGCTCCACCACGCTGCGCATCGGCACCACCACCGACGTCGCGAACTTCAACCCGCTGCAGTCGCTGAGCAAGACCGACAACTGGATTCTCAACGCGATGTACCCGCACCTGCTGCGGATCGACGAGAACGCCAAGAAGGTCCCCGAGCTCGCCAGCGAGTACACCCACGAAGACGGCGGCAAGTCGGTCGTCTTCACCCTGCGCGACGACTTCGTGTGGAGTGACGGCACCCCGGTGACGTCGGCCGACGTGAAGTACTCGGCCGAGACGATCATGAAGAACAAGCTGGGGAACGTGGCCGCGAAGCTCACCTGGGTCGAGGGCATCGAGACGCCCGATGCCACCACGGTGGTCTTCAAGCTCAGCCAGCCCTACGCGCCGTTCGCCGAAGGCGTGGGCTTCTGGATGTCCGTCGTCCCCAAGCACATCTTCGAGAAGGCCGGCGACATCACCAAGTTCGCCAACAACTCCGACTGGGTCGGCGCGGGCGCGTACATCCTGAAGAGCGCCACGCCCGGTCAGCGCTACGTGATGACGCGCAATGACAAGTACCCCTACGCGCCCGCGGGCGGCGCGGCCGTCGACACCGTCGAGTACCGGCTGTACCCGGACGTCAACACCATGCAGCTCGCGCTGCGCAACGGCGACATCGACCTGATGGGCACGCCGGTGCCCGCCTCGGCCGTCGCCTCGTTCAGCGGCGACAAGAAGATCAAGCTGCAGGAGGTCGGCTCGCTGGGCTTCGCCCACATCACCTACAACGTCACCAACGAGCACCTGGCTCGCCCGAAGGTCCGGCAGGCGCTGTCGATGGTCGTCGACACCAAGTCGATCATCTCGACGGTGCTGCAGGGTGAGGGTTCGGCGATGACCGGCCCGATCTCACCGATCTTCGGGGAGTACGACAACACCGAGCTCGAGCCGTACCCGTTCGACCCGGCCGCCGCGCGCAAGCTGCTCGAAGAGGAAGGGTACGCGGACAAGAACGGCGACGGGAAGCTCGACGGCCTGTCCTTGGAGATGGTCTGCGACCAGAGCAACCCGAACCTGACCCGGGTCGCCCAGGTGGTGCGGGAGGACGCGGCCAAGGCCGGCGTCGAACTCGTCGCGTCGTGCGTCGAGCGGAACACGTTCCTCAGCAGGACCAAGAGCGGTGACTACGACATCGACGTCTCGCAGTGGGCCGTCTTCGACAACCCGATGGACCAGCTCCGCAGCACCTACCTGTCGAGCAACCCGGGCGGCATCAACTACAACCTGGTCAAGGATCCCAAGCTCGACAAGCTCATCAACGAGGCCGCCGTCACGACCGACCACGACGAGTTCGTGGGGAAGATCAAGGAGCTTGACGGCTACGTGCACGAGCAGGCGCTGCTGACGCCGCTCTATGTCGAGAAGATCCAGTTTGCCTACAACGCCGCCAAGTTCACCGGCTTCCAGCCCTCGCCCAGCGATCTGCTCGGCATGGTGACCGGCTACTCGCTGTCGCAGGTCCGGCCCGTCGGCTGAGGCGAGAAACGGAGAGGAGGTGGGGTCACCCCATGGCTGGATTCATCGCCAGAAGGGCGATGCGTGCGATCCTGACCATCTGGATCGCGGTCACCGTGACGTTTTTCCTGCTTCGACTGCTGCCGGGTGATCCCACCCTTCTGGTCGTCGAGGGGGACATGACCCCCGAGATGCAGCAGGCGCTGCGGGAGCAGTACGGGCTGGACAAGCCCATGCTCATGCAGTACTGGCTGTATCTGACCGAGTTGCTGCAGGGCAACCTCGGCACGTCGTTCAGGCAGCTCCAGCCGGTCACCGACATCATCGTGTCGCGGTTGCCGTGGACGGCGCTCCTGGCCGGTTCGGCGTTCGTGCTGACCATCGTGCTCGGCATCCCGCTCGGCGTGTACGCGGCCGCCCATCGCGGCAAGCGCGTCGACAGGGTCGTGCAGATGTTCGGGATCACCGGGCACGCGCTGTTCGTCCCGAGCATCGGGATCCTGCTGCTCGTGGTCGCGGGCTCGTGGCTCGGCTGGTTCCCGATCGGCGGCGCGATCGACCCCGACACCCGGGGTGTCGACGCGTACATCAGTCTGTTCCACCATCTCGCGCTGCCTCTGCTGAGCCTCGTGGTCGTGCAGCTCGGGCCGTACGCGCTCACGCTGCGCACCAACATGCTCGAGGTCCTCGGTGAGGACTACATCAAGAGCGCCCGCGGCCGTGGCCTGTCACCGCAGCGCACCCTGTGGCGGCACGCGTTGCGCAACGCGTTCCTCCCGGCGCTGACACTGATGGGTCTTCAGCTCGGCACCCTGGTCGGCGGGGCGGTGCTCACCGAGACCGTGTTCGCCTACCCCGGCGTCGGACGGCTGATCTACGAGGCCGTCGGCCAACTCGACTATCCGCTGCTGCAGGGAGCGTTCATCATGCTCGCGATCACCGTGGTCGTCGCGAACCTGATCACCGACGTGGTCAGCATGCTGCTCAACCCAAGGATTCGCGCATGAGCGCGATGCCTCCCGACGCGCGGCCCGCCGGTGCCGTCGCGCTGGACGAGCCGGCGGCGAGCACCCCGCCGTCGGCGATGAAGAGCCTCCGGCGCTTCCTGGCCAAGCCCAGCGGCGCGCTGTCGATCGCGATGCTGCTGGTGTTCCTGGTGACCGGCCTGCTCGGCCCGCTCTTCGTGGACCGGCCGGGCGGGCTCGGCTCCGAGATCCTGCGGTCGCCGTCGGTCGCGCACTGGTTCGGCACCGACGATCTCGGCCAGGACGTGTTCGCCCAGGTGGTGTGGGGAACCCGGGTCAGCCTGACGGTGGCGATCGCGGCGTCGGCGATCGCGATCGTCATCGGCACGGCCCTCGGCCTGCTCGGCGCCTACTCCAGGCGGGCCGACGCCTGGGTCACCACGGTGACCGACCTGATGCTGTCGCTCCCCCTGCTGCCGCTCATGATCATGGTGACCGCACTGGCCGGCCCGAGCGTCACGACGCTGACGTTCGTCATCGGGCTGTTCTCCTGGCCCGAGGTCGCGCGGCTGATCCGATCGAACGGCCTGGTCGTGGTGTCCATGCCCTACATCGACGGCGCCCGCGCGCTCGGCGCGACAGGCTGGCGGATCGTCACCCGCGAGGTGCTGCCCGCCGTGGTGCCGCTGATCGTGGTGAGCGTGCTGCTCACCGCGGCCAGAGCGGTGATCTCCGAGGCGGGGCTGAGCTTCCTGGGGCTCGGCGACCCCGACTCCTGGTCGTGGGGACGGATCATCCTCAACGCCCAGCGCAGTGGCGTGATCTCCACCGCGTGGTGGCAGACGCTGTTCCCGTCACTGGCGATCCTGCTGCTCGTGCTCTCGGCGACGGTCGCCGGTGTGCGATTCAACGACTCACGCGACCCTCGGCTGAAGGACCGGTGACCTATGCGCCTTTCTTCTGACTACTACGCGGACGTCCATTCCTCGCTCAGGGACGCCCTGGAACAGGACGGTCTGGACGGATTCCTGGCCACGGCGCCGAGCGACGTCGCCTACCTCGCCGGGTTCTTCTACGCCGTCACCGAACGACCGGTCTACCTATGGTTCCCTCGTGACGGCCGGCCCCTGTGCGTGGTACCGAAGCTCGATGAGGAGTACGCGGCGCTGCAGCGCATCGAGGCCGACGTCGTCACCTACGCCGAGTTTCCCGGCGTCGATCCGGCCGAGGCCGTACTCGCGCGGGAGATCGGACGCACAGGTCGGCCCGCGGCCCGGATCGGCGTCTCGGGCGGGCTCAGCCTCGCCGGCCACCGGGCGCTGACCGAGGCGTTGGGCACAGCCGAACTCCGTACCAGTTCGGTGGTGTCGAACCTGCGGCTCATCAAGCATCCGGAAGAGCTCGCCTGGCACCGCCAGGCGGCCGGGATCTGTGACGAGATGCTCGCGGCGGGCCGGGCGCTCATCGAGGACGCGCTGCGCGCGGGGCGCCCGCTGCCGAGCGAGGGCGATCTCGCACGGCACGTCATCGGGTACGGCTCCGACACGATGTACCAACGCTACGACCATGTCATCTACACGACGAAGCTGGCCGGCGGCCTGGTGTACGCCGGCCCGAACTCCGCGAACCCGCACGGACTGCCCAGCAGGCGCAGGCTGGAGATCGGCGACACCGTCATCCTCTCCCTGGGCGCCGCCGTCGGCAGCCGCTTCGTCGAGAGCGAACGGACGTTCGTCATCGGCGAGCCCAACGCCGACCAGCGGCACTACTTCGCCGTCGCGGCGGAGGCTCAGGAGGTCGGCACGGCGGGCCTGCGCGCCGGCCGTACCTGCGCGGAGGTGAACCGCGAGTGTCTCGATGTCATCAGAGGGCACGGGCTCGGCGAGCATATCCGGCACCGCCAGGGGCACGGCATCGGTGTCCAGCAGCACGAGCCGCCGTGGGTGGAGGACGGCGACGACACGGTGCTCCGGGCCGGAATGGTGCTCTCCAGCGAGCCGGGCGTGTACGTGCCGGGCCACGGCGGGTACCGCATCTCCGACACCGTGCTGATCACCGACGCGGGCCCCGAACGGTTGACCGGCTATCCGCGCAGCCTCGAAGAGAACGTGATCGCGCCATGACGAAGAGCCGGAAACAGACCGAGGAGAACACGGTGTTCGTGGAGATCAACGGCAACCCCCTGGCCGTGGAGGTCATGGGACCCGAGAACGCGCCGGCGATGATCGTGCACCACGGCGCTCCCGGGCTGGGCGGCCGGGCCGAACCGCGCCGGTCGTTCGGGCCGTTCTCCGACCGGCTTCGAGTCGTCGTCTTCGACGCTCGCGGGTCCGGTGAGTCCGGTGACGCGGGGCCCTTCAGCCACGCCCAGTGGGTCGCCGACGTCGAGGCGATCCGCCGGCACTTCGATCTGGGCCGAATCGTCATGGCGGGCGGGTCCTACGGCGGCTTCATCGCGATGGAGTACGCCCTGGCCCATCCGGAGAACGTCGCCGCGCTCGTCCTGCGGGACACCGCGGCCAACACCGACTACGACCACCTCGCGGTCGAGCGGGCCCGGACGACGGACCGGGTGCGGATCCCCGAATGGGTCATCGAGCGCATCGGCACCGGCCACTTCACCGGCAACGAGGAGTTCAGGGAGTACTGGCGGGCCATCCTGCCCCTCTACGATCACACCTACGATCCCGAGGCGGTCGAGCGGCGGGTCGCGCAGACCTCCTACCACTACAGGACCCACAACGAGGCGTTCGGCGTCAACATGCCGGCCTACGACCTCACCCCGCGGCTGCACGAGATCACCTGCCCGACGCTCGTGACCGTGGGACGGCACGACTGGCGCACGCCGGTGCCGGCCTCCCAGACGATCGCCGACCTCGTCCCCGACGGGGAACTGGTGGTGTTCGAGAAGTCCGGTCACTCGCCCCAGCTGGAGGAGCCGGAACTCTTCCAGCAGGTGGTGCGCGACTTCCTGACCAGGGCGGGCGTGCTCGTCCCTCGGGCAGGCAGGCCGTGAACGCGCCCGTCCTGCGGGTGGACGACCTCAGCGTGGAGTTCGCCACTCGCGAGGGGGCGGTTCGCGCGGTACGCAACGTCGGCCTTGAGGTCTTCGCCGGCCGTACGCTCGCGCTCCTCGGCGAATCGGGGTCCGGCAAGTCGGTGACGGCCCAGGCGATCATGGGTTTGCTGGACACGCCGCCGGCGAGCATCACCTCGGGAAGCATCGTGTTCGAGGGCACCGACCTGGTGACCGCGGCCGAGCGGGTCCGCCGACGGGTCAACGGCGAGGGCGTCGCCATGGTCTTCCAGGACGCGCTGTCCGCGCTCAACCCCGTCTACACGGTGGGCCATCAGATCGGCGAGCTGCTGCGGGTCAGGCGGAGGATGTCCCGCTCCGCCGCGCGCGCCCGGGCCATCGAACTGATGGAACGGGTGCGGATTCCCGCCGCGGCCCGCCGCGTCGACGACTATCCGCACCAGTTCTCGGGCGGCATGCGCCAGCGGATCATGATCGCCCTGGCGGTCGCGCTCGACCCGCGCGTGCTCATCGCGGACGAGCCCACCACAGCCCTGGACGTCACGGTGCAGGCGCAGATCATGGAGCTGCTGACCGAGCTCCAGCGCGAGAACGGGATGGGGATGATGCTCATCACCCATGATCTCGGAGTGGTCGCCGAGGTGGCCGACGACGTGACCGTGATGTACGCGGGCCGGATCGTCGAACGCGGTTCCGTGGAGGAGCTCTTCGAACACTCGGCTCACCCGTACACCCGGGGGCTGCTGCGCTCGATGCCGCGGACGGATCGGGAGGACGACGAGCTGTGGGCCATCCCCGGCGCGCCGCCGAACCCGGTGATGACGCCGAAGGGGTGCGCGTTCCATCCGCGCTGCGACATCGCGATCGACCTGTGCCGGTCCGAGCAGCCCGGGCTTGAGGTGATCGCGGCAGGCCGTACCAGCGCCTGCCATCTGCGTGCGGAGGTGTTCGATGGGCGAGCGTGAAGTCGTGCTCGAAGTTGATTCCCTGGTCAGGTACTTTCCGGTCAGGGGCGGCCTGTTGAATCTGCGCCGCAGTGCCGTGCAGGCCCTCGACGGCGTGTCGTTCACCCTCGGGCGCGGCGAGACCCTCGGCGTCGTCGGCGAGTCGGGATGCGGCAAGTCGACGCTGGCCCGCACGGTCGTGGGCCTGGACACCCCGACATCGGGGCACGTGCGCTACCGCGGCGTGGACGTCCACGCGGCGTCGGGCCGCGCGCTGCGAACGATGCGACGCAGCGTCCAGATCGTGTTGCAGGACCCCTACACGTCGCTGAATCCCAGAAAGACCGTTCGCGACCTGCTCATGCAGCCGTTCGAGATTCACCCCGACGTGCTGCCCCGCGACAGGCGGCTGAGCCGGGTGAAGGAACTGATCGACGTGGTCGGGCTCAACCCGGACCACCTCGACAGGTACCCCTTCCAGTTCTCCGGCGGGCAGCGCCAGCGCATCGGGATAGCCCGCGCGCTCGCACTGGAGCCGGAGGTCGTGGTCTGTGACGAGCCGGTCTCCGCGCTGGACGTCTCCGTGCAGGCGCAGGTCGTCAACCTGCTGCGGCGACTGCAGCGGGAACTGGGCCTGTCCTACGTGTTCATCGCGCACGACCTGTCGGTGGTACGGCACATCTCCGATCGGGTGGCGGTGATGTACCTGGGCAAGGTCGTGGAACTCGGCGACCGCCGGGAGGTCTACGAGCGTCCCCAGCACCCGTACACCCGGGCACTGCTCGAAGCGGTGCCCGTCCCCGAGCCGCGGGGCCGGGCCTCGCGCACCCGAACCCTGCTGGCCGGGGACCCGCCGAGTCCGGTCGACCCGCCGTCAGGGTGCCGGTTCCGCACGCGCTGCCCGAAGGCTCGGGACGTGTGCGCCGACACCGAGCCCGTTCTGCGGATCGGGTCCGCGTCGGCCGTCGAGGTCGCCTGTCACTTCCCCGAGCAGACCCCCCTGGCCCGCCTCGGCGGGGCATGACCGACCGTCACCGGCGCCCGGCCCCGGGCTGCCACGACATCAATACATCTGGAGGATTCACCGCCATGCAGTCACCTTCCGCCTCCTACCGCGGTCACCAGGCCTACGGCTATCTCGAACCGGGCGTCGACTACGCCGACTTCGAGCTGGCCGAACAGATCGGCCGGGTGCCCGCCTACGACGGTGAGGTGTCGGCCGAGCAGTCCGAACGGGTCAGCCGGATCATGGCCGAGCACATCGTGATCTCACTGCACGAGCACGCGGTGGTTCTCCCCAAGGACGTCGGTGAACTGCGCCGATACAACCGCACCGGCCGGCAGCGTACCGGCTACGAGGGCCTGTCGCGTTCGGGGATGACCGCCGTGTTCGACAACTTCATGGCCGGGGCGTCGTGCGTCACCAGCGAGAACGGCTGGAAGTGGAACGACATGATCTACGCCCTCGGCCTGCGGCTCGCGGACATCGCCAAGCAGGACTACGTGGTGCACGCGCTGACCGTGGACGACATCAAGGCGGCCAAGCGCGACGACCGGATGGCGCTGGTGGCCGGGCTGGAGTCGGCGACGATGATCGAGAACGAGCTCGATCGCCTGGACATCCTGTACGGCTTCGGCGTCCGCCAGATCGGTATCGCCTACTCGCAGGCCAACCAG
>NZ_JBSFWD010000122.1:0-8086 GCF_053592655.1 Streptosporangium sp. NPDC002607
GCATGCGCTACGTCCCCTACGGCGGCCCCGCCGTCGTGCCCGACTGGCTGCGCACCCCACCCCGGCGACCACGCGTCGGCCTCACCATGGGCCTGAGCGCGACCGAGGTCTACGACGGCTACAACGTCGACATGCAGGACATCTTCGACGCGCTGGCCGACCTCGACATTGAACTCGTCGCCACCGTCGCCGAATCCGAACAGCGCAGATTCTCCCGGGTCCCGGACAACACCCGGATGGTCGCCTACGTGCCCTGGCACGCTCTGGCCCCCACCTGCTCGGCCGTGATCCACCACGCCGGCGCCGCCACCCTGGCCACCACCGCCCTGCACCCGGTCCCGCAGCTGTCCCTGCACTACCACTACGACCAGCCGATCCTGGCCCGCAAACTCGCCGAACACGGCGCCGGACTGGAGATCCACACCAGCCAGGTCACCGGCCAGGCCGTCCGCGACAACCTGCTGCGCCTGCTGAACGAGCCGGCCTTCCGCCGGCGCGCCACCGACCTACGCGACGAGATCCACGCGCTGCCCACCCCCAACCAGCTCGTCCCGCAGCTGGAAGAACTCACCGCCAAACACCGCTGAGGAGACGACACGATGCGCATCCTGTTCACGACATATCCAGAAAGGACGCACTTCCTGCTGCTGGCGCCGCTGGCCTGGGCACTGCGCACCGCCGGCCACGAGGTACGCGTCGCGGTCCAGCCCAAGTTCGCCGACGTCGTCACCCAGGCCGGCCTGACGGCGGTGCCCATCGGCGCCGACCGTGACCTGTGGCAGTACCTCGGCCGCCTCAAGCAGATGCCCGACACCAGGAAAAAGGGGATCGGCAGCAAAAAGGTGGGCTGGCCCACGCCATACGCCGCGGCGGAGTGGCCGGCCGAGGACGTCACCTGGGACTACCTGCACGCCGGGTACGAGCTGCAGATCCGCCAGTGGCACAAGCAGAGCAACACCCCGATGATCACCGATCTGGTGGAGTTCGCCCAGAGCTGGCAGCCCGACCTGGTGATCTGGGAGCCCACCACCTACGCGGGCGCGATCGCGGCCAAGGCCTGTGGCGCCGCGCACGCCCGCCTGCTGATCGGCGCGGACGTCTACGGCATCACCAGGGACCACTTCCTGCGCCTGCGGGCCGAGCGGCCCACCGAGGAGCGCGCCGACCCGATGGCCGACTGGCTGGGCGGCTACGCCCGCAGGTACGGGTTCGAGTTCGACGAGGACATGATCACCGGCCAGTTCACCATCGACATGCTGCCGCCCTCGCTGCGGATGCGGGCCGACCTGACGTACGTCCCGCTCCGGTACATCCAGTACGGTGGCGCCGCCGTCGTCCCGAAGTGGCTGTGGGCCCCGCCAGAGCGCACCCGGGTGGCCATCACCATGGGGCTCACCGTCACCGACCGCGACGTCGGCTACCCCGTCGACGTGCAGGACCTCTTCGACGCCCTGGGCGACCTCGACGTCGAGATCATCGCCACGATCGTGAAGGAGGAGCAGGCCAAGCTCGACCGGGTCCCCGGCAACGTCCGGATGGTGCCCTACGTACCGCTTCAGGCGCTGCTGCCCACCTGCTCGGCCGTCATCCACCACGCCGGAGTGGGCACCCTCGCCTCCACCGCCCTGCAGGGACTGCCCCAGCTGGCGTTGCCGTGGGACGTCGACCAGCCGGCCCTGGCCGAGCGGCTGGCCGCGCGGGGCGCCGGTCTGGCCGTGCACGCCACCAAGGCGACCGGTCAGGTGGTCCGCGAGAACCTGCTGCGGCTGCTGAACGAGCCGGCCTTCCGCCAGGGCGCCGACCGGTTGCGCGAGGAGTTCCTCGCCATGCCCACCCCGAACGAGTTCGTCCCGCGACTCCTCGAACTCGTCGCCGAGCACAGCGGGACCCGGTGACGCCGATGCGCGTGCTGTTCACCACCTACCCGGAGAAGACGCACTTCCTGAGCATGGTGCCGCTGGCCTGGGCGCTGCGCACCGCGGGCCACGAGGTCCGCGTCGCCGGCCAGCCCGCCTTCACCGATGTCATCACCCAGGCCGGACTCACCGCCGTCCCCGTCGGCCGCGACGCCGACCTGTGGCAGCTCATGAACCGGGACCTCACCTGGATCGGGACGGGGGTCAATGGGCTGCCCGTCCCGTACGACGCGGCCGAGTGGCACCCGCGGGATGTCACCTGGAGCTACCTCAAGGACGGCTACGACATCCAGGTCGGCCGCTGGCACAAGATGAGCAACGTTCCGATGATCACTGATCTGGTGGAGTTCGCCCGGAGCTGGCGGCCCGACCTGGTGATCTGGGAGCCCACCACCTACGCGGGCGCGCTCGCCGCCGAGGCCTGTGGCGCCGCGCACGCCCGCCTGCTGTTCAGCGTGGACACCCTCGGCGTGACCCGCGAACACCACCTGCGGCTCAAGGACCTGCAGCCGCCCGGGGAGCGGGCCGACCCGATGGCCGACTGGCTGGGCGGCTACGCCCGCAAGTACGGCTTCGAGTTCACCGAGGACCTCGTCACCGGCCAGTTCACGATCGTCCTGCTGCCGCGATCCCTGCGGATGGACGCCGACCTGGACTACCTGCCGATGCGCTACGTGCCCTACAGCGGCGCGGCGGTCATGCCGTCGTGGCTGCGGGAGCGGCCTGAACGGCCCAGGGTCGCGCTGACGATGGGGCTCAGCACCGCCGAGCACGGGGCGGGTTACGGGGTCGACCTGCAGAGCGTCCTGGACTCACTGGCCGATCTGGACATCGAGCTCGTCGCCACCGTCGCGGAACCGGAGCAGCGGAAGCTCGCCTCGGTCCCGGAAAACGCCCGGCTCGTTCCGTTCGTACCGCTGGCCGACCTCGCCCCCACCTGCGGCGCCGTGATCCACCACGCCGGGTTCGGCACCCTGGCCACCACCGCACTGAACGCGGTCCCACACCTGGCCATCCCCTGGGACGGCGACGGCCCCGCCCTGGCCAGGCGGATCGCCGCCCAGGGCGCCGGTCTCGCCGTCAACAGCAACCAGGCCACCGGCCTGATCCTCCGGGAGCGACTGCTGCGGCTGCTGAACGAACCCCGGTTCCGCCAGGGCGCGAACCGGTTGCGCGAGGAGATGCTGGCGATGCCGACTCCGAACGAGGTGACGGTCCAGCTCGAAGAGCGGGTGGCGTCGCACCGGCGACCCGTCGTGCCCGGTGGGAGGTGACGTCATGCGCGTACTGTTCGCCGCCAACCCGGAGAAGGCGCACCTGCTGGCCATGGTGCCGCTGGCCTGGGCGCTGCGCACCGCGGGCCACGAGGTCCGCGTCGCCGGCCAGCCCGCCTTCACCGACCTCATCACCCAGGCCGGACTCACCGCCGTCCCCGTCGGCCGCGACGCCGACCTGTGGCAACTGCTCGCCCGCGACCCCCGCCTCCCGGACTGGACCTGGGAACCCGCCTACGGCCTTCCCACACCATACGATGTCGTGGAATTTCCGGAAAAGGCCACCCGGGAGTATCTGACCACGGGGTACGCCGAGGTGCAGCAGTCGTGGCACCGGCCGGCCTGCCTGCCGATCATCGCCGGGCTGGTGGACTTCGCGCGGCACTGGCGGCCCGATCTCGTCATCTGGGAACCGCTCACCTTCGCCGGGCCTATCGCCGCCAAGGCCTGCGGCGCCGCCCACGCCCGGCTGCCATGGAGCCTGGACGTCTTCGGCCTCACCCGGGACCGTTTCCTGCGGCTCGGCGACGAGCGGGCCGACCCGCTCCGCGACTGGCTGGAAGGCTACGGCCGCAAGCACGGTTTCGCGTTCGACGAGGAGATGATCACCGGTCACTTCACCGTCGACCAACTGCCCGCCTCGCTGAGCATGCGGGCCGGCCTCGACTACGTCCCCATGCGGTACGTCCCCTACGGCGGCCCCGCCATCGTGCCGAAATGGCTGTGGACCGCCCCCGAGCGCCCGCGGGTCGCCCTGACGATGGGGCTGAGCCTCACCGACCACCAGGCGGGCTACTCGGTCAGCGTGCAGGAGATCCTCGACGCGCTGGCCGACCTGGACATCGAGGTGGTCGCCACCATCGCCACGACCGAGCAGGACAAGCTCGCCCGCGTCCCCGCCAACGCCCGCCTCGTCTCCTACGTACCGCTGCACGCGCTGGCACCGACCTGCTCGGTGGTCATCAGCCACGGCGGCTTCGGCACCGTGCTCACCACCGCCCTGCACGGTGTCCCCCAGCTCGCCATGCCCTGGGACTTCGACGGACCGCTGTTCGCCCGGCAGGTCGCCGACCAGGGCGCGGCGCTGGTCGTCGCAGCCGACCGGGCGAGCGGCGCGGCCGTCCGGGAGAACGTGCTGCGGCTGCTCGGCGAACCCGGCTTCCGCGAGCGCGCCGCCGACCTGCGCGACGAGATCCACGCGATGCCGAGCCCCAACGACCTCGTCCCCCGGCTCGAAGAGCTCACCGCGAAACACCGCTGAGGAGACACGATGCGCATCCTGTTCGCCACCGTCCCGGAGAAGACGATCTTCCTGCCCATGGTGCCGCTGGCCTGGGCGCTGCGCACCGCGGGCCACGAGGTCCGCGTCGCCGGCCAGCCCGCCTTCAGCGACGTCATCACCCAGGCCGGACTCACCGCCGTCCCCGTCGGCCGCAACGTCGACACCATGCGGCTCCTGCAGCTCTACGGCATGACCGCGGAGCAGCTTGAGCAGGTGCGCGTCGGGCTGCCCGCGCCGTACGACATCGTGGAGGATCCGACGGGCGGCACCTGGGAGCGCACGCTGGACGCGCACGCCGAGACGGCGGACGGGGACAGAGCCGAGAGTTTCCCGATGATCGCCGGGCTGGTGGACTTCGCCCGGCACTGGCGACCCGACCTGGTCATCTGGACACCCTTCAGCTACGCCGGGGCGATCGCCGCCAAGGCCTGCGGCGCCGCGCACGCCCGCCTGCTGTTCAGCGTCGACGTCTTCGGGATGACACGGGAACGCTTTCTCCAGCTCAGGGCCGAGCAGCCGCCCGAGAAGCGCGCCGACCCCATGGCCGACTGGCTGGGCGACTACGCCGGCAAGTACGGCTTCGACTTCACCGAGGGCATGATCACCGGTGACTTCACCATCGACCAGCTCCCCGCCTCACTGAGCATGCGCGCCGACCTCGACTACCTCCCCATGCGGTACATCCCCTACGGCGGCCCCGCCGTCGTACCCGGCTGGCTGCGCACCCCGCTCGAACGTCCCCGCGTCGCCCTCACCCTCGGCACCACCGCCACCGACATGTTCGCCGGCTACACCGCCGGCGTGCAGGACATCCTGGACTCCCTGGCCGACCTCGACATCGAGGTGGTCGCCACCATCGCCGAGTCCGAACAGGCCAAACTCTCCCGCGTTCCCGGCAACGCCCGCCTGGTGTCCTACGTGCCGCTGCACGCCCTCGCACCGACCTGTTCGGCGGTCATCAGCCACGGCGGCTTCGGCACCGTCCTCACCACCGCCCTGCACGGTGTCCCCCAGCTCGCCATGGGCTACCACTTCGACGAGCCGATCATGGCCCGCGACCTGGCCGCCCAGGGCGGCGCGCTGGCACTCCAACCCGGCCAGGCGACCGGCCAGGCCGTCCGGGAGAGCGTGCTGCGCCTGCTGGACGAGCCCGCCTTCCGCGACCGGGCGCACGACCTGCGCGACGAGATCCACGCCCTGCCCACCCCCGACCAGCTCGTCCCGCAGCTGGAGAAGCTCACCGCCGAACACCGCTGAGGAGACGACACGATGCGCGTCCTGTTCACCGCCATCCCCGAGAAAAGCGTCTTCCTGTACATGGCGCCGCTGGCCTGGGCGCTGCGCACCGCCGGCCACGACGTCCGGTTCGCGAGCCAGCCGAGGTTCACCGACGTCATCACCCAGGCCGGACTGACCGCCGTCCCCGTCGGCCGCGACGTCGACATCTGGTGGATGGCGCGCCTGGACCCGGACTCGGTCCAGGAGATACGGGCTGGAGTGCCCGCTCCCTACGACGTCGCAGAGGCTCCGGCGAACGCCACGTGGGACGACATGCTGGACGCGTACGCCGGCATGGTGCGGGAAGGACACCAGACCGACAACTTTCCGATGATCGCCGGGCTGGTGGACTTCGCCCGGCACTGGCAGCCCGACCTGGTCATCTGGGAACCATTCGCCTTCGCCGGCCCCATCGCCGCCAAGGCCTGCGGCGCCGCACACGCCCGCCTGCTGTTCGGAGTCGACGTCTTCGGGGTGACACGGGAACGCTTTCTCCAGCTCAGGGCCGAGCAGCCGCCCGAGAAGCGCGCCGACCCGCTCGCCGACTGGCTGGCCGGCTACGGCCGCAAGTACGGCTTCGACTTCACCGAGGACATGGTCACCGGGAACTTCACCATCGACCAGTTCCCGAAAAGCTTCCAGGTCGAGGCTGAGAGTCTGCGCTACCTGCGCACGCGGTACGTCCCCTACGGCGGCCCCGCCGTCGTACCCGGCTGGCTGCGCACCCCGCCCGAACGCCCCCGCGTCGCCCTCACCCTCGGCACCACCGCCACCGCGGTGTTCGACGGCTACACCGTCGACATGCAGGACATCCTCGACGCGCTGGCCGACCTCGACATCGAGGTGGTCGCCACCATCGCCGAGTCCGAACAGACCAAACTCGCCCGCGTCCCTGCCAACACCCGCCTGGTCCCCTACGTGCCGCTGCACGCCCTGGTACCCACCTGCTCGGCCGTCATCCACCACGCCGGCGCCGCCACCATGGCCACCACCGCCCTGCACCCCGTCCCCCAGCTCGCCATGGGCTACCACTTCGACCAGCCGATCCTGGCCCGCAAACTCGCCGAACACGGCGCCGGGCTGGAGATCCACCCCGGCCAGGCGACCGGCCAGGCCGTCCGCGACAGCCTGCTGCGGCTACTGAACGAGCCCGCCTTCCGCGACCGGGCGCACGACCTGCGCGACGAGATCCACGCGCTGCCCACCCCCAACCAGCTCGTCCCGCAGCTGGAAGAACTCACCGCCCGACACCGCTGAGGAGACGACACGATGCGCGTCCTGTTCGCCACACTCGCCGACAAGAGCATGTTCCAGGCGATGGTGCCGCCGGCCTGGGCACTGCGCACCGCGGGCCACGACGTCCGAGTCGCCTGCCAGCCCAAGTTCGCCGACGTCGTCACCCAGGCCGGACTGACCGCCGTCCCCGTCGGCCGCGACGCCGACGCCTGGCAGATAGCGCGGTTCGCCCCGGAACTGCTCGAACAGGCACGCGCCGGGCTGCCGATGCCGTGGAAGGTCGCGGCGGACCAGGCGGACGTCACCTGGAACGACCTACTGGCCGCGTACACCGAAGTGGTCAACGACGACTACAAGATGGACAACTTCCCGTTGGTCGCCGGCCTGGTGGACTTCGCCCGGCACTGGCGGCCCGACCTGGTCATCTGGGAACCCTTCACCATCGCCGGGGCGATAGCCGCCAAGGCCTGCGGCGCCGCGCACGCCCGGCTGCTGTGGAGCATCGACGTCTTCGGCGTCACCCGGCAGCACTTCCTGCGCCTCCAGGCCGAACAGCCCCCCGAGAAGCGCACCGACCCGCTCGCCGACTGGCTGGCCGGCTACGCCCGCAAGTACGGCTTCGACTTCACCGAGGACATGATCACCGGCCAGTTCGGCATCGACCAGCTCCCCGCCTCGCTGAGCATGCGCGCCGACCTCGACTACCTCCCCATGCGGTACGTCCCCTACGGCGGACCCGCCGTCGTACCGAAATGGCTGTGGACCCCGCCCCAATATCCCCGCGTCGCCCTCACCCTCGGCACCACCGCCACCGACATGTTCGCCGGCTACACCGTCGACGTGCAGGACATCCTCGACTCCCTGGCCGACCTCGACATCGAACTCGTCGCCACCATCGCCGAATCCGAACAGACCAAACTCTCCCGCGTTCCCGGCAACACCCGCCTGGTCTCCTACGTCCCGCTGCACGCCCTCGCACCGACCTGTTCGGCGGTCATCAGCCACGCCGGCCCCGGCACCTTCCTCACCACCGCCCTGCACGCGGTCCCCCAGCTCACCGTGCCATGGGAGTTCGACGCCCCCGAACTCGCCCGCCGCGC
>NZ_JBSFWD010000123.1:0-7986 GCF_053592655.1 Streptosporangium sp. NPDC002607
CGGTTGGGGAGTTGTCGGCGGCTCATGTGGCGGGGGTGTGGTCGCTGGCGGATGCGGCCAGGGTGGTGGCGGCGCGGGGCCGGTTGATGCAGGCGTTGCCCTCTGGTGGGGCGATGGCCGCGATCGAGGCGACCGAGCGGGAGGTGCTCGACAGCCTGGCGGAGTTGGACAGGGTGGCTTCGACTGCTTCGGGAACGGCCGGTGGGGCGGTGGCCGCGATCGAGGGGCTGGGTGCTCCGGCGGAGCCGGACGAGGTGCGGACGGACACTCCGAGTGACTTCGGGGTGGGTGTCACGGCCGCCGACGGCCCGTTGGTGGTCTCTGGAGATGAGGACCTTCCGGGCGACTCTCATCGGACCTGGTCGGGCAGGGTGGGGATCGCGGCCGTCAACGGGCCCTCCTCGGTGGTGGTCTCTGGAGATGAGGACCTGGTTTCAGCCGTGGTGGCCGACTTCACCGGGCGGGGACGGCGGAGCAGGCGGCTGACGGTCAGCCACGCGTTCCACTCCTCCCGGATGGAGCCGATGCTGGCGGAGTTCCAGCGGGTGCTGGAGGCGGTGAGGTTCGCCGAGCCGCGGATCGCGGTGGTGTCGACGCTGACCGGGCGGGCGGCGGCCGGTGGCGAGCTGGGTGATCCGGCCTACTGGACACGGCAGGTAAGAGAGCCGGTCCGGTTCGCCGACGCGGTGACCACCCTCGATGCGGCGGGGGTGACGACGTTCCTGGAGCTGGGCCCCGACGGGGTGCTGTCGGCGATGGCACGGCAGTCGCTGCCGGAGCGCCCCGACGCCGAGCCACATGTGCTGGCCCCCCTGCTGCGCAAGGACCGGCCCGAGGAGGTGAGCGCGCTGCTGGCACTCGGGCAGGCCCACATCCATGGCAGCCCGATCGACTGGGAGGCGGTCTTCCCCGGCGCGAGCAAGGTCGGCCTCCCCACCTACGCCTTCCAGCGACAGCGCTACTGGCTCGACGCCTCGCCGGCGGGCGCGGCGGACGCCTCGGGGCTGGGATTCGGTGCGGCCGACCATCCGCTGCTCGGCGGCACGATCGGGCTTGCGGATGCCGACGCCGTACTCCTGACCGGTCGTCTGTCGCTGCGGTCGCATCCCTGGCTCGCCGACCACGCGGTCGCGGGTACGGTCGTGGTTCCCGGCACCGCCTTCGTCGAACTCGCGATCAGAGCCGGTGACGAGGTCGGCGCGGAGGCGCTTGACGAGCTGGTGATCGAGACCCCTCTCCTGCTTCCGGAGAGCGGCGCGGTGCACATCCAGGTGTCGGCCGGTGCCCCGGACGGTGAGGGTGGCCGTGCCGTCGCCGTCCATTCCCGCCCCGAGGGCGCACCGGCAGGCGCCGAATGGGTCAAGCATGCGGAGGGCCGTGTCGTCCCCGGCTCGGGGCAGAACCCGTTCAGTCTGGCCGCGTGGCCTCCCGCCGACGCTGCGGCGCTCGATGTCACGGACTTCTACGACACCCTGGCCGGAGCCGGTCTGGACTACGGTCCCGCGTTCCAGGGGGTGAAGGCGGCCTGGCGGCAGGGTGAGGTGCTCTTCGCGGAGGTGTCCCTCGCGGAGGGGGAGCGGGAGGACGCCGCCCGGTTCGGCGTGCATCCCGCCCTGCTCGACGCCGCTCTGCACGTCGCGGCGCATGACACCCTGCCGACCACCCCGGCCGGCGGCAACCGGCTGCCCTTCGCCTGGCGGGGCGTCCGCCTGCACGCCTCCGGCGCGTCCGAGGTCCGGGTGCGGCTCGCGCCGACCGGCCCGCAGGATTGGACGGTCCAGGTGGCGGACGCCACGGGAGCGCCCGTCGCATCCGTCGAGGGGCTGCGTTCCCGCCTGATCGAGGCGGGCCGGCTGCGCGAGGCGCGATCGGCGTCGCGCGACTCGCTCTTCCAGATCGGCTGGGTCGAGCCGTCCACCATCGATCCCGCCGACGCGGATGTCACCGATGTCGTCGTCATCTCCGGCGATGCCGGCCCGGATCCGTCGGCGGGCGTGCTGCCCGCCGTCCACGAGGTGACGAACCGGGTACTGGCCGAGCTACGGCGATGGCTGGGGGAGGAGCGCGCCGGTTCCGCCCGCGCGGTCGTGGTCACCAGGAACGCGGTGGCCTCCTCCGAGGAGGAGACCGTTGATCCGCGTGCGGCCGCCGTGTGGGGACTCGTGCGCTCGGCCCAGTCGGAGCAGCCGGGGCGGATCGTCCTGGCCGACGGTGACCGCGACCTCAGCGCGGAGACCGTTCGCCGGCTGGCCGCCGGTGAGCCGCAGCTGGCGGTACGGGGAGATCGGATCCTGGTACCGCGCCTGGTCCGGGCGACGGGCGGTCCGGTCATCGGAGCCGCGCCCCTGAACCCGGAAGGGACCGTGCTGATCACCGGCGGCACCGGAGGGCTCGGTGGCCTGCTCGCCCGGCACGTCGTGACCGGGCACGGTGCCCGGCACCTGATCCTCACCAGCCGCCGTGGCGATCAGGCCCCCGGCGCGGCCGAGCTACGGGCCGAGCTGGCCGGGCTCGGTGCCCGCGTCGACATCGTGGCGGGGGACGTGGCCGATCGGGCGTTCCTGGAGGAGGTTCTCACGGCGATTCCGGCGGAGCATCCGCTGACCGCCGTCGTGCACACCGCGGGTGTCGTCGACGACGGTGTGATCGCCTCGCTCACCGCCGAGCGCGTCGACGCGGTGCTCCGTCCCAAGGTCGACGCGGCCTGGCATCTCCACGACCTGACGAAGGAGCTCGATCTGGCGTGGTTCGTGCTGTACTCCTCGATCGCCGGGGTCCTGGGCAGTGCGGGCCAGGCGAGCTACGCGGCGGCCGGCACCTTCCTCGACGCCCTCGCGGAGCACCGCCGCGGCGCGGGCCTGCCCGCGCTCTCCCTGGACTGGGGCCTGTGGGCGCAGAGCACCGGCGTCACGGCGCACCTGACCGACGTCGACCGGGCGCGGGCCGCGCGCGGCGGGGTCCGGCCGCTGCCCACCGCCGAGGGGCTGGAGCTGTTCGACGCCGCGCTGCGGCTCGGCCCCGCCGTTCTGGTCCCCGCCCTGCTCGACCTGCCCGCGGTGCGCGCCACGGGGGAGATCCCGCCGTTGCTGCGCGGTCTCGTCCGGCCCCCGCGCCGGCCCGCGCGGGAGGCCGCGGAACGGTCGTCGCTCGCACTGCGGCTGGCCGGACTCGCCGCCGACCGGCAGAGCGAACTCCTGCTCGGCCTGGTACGTGCCGAGGTGGCGGCGGTCCTCGGGACCGGCGCCGAGACCGTGCCGGCCCGGCGGGCCTTCGGCGACCTCGGGCTGGACTCCCTGACGGCGGTCGAGCTGCGCAACCGGCTGAACGCGGTGACGGGGCTCCGGCTGCCCGCCACCCTGACCTTCGACCATCCCACGCCCGCCGCGCTGGTCGGCTACCTCCAGGCGGAACTCGGTGGGGAGACCGAGAACGGGCCCGCCGCCCCGGCCGTCCCCGCCCCGGTGAGCGACGACGCGATCGCGATCGTCGGAATGGCCTGCCGGCTGCCCGGCGGGGTGAGCTCGCCGGAGGAGCTGTGGCGGCTGGTCGCCTCGGGCGGCGACGCGATCTCGGAGTTCCCGTCCGACCGGGGCTGGGACCTGCGGGCGCTGTTCGACACCGATCCCGCGCACCCCGGTACGTCGTACACGAAGCACGGCGGATTCCTGCACGAGGCGGCCGAGTTCGACGCGGAGTTCTTCGGGATCTCGCCGCGTGAGGCGCTGGCGACCGATCCGCAGCAGCGGTTGCTGCTGGAGACGGCATGGGAGGCCTTCGAGGGCGCGGGCATCGATCCGGCCACGCTGCGGGGCAGCAGGACCGGCGTCTTCGCCGGAGTGATGTACCACGACTACGCACCCCGCGTGGGGGAGGCGCCCGCCCCGCTGGAGGGTTACCTGGCCAACGGCAACGCGGGCAGTGTGGCGTCGGGCCGGATCGCGTACACGTTCGGGTTCGAGGGGCCCGCGGTCACGGTCGACACGGCGTGCTCGTCCTCGCTGGTCGCCCTGCACCTGGCGGTGCAGTCGCTGCGTTCGGGCGAGTCCGACCTGGCGCTGGCCGGCGGAGTCGCGGTCATGGCCTCGCCCGCCGTGTTCGTCGAGTTCTCCCGGCAGCGCGGGCTGGCCCCCGACGGCCGATGCAAGGCGTACGCGGGGGCCGCCGACGGCACCGGCTGGGCCGAGGGCGTGACCCTGCTCCTCGTCGAGCGTCTCGCGGACGCCCGGCGGCTCGGCCACGAGGTGCTGGCGGTGGTCCGGGGTTCGGCGGTGAACCAGGACGGCGCCTCGAACGGGCTGACGGCGCCGAACGGCCCGTCGCAGCAGCGGGTCATCCGGCAGGCGCTCACCAACGCCGGGCTCGCGCCCTCACAGGTGGACGCCGTCGAGGGCCACGGCACGGGCACCACCCTGGGCGACCCGATCGAGGCGCAGGCGCTCATCGCCACGTACGGCCAGGACAGGTCCGATGAGCGGCCGCTGTGGCTGGGCTCGCTGAAGTCGAACATCGGGCACACCCAGGCGGCGGCCGGAGCGGCCGGGATCATCAAGATGGTGCAGGCGATCCGCCACGGCGTCCTGCCCAGGACGCTCCACGTGGACGAGCCGTCGCCGCACGTGGACTGGTCGGCCGGAGCCGTGGAACTGCTCACCGAGGCGCGGGCCTGGCCGGAGACGGGCGCGCCGCGCCGGGTGGGGGTGTCGGCGTTCGGGGTCAGCGGTACCAACGCCCACGTGATCATCGAACAGGCTCCGCCGGTCGAGGCGACGCCCACCCGGGCGGAGCCGCGCGGCGGACCGCTCCCCTGGACGGTGTCGGGCAGGACCCCGGAGGCCCTGTACGGCCAGGCCGCCCGCCTGGCCGACTTCGTCGAGGCTTCCGATGACGCGGCCGAAATCGACCCCCGGGACGTCGGACTCTCCCTGGCCACCACGCGATCGGCCTTCGAGCATCGCGCCGTCGTCCTCGCCGAGGACACCGGCGGGTTCGTGTCCGGCCTGCGCGCGCTGGCCGCCGGGACCTCCTCGCCCCGGGTGGTACGCGGTGTCGCGGATGTCGAGGGCGAGGGCAGGGTGGTGTTCGTCTTCCCCGGGCAGGGGTCCCAGTGGGCGGGGATGGCGGTCGAGCTGCTCGACTCCGCTCCGGTGTTCGCCCACCGGCTGGCGGCCTGTGGCCAGGCGCTCTCCCCGTACGTGGACTGGTCGCCCGCAGACGTCCTGCGTGGTGTGCCGGGCGCACCCGATCCGGACCGGGTGGACGTGGTCCAGCCGTTGCTGTGGGCGGTGATGGTGTCGCTGGCCGCCCTCTGGGAGTCCTATGGTGTCCGCCCCGCCGCCGTCGTCGGGCACAGCCAGGGCGAGATCGCCGCGGCGTGCGTGGCCGGAACCCTGTCGCTGGAGGATGCCGCACGAGTCGTCGCGCTCCGCAGCCGTGCCATCCTGGCCCTGGCCGGGAGCGGAGCCATGGCGTCGGTGGCGCTGCCACCGGGTGAGGTGGAGGCCAGGATCGCCGGGCTGGCGGGTCGCGTCTCGGTGGCCGCCGTCAACGGTCCCTCGTCGGTGGTGATCTCCGGCGATCCGGACGCGGTGGCCGGGCTCGTCGACGACTACCGGGAGCAGGACGTACGGGCCCGGCTCATCCCGGTGGACTACGCCTCCCACTCCGCACATGTCGAGCGGGTCCGCGCGGAGGTGGGCGAGGCCCTCGCGCCGATCCGGCCGCGTCCCGGTGACGTGCCGATCCTGTCCACGGTCACCGCCGACTGGATCGGCACGGCGCCGATGGACGCGGACTACTGGTACGCGAACCTCCGTGAGCGGGTCCGGTTCGAGGAGGCCACCCGTGCGCTGGCCGAGCGGGGATACGACGTGTTCATCGAGGTCAGCCCCCATCCGGTGCTGACCTCCGGCATCCAGGAGACCCTCGAAGGCACCGCCAGGCCGGGCGCGGTCGTGGCGGGATCGCTGCGCCGCGACCACGGCGGCCTCGACCGGTTCCGCACGTCTCTGGCGGAGGTGTACGTCCGAGGTGTCCCGGTGGACTGGCGGGCGGTGTACCCCGGCGCCCGCCGGGTACCGCTGCCGACCTACTCCTTCCGCCACCGCCGCTTCTGGCTCGACGCCGCGCCTGCCGGAGGCAGGCCGCTTGAGGTGCCGACCGTGGCGGAACCCGTGACCAGGTCGATCACCACGCTGGCCGGAGCCGAGCTGGACGAGGCGCTGGTCGAGCTGGTCCGCGCCGAGTCGGCAGTCGTCCTGGGGCACGACGGCGCGAGCGCCATCGACCTCGGACGGGCCTTCCGGGAGCTTGGCCTGGACTCATTGACCGCCGTCGACCTGCGCAACCGGCTCGGGGCGGCCACCGGCCTGCGGTTGCCGGCCACGCTGGTCTTCGACTACCCCACGCCCGCCGCGATCGTCGGCTATCTCAGGAACGAACTGTCGTCGTCCGGGGAAGCCGTCCGGTTCCCCTCCGCCTCGGCCTCACTCGACTACCTGGAGGCGGTGTTCTCCTCCGGTGCCGAGAACGACCCCGAGTACGCGGAGCTCCTGACCCGGATGCGGGTCCTGCTCGACCGGTGGGGGACGGTCGCGCCACCGGTGGGCGCGGGCATCGACCTGGACTCCGCGACCGACGAGGAGCTGTTCCGGCTCCTCGACCACGACATCGACTCCCTTTGACGCTGAGGAGCGCATCCACCATGGCCGACGAGAAGCTTCGCGAATACCTGAAACGCGCGATCGCCGATGTCCACAGTCTGCGAGGCCGGCTGCACGAGGTCGAGTCCGCCGGCAGGGAGCCGATCGCGATCGTGGGAATGTCCTGCCGGTTCCCCGGCGACGTGAACTCGCCGGAGGACCTGTGGGATCTGGTCGCCGCGGGCCGGGACGCGGTGTCACCGTTCCCCGCGGACCGGGGCTGGGACCTGGACGGCCTGTTCGACCCCGATCCCGACCATCCCGGCACGTCGTACACCCGGTACGGCGGCTTTCTGAGTGACGTCGCGGGCTTCGACGCGGAGTTCTTCGGGATCTCGCCGCGCGAGGCGCTGGCGATCGACCCGCAGCAGCGGCTGCTCCTGGAGAGCGCCTGGGAGGTGTTCGAGCAGGCCGGCATCGATCCGGCTCCGCTCAGAGGCAGCCGTACGGCGGTGTTCGCGGGGCTCGCGGGTGGTGACTACGCCGCCGGTTCCAGGACGCCCGAGGAACTGGAAGGCCACCTGGGCATCGGCACGCTGCGCAGTGTGGCGTCGGGCCGGATCGCCTACACGTTCGGGTTCGAGGGGCCCGCGGTCACGGTCGACACGGCGTGCTCGTCCTCGCTGGTCGCCCTGCACCTGGCGGTGCAGTCGCTGCGCTCGGGCGAGTCCGACCTGGCGCTGGCCGGGGGCGTCTCGGTGATGGCGTCGCCGCAGGGGTTCGTGGAGTTCTCGCGCCAGCGCGGCCTGTCGGTGGACGGCCGTTGCAAGGCGTTCGCCGGGACGGCCGACGGCACCGGCTGGGCCGAAGGTGTCGGATTCCTGCTGGTGGAACGCCTGTCGGACGCGCACCGGCTCGGCCACGAGGTACTGGCGGTGGTCCGGGGTTCGGCGGTGAACCAGGACGGCGCCTCGAACGGGCTGACGGCCCCGAACGGCCCGGCGCAGCAGCGGGTGATCCGGCAGGCACTCGCCGGGGCACGGCTCTCCCCGGCGGACGTGGATCTGGTCGAGGCGCACGGCACCGGCACCAGGCTGGGTGACCCGATCGAGGCACAGGCGATCATCGCGACGTACGGTCAGGGGCGGCCCGCCGGCCGGCCGCTCTGGCTGGGCTCGCTCAAGTCGAACATCGGTCACGCGCAGGCGGCGGCGGGCGTCGGCGGCGTGATCAAACTCGTCCAGTCGATCCGTCATGGGGTGTTGCCGAAGACGTTGCATGTGGATGAGCCGTCGCCGCATGTGGACTGGTCGGCTGGGGCGGTCGAGTTGCTGAGTGAGGCGCGGGC
>NZ_JBSFWD010000124.1:0-7731 GCF_053592655.1 Streptosporangium sp. NPDC002607
GGTGATCGCGTCGGTCTCCTCGATCACCAGCCGCCACAGATCCTCCGGAGAGGCCACCCCACCCGGATAACGGCACGCCATCCCCACGATCACGACCGGGTCGTCCGCCACCGAACGCACCACCGGCGACAGCACCGCCGAATCGGCCTGCTCACCCAGTAACTCGCCCAGCAGGAACTCCGCCAGCACGACCGGCGTCGGGTAGTCGAACACCAACGTCGCCGGCAACCGCAAGCCCGTCGCACTGTTCAGCCGGTTACGCAACTCCACCGCGGTGAGACTGTCAAAGCCCAGGTCACGGAACTCCCACCGCACCTCCACCGCATCGGGCGACGCATGCCCCAGCACCATCGCCGCCTGCGCGCGCACCAACTCCAGCACGAACCGAACCCGATCAGCCTCACCCATCCCGGCCAACCGCCCGCCCAGTGCCCCGTCACCCGCCGGCACCAACGCCGAGGCCGCCGACCGGCGGACCCCCCGCACCAACCCCCGCAGCAGATACGGCACCTCACCACCCGCCCGCACCACCGCCGACGCATCCAACCGCGCCGCCACCACCACCGCAGGACCCACCGCAGCAGCCGCGTCGAACAACGCCAGCCCCTGCTCGACCGTCAAGGCCGAAATCCCCGCCCGCTCAATCCGCCGCATATCCGCCTGGCCCAGCGTGCCCGTCATCCCCGCGTCCTGCGCCCAAGCACCCCACGCAACCGACACCCCGGCCAGGCCCAGCGCACGCCGATGCTCGGCCAGCGCATCCAAAAACGTGTTCGCCGCCGCGTAGTTGCCCTGCCCCGGCCCACCGAACGTCCCGGCCACCGACGAAAACAGCACAAACCCCGCCAGATCCATGTCCTGGGTCAGCTCATGCAGATGCCACGCCGCATCCACCTTCGGCCGCAGCACGGTGTCCAGCCGCTCCTTCGACAGCAACGCGATCGTCCCGTCATCCAGCACACCCGCCGCATGAACCACCGCGGTGAGCGGATGCTCGGCCGGAACCTGTGCCAGCAACGCCGCCACCTGCTCCCGATCCGCCACATCACACGCCACGACCGCGACCTCGACCCCATGCGCGATCAGCTCGGCCTGCAACTCCACCGCACCCGGAGCCTCCAACCCCCGGCGGCCGGCCAAAAGCAGGTGCCGCACCCCGTGCTCGGCCACCACATGCCGAGCCAGTTCCGCACCCAGGCCACCGGTGCCACCAGTGATCAGCACCGTGCCGTCCGGGTCCCACCGCCGCGGCATGGTCAGCACGATCTTGCCGGTGTGCCGGGCCTGGCTCATGAACCGGAACGCCTCCCGGCCCCGCTGCACATCCCACGCCGTGAACGGCAACGGCCGCAACTCACCCGAGGCGAACAACCCCATCAACTCGCCAAGCATCTGCTCCAGCCGCTCGGGGCCGGCATCCCCCAGGTCGAACCACCGGTAGGTCAGCCCCTCCGGGAACTGCTCCTGGTCGCGGATGTCCAGCTTGCCGATCTCTATGAACCGGCCCCCTGGGGCCAGCAGCCGCGCCGAGGCGTCGATGAACTCACCCGTCAGCGAGTTCAGCACCACATCGATCCCCCGCTCCCCGCGCACCTGCCGGAAGCACTCCTCGAACTCCAGATCCCGGGAGGAGGCGATGTGATCCTCGGGGATGCCCAGCGAACGCAGCACCTCCCACTTGGCCGGGCTGGCTGTGGCGAACACCTCCACCCCAAGCCGCTGAGCCAGCTGGATCGCCGCCATCCCCACACCACCGGCACCCGCGTGCACCAGCAGCGACTCGCCCGCCCGCAGAGCGGCCAGGTCCATCAGCCCGTAATAGGCCGTCAGGAACGCCACCGGGATCGTCGCCGCCTGCTCGAAAGAGCAGTGATCGGGAATTTTGGCCACGGCTGTAGCGTCGGCGATCACCACCGGGCCGAAGGCGCCCTCGGCCAGACCCGTCACCCGATCCCCGGGGCGCAGACTCTCCACCCCGGGGCCGACCTCCAGCACCACCCCGGCGGCCTCGCCGCCCATCAGGCCGACCTTGTCCTGCCACCAGCCCAGCGCGTTCAACCCGTCCAGCAGGTCGCGGAAGTTCACGCCCGCCGCACGCACCGCCACCCGCACCTGACCGGCCCCCAACGCCTCGGCCGCCTCCGGGAACGGCAGCAGTTCCAGCGCGTCCAGGCTGCCCTTGGCCCGGCTGCCCAGCCGCCACGGCACCCCACCGCCCGGAGGCAGCAACCCCGCCCCCGAACCCAGCGACGCCAGCCGAGCCACCCGCACCTCGCCGTGGCGCACCACCGCCTGCGGCTCGCCCGAGGACATGAGCGCGGGCAACACCGCCGGCAACACCGACAGCGAGGACTCCTGCCCGTCCACATCCACCAGCACGAACCGGCCCGGATTCTCCGACTGCGCCGACCTCACCAGGCCCCACACCGCGGCAGCCACCGGATCGGGGGACTCCCCCTCACCGGTCGCCACCGCACCACATGTCGTCACCACCAGGCAGGAGTCGCGGTACCGCTCATCGGCCAGCCACCCCTGCAACAAGCCCAGCACGCCGGCGGTGACCTCATGCGCCGACTCCACCACGTCCACGGCTCCGCACGCCGCCGTGGCCACCTCGGCCAGCACCACAGCCGGCACCGGACCCGCCTCAGCCAACGCCGACAGATCCCGATGAACCGCGACCGACCGCCCGGCCGCATCCCACACATCCGTGAGCCCCAGCGTGTCAGGCTCAAGCACCGCGCACCCGACCGCTGCCGCCGCCGTCGGATCGGTCACCGGCAGATCGGGCAGCACAGTCCACTCCAGCCGGAACAGCGCGTCCCGATCCACCCCGCGGCCGCCGTCGGCGGCAGCCAGCCGGTCGCGCGAGATCGGCCGCAACACCAGGGAGCGCACCGACAACACCGGTTCCCCCGCGGCGTCCACCGCCGTCAGCGACACCGCCTCATCGCCCGTCTTGACCAGCCGAACCCGCAGCACCGACGCCCCGGACGCGTGCAGACACACCTCACCCCAGAAGAACGGCAACCGGCCACCCTCGACCTGCTCCAGTCCTATGAACGCCAAGGCGTGCAGCACCGCGTCCAGCAACGCCGGATGCACCCCGAACGCGCCCGCGCTCGAGGCCGCCTGTTCGGGAAGGGCGACCTCGGCGAAGATCCCCTCCTCACCCTGCCATGCCGCCCGCAGCCCCTGGAACACCGGACCATAGTCGAAGCCGCCCGCGGCCAGCCCCTCGTACAACCCGTCCAGCTCGATCGCGGTCGCCGCAGCCGGCGGCCACACACTCGCGTCGAACATCTCGGCCATCCGGCCACTGCCCACCAGCACACCGGTCGCATGCTGTATCCACGGCTGATCATCCGGGGCGTCGGCAGCACGGGCATACACGTTCACCGTCCGGCGGCCCGACTCCTGGGGCGCACCCACCGACACCTGCACCACGGCCGCTTCCCGCTCATCCAGCACCAGCGGCGCAATCAGGGTCAGCTCCTCCACCATGTCACAGCCGACCTGGTCACCCGCCCGGATCGCCAGCTCCAGGAATCCGGTACCCGGGAAAATCACCTTTCCGGCCACCATGTGATCGGCCAGCCATGGATGCGATCGCAGGGACAACCGCCCGCTCAGCACCACCCCATCCGAGTCGGCCAGACCCAGCGCCGCCCCCAGCAGCGGGTGATACGTCGCGGCCAGACCCACCTCCGCCACATTCCCCATACCGGCGCCGGTGTTCTCGGGCCAGTACCGCCGATGCTCGAAGGCGTACGTGGGCAGTTCAACCCGGCGCCCGCCCGGCAGCACCGCACGCCAATCGACCGGCACCCCGTGCACGTGCAACTCGGCCAGCGCCGACATCACCGTGCTCTGCTCATCCCGGTCCCTGCGCAACACCGGCACCAGCACGGTGGCCGACTCGTGCACGTTGGCGTCCGGGCCGGCGAGCGTGGCAAGGGTGTCCTGGGCCATCGCGCTCAGCACCCCATCGGGGCCCAGCTCCAGATACACCCGCACACCCAGACCATGCAACGCACGGACGCCGTCGGCGAAGCGGACCGCGCCACGCACCTGGTCGACCCAGTAGCCCGGCGAGCACAACCGCTCAGCCGTCGCCTGCTCCCCGGTCAGGGTGGACACCACCGGGATCCGCGGCGAGTTGTAGGTGAGCGTCCCGGCGATCGCGTGGAAGTCCTCCAGCATCGGCTCCATCAACGGCGAATGGAACGCATGCGACACCCGCAACCGCCGCGTCTTGACCCCCCGCTGCTCCAGGGCGGCCGCCACCTCAAGAACCGGCTCCTCAACTCCGGAGATCACCACCGAGGCCGGGCCGTTGACAGCGGCGATCGACACCTCACCCTTACGCCCCGCCAGCAGGGCGGCGACCTCATCCTCGGACGCCGCCACCGACACCATCGCCCCACCGGCAGGAAGCGCCTGCATCAACCGCGCCCGCGCCGCCACCAACACGCACGCATCGCTCAGCGACAGCACCCCGGCCACATGCGCCACCGCGATCTCCCCGATCGAGTGCCCGGCCAGCACGTCCGGCCGGACCCCCCACGAGGACACCAACCGGAACAGCGCCGTCTCCACCGCGAACAACGCCGGCTGCGCCCACCCCGTCCGATCCAGCGCCTCCGCCTCGGCCGACCCCGGCTCGGCGAACAACACCTCCCGCAGCGACCCACCCGACTGCCCGTCAAGCAGCGGGTCCAGCTCCGCGATCACCTCGTCCAACGCCCCCGCGAACACCCGGAACCGGGCATACAACTCCCGGCCCATCCCCACCCGCTGACTCCCCTGACCGGTGAACAACACCGCCAGCCTCGGCTCCGCCGCCGCCACCCCGCGCACCACGCCCGCACCGGCGCGGTCCTCGGCGAGCGCGCCCAAACCGGCCAGTACACCCTCACGGTCGCTCGCCGGCACCACCGCCCGATGCTCGAACGCCGACCGGGTCGTGGCCAGCGAGAACGCCACATCGGCCAAGGCCAACTCAGCGTGGCCCTCCACATGCGCGGCCAGCCGTCCGGCCTGCGCCCGCAGCGCCCCAGCCGTACGGCCCGACACCACCACCGGCAACACACCCGCACCCGCGGCCGGATCCTCGTCCGGCGCCACCGTTCCGGCCTCGATCCACGGAGCCGCCGACCCCTGCTCGAGGATCAGGTGGGCGTTGGTGCCGCTGATGCCGAAGGAGGACACACCGGCCCGGCGCGGGTGGTCGGTTTGCGGCCACCCGGCCGGCTCGGTCAGCAGCCCGACCGCACCCTCGCTCCAGTCCACGTGCGAGGACGGCGCGTCCACGTGCAGCGTCTTGGGCAGGACCCCATGCCGCATGGCCATGACCATCTTGATCACACCCGCGACGCCCGCAGCCGCCTGCGTGTGGCCGATGTTGGACTTGATCGCCCCCAGCAGCAACGGCCGATCCTCAGGACGGTCCTTGCCATAGGTCGCCAACAACGCCTGCGCCTCGATCGGGTCACCCAGCCGGGTGCCCGTGCCGTGCGCCTCCACCGCGTCCACCTCGGCCGGCGACAACCCGGCACCCGCCAGCGCCTGACGGATCACCCGCTGCTGCGACGGGCCATTCGGCGCCGCCAACCCATTCGACGCCCCGTCCTGGTTCACCGCCGACCCGCGCACGATCGCCAGCACCTGGTGCCCGTTACGCCGCGCGTCCGACAACCGCTCCAGCACCAGCACGCCCACACCCTCGCCCCAGCTGGTGCCGTCCGCAGTGTCGGAGAACGCCTTACACCGCCCATCAGGCGACAGCCCACGCTGTGCGCTGAACTCGATGAACCCAAACGGGGTGGTCATCACCGAGACACCGCCGGCCAGAGCCAGCGAGCACTCACCCGACCGCAGCGCCTGCGCCGCCATATGCAACGCCACCAGCGACGACGAACACGCCGTATCCACCGTCACCGCCGGGCCCTCCAACCCCAGCGTGTAAGACAAGCGCCCCGACAACACACTGGCCGCCATACCGGTAATGGCGTGACCTTCCACATCCGCCCGGGCGTTCACGGTGAGGCTCGCGTAGTCCTGACCGTTGGTGCCCACGAACACCCCGGTCGGACTGCCCTTCAGCGAAACCGGGTCGATCCCCGCCCACTCGACCGCCTCCCACGACACCTCCAGCAGCAGCCGCTGCTGCGGATCCATCGCCAACGCCTCACGCGGCGAGATCCCGAAGAACCCCGCATCGAACTCATCTGCGTCGTGCAGGAACCCGCCGTGCCGGGTGTACGACGTCCCCACCCGGCCGGGATCCGGATCGTAAATGCCATCCAGATCCCACCCCCGATTCGTCGGGAAACCGGTGATCGCGTCGGTCTCCTCGATCACCAGCCGCCACAGATCCTCCGGAGAGGCCACCCCGCCCGGATAACGGCACGCCATCCCCACGATCACGATCGGATCATCGGCCACCGAACGCAGCACCGGCAGATCCGCGACCTGCTCGGAGTCCACCGAGCCGAACAGCTCCCCGTATAGGAATTCGGCCACGCTGAGGGGGGTCGGGTAATCGAAGACCAGTGTCGCGGGCAGCGACAGCCCCGTCGCCGCGGCCAGCTGGTTGCGCAGCTCCACCGCGGCCAGCGAATCCAGTCCCATCGTGCTGAAGGCCCGACCGGGGTCCACCGCATCGCCTGATGCATGGCCCAGCACCACCGCCACGTGCCGCCGTACCAGCTCATCCAGCACCCGCCGGCGTTCTCCCGGATCCAGGGCTGCCAGACGCCGCCGCAGCCCGCCCTCTTCGCCGCCGCCGGCGACCGCACGAACCACCCGCCTCGCCGCCGGCACCAACCCCCGCAACAACGCCGGCACCTGATCGCCGCGGCCCCGCAGCACTTCCACGTCCACGCGCAGCGGCACCGTCATCGCCGCATCCGTCCGCACACTCAGGTCGAACAGCCGTACCCCCTCAGCCGTGGACAACGCCGGCAGCCCCAGCCGGGCAAGACGGGCCCGGTTGGCGTCGGACAACTCGGCGCCCATCCCGGTGGCCATATCCAACAGCCCGTACGCCAGCGACGTCGCCACCAACCCGTGTGACCGCCGATAGGCCGCCAGCGCGTCCAAGAACCCATTGGCCGCCACATAGTTGCCCTGACCCGCCGCCATGACCAGGCCACTGGCCGACGACACCAGCACGAACATCGCCAGCGGCAGATCCCGGGTCAGCTCGTGCAAATGCCACGCCGCATCCGCCTTGGGACGCAGCACGGCGTCCAGCCGCTCCGGCGACAGTGACGCGATCGTCCCGTCATCCAGCACACCCGCCGCATGAACCACCGCGGTCAATGGATGCTCGGCCGGAACCTGAGCCAGCAACTCCGCCACCTGATCCCGATCCCCCACATCACACGCGGCGATCGTGACCTCGGCCCCGTGCGCGATCAGCTCCGCCTGCAACTCCAGCGCACCCGGAGCGCCCGGCCCTCGTCGGCTGGTCAGCAGCAGATGCCGCACCCCATGCTCGGCCACCAAATGCCGCGCCAGCAACGCCCCGAACCCGCCCGTGCCGCCGGTCACCAGCACCGTCCCCGCCGCCAACCCGACGGAGCCACCGCACCGCTCGACCGCGCCCGGATCCGAGCCATCGGCGATCACGGTGACGGAGCCGCCGGGTTGCTCGACCGCGCCCAGAACGGGCCGCTCAGGCTGGGCCATCCTGACCAGCCGGGGCACCAGGAACACCCCCGACCG
>NZ_JBSFWD010000125.1:0-7449 GCF_053592655.1 Streptosporangium sp. NPDC002607
GCCCTCGGACAACCGTTCACGGACGGTCCTCTCCGCCGCGTCCGGGTCGGTACCGATCAGGCACGACACCGCGTCGAAACCCGCCGCCCGCAGAGTCGCGTCGCCCTGCTCGATTCTTCCGCAGCGCGGACGTGCGGGCACATGGCAACCGGCTGTTCGGCCCGCTCCCCACCGGCGAAGCTGGAGGAGATCGGTACGGCGGTCAGTGACGTGGAGGCGCGCGAGGCCGGCGTCCGGGCCGGGCACCTGATCTCCAATGTCGGCGCGTTCGGCGAGGACATCGTCAATATCGGCATGACCCGGCGCCTGGAGCCGGAGGACCGGCTTCGGGAGTTGGGCGACGCCTCGGTGCCGTTCGAGTTCGACACCCATGCGCTGGTCTTCGGTGACGACCCGGCCGGGCCGGAGGGGGCAGTCCCCTGAATCAGACCTGGCGGATCCGGGGCCGCTGACCAGGACTGCGCAAGCCCTGCCGCCCGGTTGAAAGGAGGGCGGCAGGGCTTGGCTTCCGTTCGGGACCTCTGCCCGATGAGGCCGTCGAACGGCCTTTCAAGGTGCGGCGGACGAGAGGATCACCCGCGGGTCCAGCGTTGGTTGGTGCCGCCGGTGCATGTCCAGATCTGGAGTCTGGCGTTGTTGGTCGTGGCGTTGTTGGCGACGTCCAGGCATTTGTTCGCGCCGATGGCGGTGATGGTGCCGTCGGTGTTGAAGCGCCACTTCTGGTTGTTCTGGCCGTTGCAGTCCCAGATGAGGACGCCGGTTCCGTCGGCGGTGCCGTTGTTGTTGACGTCCAGGCACTTGTTGCCGTAGACCCGCAGCTCACCGGCGGATGTGGAGGTCCACTGCTGGTTGTTCTGGCCGTTGCAGTCCCAGATCACCACCTGGGTGCCGTTGGCCTGGGAGGCGCCGGTCACGTCCAGGCACCGGCCCGACCCCACGCCCTGGATGCGAGACGTGGACGGGGAAGGCGAGGGCGTGGGATTGGGCGTGCCGCCACTGACCCGGAACACGACGGTGCCGTGGGACGGGACGCTCGCCGAGATGGCGCCGGTGGTCGTGGTGACGGTGTTCGTCCAGGCGTCACGCAGGCTGAAGGAGTTGCCGGACAGGCCGATGGCGGAGGCGGTGGTGCTGATCGTGGTCGTGCTGCCGCCCTGGTTGAACAGCGCGACCGCGACGTCGCCGTTGCCCAGCCGCTTCGCCAGTACGCGCCGGGTTCCGTCGTTGCTGATCTGGGTGGCCTGGAGGCCGAGCGTGTCCTGGTTGACGGCGATCAGGTGCTGGTTCTTCATGATCGTTGCGGTCGCGTTGTCCATGTTGCGCACGTCGTTGCCGGCGATGAGGGGCGCGGCCATGATGGCCCAGAGGGCGAAGTGGCTGCGCATCTCGGTGTCGTTCATGCCGCCCCGGCCGACCACCATCATGTCGGGGTCGTTGAACTGGCCCGGCCCGGCGTAGCCGGTGAGCGGCGCGTTGACGTTGACGATGTTCTGGATGCCCATCGGGTAGCCGTTGGTCTGACCCGTGTTCCAGGCGTTGGTGATGTCCTCGGTGGTGCGCCAGATGTTGGCGACGTCGCCCCAGCTACGCTGCGGGCCGGTCTTCGAATGGATGCTGTTGGGGTTGATGCTGTAGAGGATCGGCCGTCCGGTCGCCGTCAGCGCGTCCCGCATCTTCGCGAAGGTGCGCACCTGGTCGTCGATGGTGCCGGTGGGTGAGCACCAGTCGTACTTGAGATAGTCGACGCCCCAGGCGGCGAACTGCCGGGCGTCCTGGACCTCGTGGTTGAGGCTGCCGGTCGCGCCCGGGTAGGAGCCGAAGTACTGGGCGCAGGTCCGGTCCAGCGGCGCCTGGTAGAGGCCGAACTTCAGTCCTCTGGCGTGCAGGTAGTCACCGAGTGCCTTCATTCCGCTCGGGAACCGCGACAGGTTGGCCTGGAGGTTCCCTGCGGAGTCGCGGTTGGGGTCGAACCAGCAGTCGTCGACGACGACGTACTGGTATCCCAGGTCGCGCATGCCGTTGCTGACGAGCGCATCGGCTGTCTGCCGGATCAGCGTCTCGTTGATGTTGCAGCCGAACGTGTTCCAGGTGTTCCACCCCATCGGCGGGGTTCGGCCCACGCCGTTGTTCAACGCCTGCGCCGGGGTGGCCGAAGTGACCGCCGTCAGGGTCAACATCACGGTGACGGCGGAGGTCAGCAACGCGCGTATTCGTTTCCTTCTCATTGACAGCGCTCCTCGGTGGATAGGGGATCGATGATCGGGCCCCTGGCATGGGCTGACGCCCCGCGCCAGGGGCCCGATCGCTACTCGGTCGAAACGCGCGCCGCGGTCACGGGCCGGCGCAGGTGGCCGCCGGGGTGGCCGGTGTGCCGTTGCTGAGGAAGCCGAAGGTCGTGCTCGCGTTGGCGCCGAGCGAGCCGTTCCACGTCTCGTTGCGTACCGTCACGTTCGAGCCGGAGCCGGAGCGGACGCCTCCCCAGACCTGGGTGATGGCCTGCGAGCCGGACCAGCTCCAGTTGACGGTCCAGCCGTTGATCGCGGAGTTGCCCGCGCGCACGGTGACCTCACCCTGGAAGCCGCCCTGCCACGAATTGGTCACCTGGATGGTCGCGGCGCACGCCCCCGTGACCGGTCCCGACGGTGTCGGAGTGGGGGTCGGGGTCGGAGTGGGGGTGGACTGGAACTGGCTGAAGAACTGCCACGTCTCTCCTGGCAGCCATGTTCTGGAACCGCTGTCGCCGGGCACCCCGTCCTGCGGGGCGGCGATGTGCCCTTCGTCGAAAGCGGCCCAGACGACCGGACGGCCGCCCGCGCAGCCCGAGTACGTGGTGCTCCGGTGTGTCAGGCTGCCCTGGCCGGGCTCGGGCGGGTTCTGGGCGGTGCAGCCGTTGTTCCGGACGAACGTGTCTCGCATCGACCGCCCGCCGGAGATGTTCAGCACGCTGTCCCGCAGGCCGTGCGCCGCGAAGTAGGCGATCGGCTGGGTGCCGCCGCTGCATCCGCTGAGCCGTCCGCCGGAGTAGACCGCGACGGCGCGGAAGACGTCGGCCCTCGCGCAGGCGAGCGCGAAGCTCATGGCGCCGCCGTAGCTGAAGCCGAGGGCGAAACGCTGCGTTGTCTCGACGCAGAGGTCGGCCTCGATCCGCCGGATCATGTCGTCGACGAAGGTCACGTCCTCGCCGCCGCTGTTGGCCCAGCCGTTGTTGAGACCCTGCGGCGCGACGAAGATCGCGCTTTCGCCGGCCAGTCGCTGGAGCCCGTAGTAGGACCAGACGTCGCGCTGCACGGTCTGGCCGGTGGCGACGTCGGTGGCGGTGCCGCCCAGCCAGTGGAAGCCGAAGATCAGCCGGTACGGCCGCCGGTTGTCGTAGTCGCCGGGGATTCTCAGGATGTAGCTGCGGTTCTTGCCGCCGCTCTGGATCGTGTTGGTGCCGTTCTGGAGGGTCGGCGTCCTGCCGCACCCGGCGGTCGCCGCGAGGGCGTTGCTCGACGTGCTCGCGCTCGCACTGTGACTTATCGCCACGGCACCCATGGAGAGGACGAGAAGCGCCGCGACCGTGATGGCGGTGAGCAGGGATCCGCGTCTGGACATGGGGTGACTCCTTTCTGCCTGGTTATTGGAAAGAGGCGTCGTCGATGTAGAGGCCGTCGGTTTCGGCGGCCGTCTCGACGTAGAAGGAGGCGTTGGTCAGCGTGCCGGTCCACGACACGGTCGTGGTGCCGGTCAGCTGGGTCCAGCCGTTCGCGTTCACCGTTCGCGCCGGGGTGAGCTGGACGTAGTTCGTCGTGCCGTCGGCGGTGAGCGCCAGGGTCGCCTTCGCGCTGGGGGTGCCGCTCTGCGACCGCACCCAGACGCTCGTGGTGTGGCTCTTGCCGTTGGTCAGGCCCGACGTCACGTTCTGGTTGGGGCCCTGCCAGGCGGCCGTACGGCCGGAGTTGAGCAGGGACCGGCTGCCACCGTGAGCCACATTGGTGGCGGAGGACAGGGTGCCGCCGGAGCTGGTCCAGCCCGTCGTGCCGTCCTCCATCGTGCCGTTGGTCAGCAGGTTCCCGCCGCTGCCGCCGCTCGGGGTGAACTGCCACCAGTTGAGGTTGAGCAGGTAGCCGCTGCCGCCGGTGAAGCGGAGATACAGGTCGCGGGTTCCGGTGGCTCCGCTCACCGGGCAGGTGACGGTGGTCCAGTTCTGCCACCCGCCGGTCCCCGGGACGGCACAGGTACCGACCAGGGTGCCGGTGGCGCTGCCCAGGCGGAGTTCGATGGTGCCGCCGCTCGACCCCGAGGCCACCCGGGCGGTGAAGGACGACGCCCCGGTGCCGAAGCCGACGCCCTTGACCTTGATGTTGTCGCCGTTCTCGATCCAGCCGACGTTCATGCCGCCTTCGCTGGACGGCTCGGTCTCGACGCCGGTCGCCCAGGCGACGGTCTCGGCCTCCTGGCGCACGAACGGGTTCAGCGTCCCCACCTGTGGAGGGCCGGCGGTGGTCATATTGATGATCGGGATGGTGCCGTCGGCGTTGTAGGTGAACTTCTCCACGGCCACTGACCTGGTGTAACCGCCTCCGCCGGGTAGGGCGCCGTTGTGGTAGAAGAAGTACGAGCTCCCGGCGAAGTCGATGATCCCGGGGTGGTTGGTGAAGCTCGACCCCTGCTTCGGCATGACCGTTCCACGGTAGGTCCATGGCCCGGTGGCACTGGGGGCCGTGGAGTAGCCGATGAACTCCGAGCAGCATTCGGCGGCGAACACGTTGTAGTAGAGGCCGTTGCGTTTGAAGACCCAGGGTCCCTCCTCGTAGAGGGTGGGACGGCTGGCGTTGCCGTTTCGCGTGCCGAACCCCGCCGTGGTGAGCGGAATCTGGGTCGGGCTGCCGGAGTAGGAGATCATGTCGGTGTTCAGCCGGACGTACCACAGGCGGGGGTTTCCCCAGTAGAGGTAGGCCTGGCCGTTGTCGTCGATGAGGACGTTGGGGTCGATCTCACCGTTCTCGACCAGCGGGCGGCCCAGCGCGTCACGGAAGGGCCCGGTGGGGCTGTCACCGACCGCGACACCGATGGCCATTCCGCCGGTCGCCCGGTTCCGCACCGGGACGTACCAGTAGAACTTCCCGTTGCGGTAGGCGACGTGGCCGGCCCAGGCGTTGGCGTCGGCCCAGGCGAAGGTGGCCAGGCTCATCGGTGAGCCGTGGTCGGTCCAGTTGGCCATGTCCGTGGTGGAGTACACCCGCCAGTCACGCATGGTGAAGTACGTCGAGCCGTCCTCGTCGTGGCCGGTGTAGAGGTAGAGGCGGCCGTTGTGGACGAGCGGCGCCGGGTCGGCGGTGTAGATGGTCTGCACGATCGGGTTGTCGGCCCTGGCCAGGGACGGCAACAACGTGGTTAGCAAGAACAGGCTCACGGTCCAGAGAACCAGATGGCGAGATCTCCTCCTGGCCGCGCGAAGTACGGGTCTCACCTGTCGTCTCCCTCAGGCGGATGTTTGACGGGGGGTGCCGGTGACCTCGGACGTGGGGGGTCGGAGTGTTCGCCACGTCCGGGGCGGTTCAGAGGGTGATCAGCAGGGGGAGTTGGTCTGGGTCGACAAGCCCATGCGCCAGGGCAGGCGGCGTGATGGCGCAGATCTCATGGTGATCCTTTCGAGGGTGGACCTCAGGCTGGGGAGCGTGTGCCCGGCCCCGCATTCCGTCGCTATGTGAGCGCTGACGTTTCTGCGTGACCCGGGCGGGCTCGGTCTTGCACCGAGCCCGCTGCTCCGGCTCCCCCCGGTCCTGATCGCGTGCCGTGATTGCGCTCACCCGATGGGGCGTACGCCTTTGCGGTGAACGTCAGGAACGCTCGAGCCGGACCTGTGTCACGCCGTTAGCGCTGTAGTGTCAGCAGGCCCGGCCGGTAGGGCAGGAGGCCGTAGTCGCCGCCGGAGCTGGGGTTGCGTCCCTGGTAGAGCAGCTGCAGATTGCAGGGGTCGACGGTCATGGTCTGATCGGCGTTGGTGCGGATCAGTTCGCCGTGGCTGATGTCGTTGGTCCAGGTGGCGCCGCTGTTGGCCTTGCCGGCGAAGGGGTTGCTCTCGGTCGCGGCCTGCGGTGTCCACGTACCGCTCAGACTGGTGGCCGTGAACGAGCGGAAGTAGCGGCCCTGCGAGCCGATCGCCTCGACGATCATGAGGTAGCGGTTCTGGCCCTGGAGCTTGTAGACCTGAACGGCTTCGAACAGGTTGTTCGTCGTGTCGCTCATGATCACCGTTGATGTCGTGCCGAAGCTGCCCGGGAAGTTCCCGATGGGCATGCCGGCCCGGTAGATCTTGCCGTTGTCGCCGGCGAAGAACAGGTACATGTTCGTGCTGTCACCGATGAGCGTCTGGTCGATGGGGCCTGTTCCGGAGCCGGTGATGCTTCCGGAGAAGAGCACCTGCTGCGATGACCAGCCGTTCGGATTGGTGGGGTCGCTGGATGTCCGGTAGGAGAAGGCGGTCCCGCCCCACTGGTAGGCGAGCACCCAGATGTTCCTCGGGGCGAAGTAGAAGAGCGTGGGCGCGACAGTGGAGGAAGACATCGTGTTCTGGCTGGCCGAGGCCATGTCGGACCAGTTGCTGAAGAGGCCGAAGTTCATCGAACCCCAATTCGTGCCCGTGTCGTGCGTCGTCGCGTAGACGAGGTGCCTGCCGTTGTAGGGGGCGATGGTGAAGTCCTTGAGCGAGACCCACCCCGACTTCGGGGTCGCCAGCGGGCCCGTCGATGTCCAGCGGTACGTCGACGGAAGATCGCACGTACCGGTCGGGGTCGGCGTCGGGGTCGGGTTGGGCCCGCTGCCGACCTGGACGAGTTGCCACTGCTGGTTGTTGCCGCCCCAGTCGTCGTACTGGACGATGTTGGCGCCGTCGGCGGTGGAGGCGCCTTGGACCTCCAGGGCCTTGTTGCTGTTGCGGTTGATCAGGCGGACGTAGCCGCCCGCCGAGTCGGCCAGCCGCCACTGCTGGTTGGTGCCGTTGAGGTCGGCCCACTGGACGATGGCGCCGCCGTTGGCGGTGGAGAAGTTGTAGACGTCCAGGACCTTGCTGGAGAGCCTCGACTTGAGGCGGTAGTAGCCGCCGCCGGAGTCGACGAACTGCCACTGCTGCTGGTTGCCGTTGTTGCGGGTCCACTGGGTGATGCGGGCGCCGTCGTTGGTGGCCAGGTTGTAGACGTCCAGGGCCTTGCCGCTGTTGCGGTTGACCAGGACGTACCAGGCGTTGGTGTCGACGGTCGCCGCGTTCGCGGACGACGCCACGAAGAAACTGGCTAAGAGGGTGGCCACCGTCGCCATGATGGCCAAGGGCTTGAATCTCACTCTGTGCTCCGTTTTCTGTGTCATCCGATGCGGACGAGTTGCCACTGCTGGTTGGCGCCGTTCCAGTCGGTGTACTGGACGATGTTGGCGCCGTCGGCGGTGGAGGCGCCTTGGACCTCCAGGGCC
>NZ_JBSFWD010000126.1:0-7083 GCF_053592655.1 Streptosporangium sp. NPDC002607
GCCTGCGATGAGAAGTCCAAGCTCCAGTTCAAGTCGAGACGTCAGCGGGATGAGCTCCCGAGTCGGGAAACTCGGGGTCGTACAGAGTCATTAGGCATCGTCACTTTCGCGCCGATGCGTCCGGGACGAAAAGGGGGAAACGCGATGCCCGCCGAGGCCGCAGAGTCGCCGGATCCGCCGCCTCACGGGTAGCCCTACGTACGCGCCCGCAAGCAGCTACTGGGCCGCTCGTGCGACTGGTATGGCCAGCACGTGCCCTAAGCCGGGCGCGGCCGCCTGGCCACCTACTGCTCGAAGTCGTGTCGCAACCGGGCCTGGGAGGTGCGCAGCGCGGAGGCCCGGCTGCGGCGCGACATCGCCGCCGGCACCGTGCGGACCGAGCCGGTGCGCGAGTTGGTCCGCGAAGCCTTGACCCACGAGCGCACCCAGCGCGCCGCCGCCGAGGCCGCGCTCCGCGGCAAGGGAGCCGCCTCGTGAGCGAGGCGGTCGATCTTCTCGGTGTCAGTGATCGGTGTCGGCGCACCGCATCACGCCCCTGAAGCTCTATCCGGCGTGCGGCACCCAGTTCGTTGCGGTGGCCCAGGGCTCGGCGACCGTGATGACGAGATCGACCACGGGGTCCTTGACGTCGGCGTAGGTACCAATCTCGCTGACGGTGTCTGCGAGGACCATTTTGAAGCGGGCATAGGCGGGGACCGCCTCGGGGTGTGCCCGAAACCAGTCGCGAAACAGCAAAGCGAATCGCTCGTTGGGGGTGCCGAGGATGCGGACATGCAGGTTGATGTCTTCGTCCATGTGCCCGCGCCGTGACCACAGTCTCTTCGTCCAACGTTCCTGGGCATCGTCGCATCCGGCCGGGACGTGGTCATACCGATAGACGGATCGCTGAAATCCCCGGTCGGCCAATGGCTGGTCGAAGTTGTGCTCGGCTTCCTGGAGATCCCGGACGCTGACCTGCAGATCGAAGATCGGCTTGGCTGCCATGCCGGGGATCGCTGTGCTTCCGATGTGCTCGACATGCAGGGCCAGTGGCGAGAGCGCGGAGCGCAGGTCGTTTGCGAGGGCGGTTCCTCGTGCCTGCCAGGCGGGGTCATGGTCGACCACGATGAGAGCGAGCGTCGTGTCTTTGGGCATCTGATCAAGTGTAAGGAACCGGGTCGAGAGTCATCGAACCGCCCCGAACCGTGATCCGTCGGGTGTTGATCTACCCTCGACGGCGGGACCTACAACCGGAGCTTCTTCCAGAACATCGAGTTCATCACGGACCAAGGTACGGCTGACGAGAAACACTGGCCGGACCTTCCCCTGGCTCCCGACGGCACCAGGCCGAAGCCGACGAGTAAACAGCTCATAGGGGTGAACCACTGCAAGTACTACTTCTGGGATGAGTACAAGACGGCGAAGAAATGGGCCTACGGGGTTCCGCAGGCGGGCTGGCTCCAGTGTGACGAGTATCCATTCGCGTCGACGCTGGAAGGCGCCGGCAAGAAGGACGGGAACTACTCCATCCAAGCGATTCCCAAGCAGCACAACCTGGATCATGGGGCCGCTCTCGACAGCTTCTACGCCGACTATCGTGTCGTGCCCGGTAATCAGTTCTGGGTCAAGATCGTGAGCTGATCCGGACAATCTCAGGTTGCCCAGCTGAACGTCTGTGAGTGGAGGCGGTCATCCGCCTCCACTCACAGGCTTGCTCGAACCTCGAAAGGATCTGTCTGTTGAACCTGTCGCGAGCGATGCCCGCGGAGAGCCAGTGGGATCTCCTGGAGGAGGATCTCCTGAACAGCCGCTTCGATGTGGCCTGGATCGACACGGAGGAGATCGATGAAGTCGCGGAGCGTTTCCGGGTGGATCCGGGCTCTGGAGTTCTCTGCGATCTCGATACCGCATTCGACCTGATCGACAATGACGAGCAGGAGACTCTGGTCTGGATCGGGACGCACTCCCCGGGCTGGTCTGTCTCGGTCACCATGAACAGAGGTTTCACGCTGTCCGAAGAAGCGAGCACGGGAGGAAGGGGCATCCTCGCTCACTGGCACATGGCCGGCTTGCATGAGCTTGCCGACGAGGGGATGGTCTACTACCACGACGGAGAGTATGTGGGCAGGGTGGGCGAGGAGGCGTTCCAGGATTACGCGCGGGACCTGGACCTGGATGACGCCGGGTTCCGGGAGCAGGTGGAGCATTACCTCATCCTGGCGGGGCGGATCACGGGCCGGTTCCTCGACCGGGACTGGTTCGCGACGTCACGCGTCCTCTACCGCGTCCCCCGCGACGCCTGGCCGCGCTGAGCGAGCCTGCCTTCGCGCATCGCTGAAGAAGTGCGGGCCGCGACGATCGCCCGCCGCCCGCACCCCGTACGCGTGCGCGGGCAGAGGTCGGGCCGACCGTGCTGGGTGCGCCACCGGTCTGGGTCGCAGCCGCCCCGGGTGACGGTGGACCCTGGTGGCGACTGCCCGCTGCCCGGCCGTGAGCCGCCAGGGCGGCCCGGCCCGGCGGGCGCTCGGCCTGGATCCGGGGTTGAGGAATCCAGGAACAGCGGTTATCGCTGAGAATGATCATGGTGTTTTGCGGGCCCCGGGCTGGGCGGGGGGTGTGAGGTTTTGGTGTTCATGAAGTTACCTTGGGTGATCTTCCGGAAACGCCGCGCTTCTACGGTTTCCGGCCATGCCAGTGGAGTTTCTGTCTGATGAGCAGGTCGCGGCGTACAGGCTATTCACGGAGATACCGTCACTGTCGGACCTGGAGAAGTTCTTCTTCCTCGACGCGTTCGATCGGGATCTGATCGCGCAGTCGCGTGCGGACTCACACCGTCTAGGGATGGCCGTTCAGATCTGCACGGTCCGTTACAAGGGCCTGTTTCTGGAGGATCCCCTCAACGTGCCATGGCCGGTGGTGGATTACCTGGCCGAGCAGCTCGGGATCGGGGATGCGTCGGTGGTGAAGAAGTACGCGGTACGTCCGCAGACCTGATACGACCACGCGTGGAAGATTCAGGCCGCCTACGGGTTCGTGACCTTCGGTGACCGGGACAGTAGGAGGAGGTCGCGGCCACACACGGGCGGCTGGGCCGGGCCCGCTTCGCTTTCATCGAGCGGCCGAATGTGCTGGTGCTGCGCCACCGCTTCGGTACGGGCGGCTGGGGGGTGCAGCCGTGGCAGGTCGTACGGCAGGACCACCCTGGCCTCTACCCGCCCGGCCTGCCTGCCGCTGAGCGGTTTCCCATCCACGTCTATCTCGCCGATTCTCGGACCGGGCGGGTACTCGCCGTGCAGGCGAACGGGGCCCGATCGCGGACCAGCCGTCCGCTGTCGGGACAGTGCTTCAGCAACTCCTCCGGCTCAACGCCGGCAGCGGCGTCATCCTGCGGGCCGGCCACGTGCTGCTCGATTGCCTCCTGCGACGGGGCCGCGAACTTTCGCGCCCGCGTTCGCGCCGTTGTCGCCCGGCACCGTGAGACGGTCCAGTGACAGGCCCGCAAGCCCAGCGGTGTGAGCGAGCCGCATCACCGGCACCAGGCCCGCGGCCGACACGAGATTCGGGTCATCGAACGCTACCGACACCGCCTGGGGAGCGTGCTTGAATTGCATCTACGGGATGCCTTCCCGACAGTGAAAACGGAACCCTGGACAAGTCCCATTTTCCCTGGTCAGAAAGGTATTCTCACTTCAACTCACCGACACTCTCCTGCTCGTGCTCGCGCTGACCGCCGCCTGAGTGCGACCGGCGCAGCCCGTCCAGCACGAGGGTGATGACACCGTCGGCCTCGGCCCGCCAACCGGGGCGGTCATGGGCCGCACCGATGCCATGCAGTGCCATCATGACGGCACCGGCACCCACGTCGTCGCGGACGGCGCCGTCCTTCACGGCGGCGGCCACCAGGTCGGTGACAGCCTGCTCCAGCGCCCGACTACCCTCGGCGAGCGTACCCGAGCCGGTGGCCATGAGCGTGGCCAGCGTCCGGGCGAGGCCCTGGTGGGCATCCATGTAGCCGACCATGCCACGCAGGAAGGTCGCCAAGGCCTCCTCCGCGGGCAGCGTGGCCTGCAACTGGCGGGCGCGGTCGCACAGCGTGGCGACCTCCTCGTGATAGACCGCCTCGGCCAGCGCCTCCCGTGTGGGGAAGTGGCGGTACAGCGTGCCGGTGCCCACACCGGCCAGGCGGGCGAAATCATCGAAGCGCAGGTCGAAGAAGCCTCCGGCGTCGAAGACCTCCCGGGCCTTGGCGAGCAAGGCCTCGCGGTTGCGCTGGGCGTCGGCACGCAGCGGCTTGGCGGAGTTCATGCGCTACCTCGCGTTGACAAACGGAAACTACCTCCATATTTTTGGGAAGTGGAGATGACCTCCAATTCGATTGTATCCCACGAGGTGCAACTTGAAGATCCTGATGTTCGGCCGAGGCGTGATCGCCACCATGTACGGCTGGGCCCTGGAACGGGCCGGGCATGACGTCGAGTTCTACGTCCGGCCGGGCCGCACGGCGGCGTACGGGGAAGCGATAGACCTCGATCTGCTCGATGCGCGGCGGCGGGTGTGGGGGCAGCGCGTCGTCCAGAAGTGGCCGGTGCGCTACCGCGAGGCGCTGGAGCCGGACCACGACTTCGACCTGATCGTGCTGAGCGTGCCGCACCACCGCCTCGCGGAGGCGACGGCCTTCCTGTCCCCGCGTGTCGGCCAGGCCACGGTGCTGATCTTCGGCAACATCTGGACCGAGCCGCTGGCCGCGATCGGCGCACTCCCTGTCGACCAGATCGCCTGGGGCTTTCCCCAGGCCGGTGGCGGTTTCGGCGCGGACGGCGTGCTCCGTGGGGCGCTGCTGCCGTCGGTCATCTTCGGCACCTTCGGCCAGCCGCCGACCGAACGTGAGCGGGCCGTGCGCCAGGCGTTTCGCGAGGCCGGGCTCCGGCTTAAGGAGCAGCCTGACTTCCGCGGCTGGCTGTGGGTCCATTTCGTGTCGGATGCCGGCCTGTTCTCGCAGGGCCTGCGGCTGGGTTCCTTGTCCAAGCTGGCCGGGGCAACGGGCGACCTGCGCGAGGGGCTGCTGGCTGGCCGCGAACTGCTGCCGCTCCTCAAGGCGCGCGGCGTTGACCTGCGACGTCACCGGGGCGGTGTGCTACCGTTCCGGGCGCCCACCTGGCTGACGGCCCCCGCGCTCGCCTGGCTGCTCGCTCATTTCGCGCCGGCGCGCGTGAATTTTGCGGCGCACTCCGACCCCGAGGCCGAGGAGCCGCGTGAGATCTGCCGAGACACCCTGGCGGAAGCACGCCGGTTGGGGGTCGCGGTACCGCGACTGGAGGCGGCGGAACCGAGCTTCGCCCGCGAGGTGACAGGCTGAGTGAGCGGCTACGAGACTTCCCCCATCTGCCCGATCCCCATCACTTGATCATTGATTGCGTTGAGAAGCGTCAGACCGCGCCTGTAACCAAAATACTTCGGGGAGGGGGCGGCGTTGATCGTCTGGACCGGGACGACGAACCGCAGCCCGTCGACCGAGGCGAGCAGCCCGCCGCCCCACAACCGCACGATCGGCACGCTGCGCTGGGCCTCGATCAGGATCGCGTTCGCGGCGGCGTGCGTCTCGGCCCCCACGTAGTTCTGGTCGACGTGCGACAGGCGATGGCGTGCAGTTCCCAGCCCATCCTGGCCAGGTCGATCAGGTAGAGGTGCCGGGTGGTGTGGATGGAGAAGCGAGACAGGTCAGCGGCCAGCGCAACGTGGCGTACAGTCCCTGGACGCGCAGCTGGACTCCCTCGCCAAAGCCGGGCTCACCCGTATCTTCTCGGAGAAGATCTCCACACGTGCCACCAGGCGCCCTGAGCTGGAGGCCGCCGTCCACGACCTTGGAACAGCGGAACAGCCAATAGCGGAACCGGTGAACAACAAGGCGCTGGCGGCCTCGAAGGTGGTGGCGCGGTGCAGGTCCTTGACCGACGTCATCGCCGCTCGTGCGGCGGACATCGCGTCGCGGGCGCTGAACTCATCGCCGTGTCCGTGGCGCATGTAGCGGGTGACCCAGACCCGGCGCCCGGCAGGGTCGGCCGACGGCTGGAACCTTTCCAGGCGATCGCCCCGGTTGGCCGCGATCACGCGGACGACCCGGACGGCCCACCGCTGACCGTCTTCGATCCCGACGCCGGCGGCGATATCGGCGTACTGCCGCGCTCACGAGACCGCCCGGCCCTCGCGTTGGCCTTCAGACCTACCAGGAGCGCGGCCCAGGACCCGGTAGACGGTGGCACGTCCGATGGAGAACACCTCCATCAACTCGGCGATGGTGTACTCGCCGGTGGCGTGCATCCGCACCAGCTCGGCCTGCTGCCGGGCGGTCGGCTTGGGCCGGCGACCCTTGAGCCTGCCTCGGGAACGGGCGACGGCCATCCCCTCGCGAGTCCGCATCTTGAGCAAGCCGGCCTCGAACTCGGCGAACACCGCCAGCATGTTGAAGAACATCTTCGACATCGGGTCGGCCGGGTCGTAGATGCTCCCACCCAAAGACAGGCGAACACCCCGGGCGACCAGGGCGTCACCGATGTCGCGGGCGTCGGGGACCGAGCGGGCCAGCAGCGTACCGTTTAGCCCCCCATCACCGGACAGTTTGGCGGACAACCTAAATGAGACCGCGTCGCCGCAGGTCGGGTCTCCACGTAAGGAACATCGGGGCCGTCTCGGTGAGCGACCCCTAACGGACACTCCGCAAGCTTGATCATTCTCAGCGATAACCGCTGTTCCCGGATTCCTCAGCCCCGGGTTGCAGCAGCGCTGCGAATTGTTTTACGAGACGCTTGTCGATCTGTTCGATACTGCCCTCGGTCGCGACGGCGCGTGCCAGCCATGGCACCCGTGGTGACAGTTGGACCTGTGAAGGGACCCCGAGAAGTGATCCAGACGCGGTGAGAGCCGGCGGTCCGGTGGTGCTTCGCCCCGAAGCCCGGCGGCCGGGGTGTGCTTTGGTCAGGTGCCGCGCTGGTCAGCCGGAACCGGTCGGTCTGGGAGTGTCGATCCAGCGGGCGGCTGCGTCGAAGGGATCCGTCGGGGTGCTGTTGAACGCGATCGCCGCGTTGGGAGCGTGTCGTCGTACCAGGT
>NZ_JBSFWD010000127.1:0-7081 GCF_053592655.1 Streptosporangium sp. NPDC002607
GTCCCGGCCGCGGTCACCGCTTTGGCGGAGTTGCCGCTGACCGTCAACGGCAAGCTCGACCGCAAGGCCCTGCCCGACCCGGAGTTCTCCACCACGGGTGGCCGTGGTCCGCGGACTGCGCGGGAGGAAGTCCTGTGCGGGTTGTTCGCCGATGTGCTCGACCTCACCGAGGTGGGGGTGGAGGACAGCTTCTTCGATCTGGGCGGCCACTCCCTGCTGGCGACCCGTCTGGTCAGCCGTATTCGGACCGTGCTGGGGGTGGAGGTGCCGATCCGGGCGCTGTTCGAGACCCCGACGGTCGCCGGCCTGGCACGCCACATCGAGCACAGCGGCGGCCGGACCCGCCCGGCCCTGACTCGCCGGGAACGCCCCGACGCCCTGCCCCTGTCGTTCGCGCAGCAGCGGTTGTGGTTCCTGCACAAGCTGGAGGGCCCGTCGCCGACGTACAACATGCCGCTGACGCTGAAGCTGACCGGCGATTTGGACCAGGCGGCGGTCCGCGCCGCGCTGGATGACGTGGTGGCGCGGCACGAGTCGCTGCGCACCGTCTTCCCCGAGGTGGACGGCCGCCCGGTGCAGCGGATTCTCCCGGCCGCCGGGAGCTCCGTCGGCTGGCAGGTGCACACCGTCATGCCCGATGAGCTGGATGCCGCCTTGTCCCAGGCCGCCCGGTACGGTTTTGTGCTTGGTAAGGAAATTCCGGTGCGTGCCGACCTGTTCGTCACGGCCCCCGGAGAGTCGGTGCTGCTCGTCCTGATGCATCACATCGCGGGTGATGGGTGGTCGTTGGCGCCGCTGGCGCGGGATTTGGTGCACGCCTATGCCGCTCGCTGCGCGGGTGAGGCCCCGAGGTGGGTGCCGTTGCCGGTCCAGTACGCCGATTACACGTTGTGGCAGCGGGAGGTGCTGGGTGGTGACGCCGACCCCGCCAGCCGGTTCGGTCGGCAGTTGGCGTATTGGACCGAGCAGCTGGCCGGGTTGCCCGAGCGGTTGGATCTGCCGGTGGACCGGCCGCGTCCGGTGGTGGCCTCCTACACCGGGGGGAACCTGACCTTCCAGCTTCCGGCGGGACTGCATGCCGGAGTGGTCGGTTTGGCGCGGCGGTCGGGTGCGACGGTGTTCATGGTGTTGCAGGCGGCGATGGCGGCGTTGCTGACCCGGTTGGGGGCCGGCAGCGACATCCCGCTGGGGGGCGGTATCGCCGGGCGTACCGACGAGGCGCTGGAGGATCTGGTCGGGTTGTTCGTCAACACGCTGGTGTTGCGCACCGACACCAGTGGCGATCCGAGCTTCGCTGAGCTGCTGGGGCGGGTGTGCGAGACCAGTCTTTCGGCGTATGCCCATCAGGATGTGCCGTTCGAGCACCTGGTGGAGGTGCTGAACCCGCAGCGCACCACCGCGTACCACCCGTTGTTCCAGGTCGCGTTGGTGTTGCAGAACACGCCCCGATCGGCGTTCGCGCTGCCCGGCCTGCGGGTGGAACCCCTTTTCGTCGGTACCGGTACTGCCCGGTTCGATCTGTTGTTCTCGCTCACCGAGATATCGGATGAACGGGGTGGCCCGGCCGGGGTGGCGGGATCGGTGGAGTTCTCCGCGGAGTTGTTCGATCCGAGCACGGTGGATGTGCTGGTGGGGCGGTGGGTGCGGTTGCTGGAGGCGGTGGTGGCTGCCCCGTGGCTGCGGATCGGTGAAGTGGAGCTGCTGTCGGAGGGTGAGCGGGCCCGGCTCGTGCCGCGGGCGCTGGAGGCGGTGGTGGCGCCGCGGGACCTGCCTGCTCTGGTCGCCGGTCATGACCCGGCTGCTACCGCGATCGAGTCGGGGGAGCGGTCGCTGTCGTACGGCGAGTTGGAGGAGTGGTCGGATCGGCTGGCGTATTGGCTGGGTGCGCAGGGCGTCGGGGTGGAGTCGCGGGTGGCGTTGGTGTTGCCGCGGTCGGTGGAGCTGGTGGTCGCTGTCTTGGCGGTGGCCAAGGCCGGTGGGGTGTTCGTGCCGGTGGATCCGGGTTATCCGGTTGAGCGGCGGGAGTTCATGCTGGCTGATGCGGATCCGGTGGTGGTGTTGCGGGATGGTTTGCCGGATGTCTCAGCCTGCCCTGCTGCCGCGCCGGCCGGGGCGCCGGTTGGTGCCGGGGTGGTGTCGCGGGCGGCGTATGTGGTCTACACCTCGGGGTCGACGGGTGTGCCGAAGGGTGTGGTGGTCTCGCATCGGGGGTTGGCGGCGTTGGCGATGACGCAGGCGCAGCGGCTGGGGGTGGACTCGACCTCACGGGTGTTGCAGTTCTCTTCTCCGAGTTTCGACGCATGGGTGTGGGAGCTGGTGATGGCGCTGGGGTCGGGGGCGGTGCTGGTGGTGCCGCCGGGCGGCCAGGCGCTGGTGGGTGAGGCGCTTGGCGGGGCGTTGATGTCGGGTCGGGTGTCTCATGTGACGATGCCGCCGTCGGTGCTGGCCACGGTCGCGCCGGCTGAGCCGGCGGAGCTGGGTGTGGTGGTGCTGGCGGGTGAGGCTTGTCCGCCGGAGCTGGCGGAGCGCTGGTCGCGGGATCGTGTGGTGGTGAACGCCTACGGGCCGACGGAGTCGACGGTGTGCGTGTCGATGAGCGGTCCGCTCAGCGGCCCGGTCGCCCCGATCGGGCATCCGGTGCTGGACACCCGGGTGTATGTGCTGGATGAGCGGCTTCGTCCGGTGCCGCCGGGTGTGGTGGGGGAGTTGTACGCGGCCGGTGCGGGGGTGGCCCGGGGGTATCTCAACCGGCCCGGTCTCACCGGTGAGCGGTTCGTCGCCGACCCCTACGGCCCCGCCGGGTCGCGGATGTATCGCACGGGGGATCTGGCCCGGTGGAACGCCGATGGTGAGCTGGAGTTTCGGGGTCGTGCCGATGAGCAGGTGAAGGTGCGCGGGTTCCGGATCGAGCCGGGCGAGATCGAGACCGTGCTGCGGGAGCATCCGGCCGTGTCCGACGCTGTCGTGATCGCGCGCGAGGATCAGCCGGGTGAGCGCCGCCTGGTGGGTTACGTCGTCCCGGCCACCGATGCCGTCGAGGATGGCGCGGCGGGTGAGCAGGTCGGTGAGTGGCGTGACATCTACGAGTCCGCTTATGCCGCCGCGTCGTCGGGGGTGGACTGGGGTGATGAGTTCACCGGCTGGGACTCCAGCATCACCGGGGATGCGATTCCATTGGAGGAGATGCGAGCCTGGCGTGATCACGCGGTCGGTAACGTCCTGGTTCACGCTCCGGAGCGGGTGCTTGAGGTGGGGGTGGGATCGGGTCTGCTGCTGTCTCGGATCGCGCCGCAGGTGAGCGAGTACTGGGCCACGGACTTCTCGGCGCAGGCGATCGCGCGGCTGACCGCTCTGACCGCCACCTGGCCGCAGGTGCACCTGTCCTGCCGGCCCGCCGATGACGTCACCGCTTTGCCCGCCGAGCACTTCGACACGATTGTGATCAACTCGGTGGTGCAGTACTTCCCGTCCGCGGCGTATCTGGCCCAGGTCCTCGGCCGGCTCGCCGGCCTGCTCGCCCCGGGTGGCCGGATCGTGGTCGGCGACGTCCGCCGCCACGGCACCCTCCGGCTCCTGCAGGAGCAGGTTCAGCGGGCCAGGCTTGCGCACGCCTCAGCAGCGATGATCCAGGCGGCGGTCGATCACGCGGTTCTGGTGGAGAAGGAGCTGTTGCTGGAGCCGGGCTGGTTCCAGCGGTGGGCCGCCGAGAACGGCTTTTCGGCGGAGGTCAGGCTCAAGCGGGGGAGGGACCGTAATGAGCTGACCTGTCATCGGTACGAGGTCACTCTGCACCACTCCGGCGTGGCCGTGCTCGACGTCGCGGATCTGCCGGTCGTCACCTCTCTGGACGAGGTCGCGATCCTTCCGGTACGGGTAACCGGCTTGTCCAACGCCCGCCTCGGCAGCGACGGGGTGGACCCCGAACAGGTGCATGCCTGGGGTGCCGAGCACGGGTATCGGGTCGTGACCACCTGGGCGGCGGAAGGGCCGGATCGTTTCGACGCCGTCCTGCTCGTCGCGGAGGACACATCGCGGCTCACCGGCACCTGCCGCGTGGCGGACACCTCGGCGAACGACCCTTTGGCGGCCCGGAACGTGGACGCGGTCGTGGCCGGTCTGCGTGGTTATCTGGCCGAGCGACTACCCGAGTACATGGTCCCGGCCGCGGTGGTGCCGATCGGCGTGATCCCGCTGACCCCCAATGGCAAGCTCGACCACAAGGCCCTGCCGGCCCCCACCTTCACGTCCAGGACGTTCCGCGCCGCCCGCTCCGGCACCGAGGAAACCTTGAACCGCTTGTTCGCCGAGGTACTCGGTGTCCCGCGAGTGGGTGTGGACGACGGTTTCTTCGATTTGGGTGGTCACTCGCTGCTGGCCACGCGTCTGGTCAGCCGTATCCGGACCGTGCTGGGAGTGGAGGTGCCGATCCGGGCGCTGTTCGAGACCCCGACGGTGGCCGGGCTGGCCGCGCAGATCGAGGCGGCAGGCCAGGCCCGGGACCGGCTCGTGCCCCAGCCCCGCCCCGACGTGCTGCCGTTGTCGTTCGCTCAGCAGCGGCTGTGGTTCCTGCACCAGTTGGAGGGCCGTTCGGCGACCTACAACATGCCGCTGACCCTGCGCCTGACCGGTCAGGTGGACATCGACGCCCTGCACCGGGCCTTGGACGATGTGGTGGCCCGCCACGAGTCCCTGCGGACCGTCTTCTCCACGGTGGACGGCCGACCGCGGCAAGTCGTCCTGCCCCGGGCATCGGTGCCGTGGCAGGTGGTGGACGTTGCCGCCGATGAGGTGAGCGACCGCGTCAACGCGGCTGCCCGCTATGGCTTCGACCTGTCCGCCGAGATGCCCGTTCGTGGCGAGGTGTTCCGGATCGGTGCCGAGGAGGTGGTGCTGCTGGTTCTGCTGCATCACATCGCGGCCGATGGCTGGTCGATGGGTCCGCTGACTCGTGATCTGGTGGCGGCGTATGCGGCGCGCAGCGAGGGTGAGGCTCCGGTGTGGGAGCCGCTTGCGGTGCAGTATGTGGATTACACGCTGTGGCAGCGGCGGCTGCTCGGTGACGAGACCGACGGCAGCAGTCTGTTCAGCGAGCAGCTGGGCCATTGGCGGCAGCGGCTGGCCGGGTTGCCGGAGCGCTTGGAACTGCCGGCCGACCGGCCACGCCCGGCGGTGGCGTCGTACCGCGGCGACGCGGTCCGGTTCGAGATCAGCCCCGATCTGCAGGAGCGAGTCCGGCGGATCGCGCAGAGCACGGGCGCGACGGTGTTCATGGTGTTGCAGGCGGCGTTGGCGGCGCTGTTCACCCGGCTTGGCGCGGGTAGCGACATCGTGGTGGGGTCGCCGGTTGCCGGGCGGACCGATGACGCGCTGGACGATCTGGTCGGGTTCTTCGTCAACACGCTGGTGTTGCGTACCGACACCTCCGGTGATCCGTCCTTCGCGGAACTGGTTGAGCGGGTGCGGGAGTCGGATCTGGCGGCGTATGCGCAGCAGGATGTGCCGTTTGAGTATTTGGTGGAGGAGCTCAACCCGCGGCGCTCCACATCGCATCACCCGCTGTTCCAGGTGATGTTCGCATTACAGAACGCGCCGGCGGGTGACTTCGAGCTGCCGGGTGTGCGGGTGATCGACGAGTCGGTGCACACGGGGGTGTCGCGGGTTGATCTGACCATCAACGTGCTCGAACGCGCCGAACAGGACGGTGGCGCTGCGGGGATTGTCGGCTGGGCGGAGTTCGCCACCGATCTGTTCGACGCGGGCACGGTGAAGGGGATGATGGATCGGTGGGTGCGGTTGCTGGAGGCGGTCACCACCGACCCGGACGCACCGGTCAGCCGGGCTGAGATCCTTACCGGCGCCGAGCGTGAGGACCTGGAGCGGTGGTCGGTGAGCGGGCAGCGGGTGCCGGTGTCGACGGTGCCGCAGATGGTGGCGGCGCAGGACCCGGCTGGGCCGGCGGTGCGTCATGGTGATCGTGAGCTGACCTACCAGGAGTTGGGGGAGCGGTCGGATCGTCTGGCCGGGTGGCTGGTCGAGCATGGGGTGCGGGCGGAGTCGCGGGTGGTTCTGCTGATGCCGCGTTCCGCGGATCTGATTGTGGCGATGCTGGGGGTGCTCAAGGCCGGTGGGGTGTATGTGCCGGTGGATCCGGAGTATCCACCGGCCCGCCGTCGGACGATCATCGATGACTGCCGTCCGGTGCTGGTGCTGGAGACCTTGCCGGAGTTGGGCGGTACGGCGGCTATGGAGGTGGAGCCCGCCGTACCGGTGGGGTCGGCCGGTGGCGCGTATGTGATGTACACCTCGGGGTCGACGGGTGTGCCGAAGGGCGTGCTGGTCACGCACGGTGACGTTGTGGCGTTGGCGGCGGATGAGTGTTTCGCGGCCGGTCATGAGCGGGTGCTGTGGCATTCGCCGCAGGTGTTCGATGCCTCGACCTATGAGGTGTGGGTGCCGCTGCTGGGCGGCGGCACGGTGGTGGTGGCAGAGGACGCGGTTGACACCGCGGCGGTGATGCGGGCGGTGGTCGACCACGACATCACCGCTGTGTGGTTGACGGCGGGGTTGTTGGCGGTGGTGGCCGAGCATCATCTGCAGGCGCTGGCCGGGGTGTCGCAGGTGTGGGCCGGCGGGGATGTGATCTCCCCGTCGGCCGTGGTGCGGGTGCGGCAGGCCCACCCCTCGATCACGGTGGTGAACGGGTATGGGCCGACGGAGGCCACGACCTTCGCGGCTCGTCACAAGGTCGCGGCCGATTTCGGGGGGAACAGTGTGCCGATCGGTGGCCCGATGGCCGGCATGGGCCTGCACGTGCTGGACGCGGCCCTGCGCCCGGTCGCCCCGGGGGTCGCGGGTGAGTTGTATCTGTCAGGCGCGGGGGTGGCGCGGGGGTATCTGGGGCGGCCGGGTTTGACCGCGGAGCGGTTCGTGGCTGCCCCAGGTGGGTCGCGGATGTATCGCACGGGGGATCTGGCCCGGTGGAACGCCGATGGTGAGCTGGAGTTTCGGGGTCGTGTCGATGAGCAGGTGAAGGTGCGCGGGTTCCGGATCGAGCCGGGCGAGATCGAGGCCGTGCTTCGCG
>NZ_JBSFWD010000128.1:0-6749 GCF_053592655.1 Streptosporangium sp. NPDC002607
ACCTTCTTGATGACATGCTGCGCGGCCTGAGCCGCCAGCCCGTAGTTGTCCTTGATCTGCCCGTAGGCGTGCTTACGCAGGTGGTAATTGCGAAACACCCGCTGGTCGTGGGCGAGCGCCGCCACCCAGGTGGCCGCCTCGTTGACCGCGCGCAGAGTCGCCTCCAGCGCCGCCGCCTGCTCAGGCGTCGGCAGAAGTCTCACCTGCACCACCAGCTTCACATCGCCCAAAATATCGTTTGGTCCATGTCACCGCAGTGGGAACCCGACTTTGACATCCGCCGGGGCCGAACCGTTGTCCACCCGCTGCACACGCATTTGGTCCTCACCCCCAGGTACCGGCGCGGGGTCTTCACCGACGAACTGCTGTGCCGCTGCGAAGACATCATGATCGAGGTGTGCGGCAGTTTCGGGGCGGAGCTGGTCGAGTTCAACGGCGAGGAAGATCACGTGCACCTGCTCGTGCACTACCCACCCAAAGTCGCCCTCTCAACGCTGGTGAACAGCCTCAAGGGCGTGTCCGCCCGGCTACTGCGCAAGGAGTATCCGGCACATATCCATAAGTATCTGTGGGGCGGGCATCTCTGGTCGCCGTCGTACTTCGCCGCCACCTACTGCGGCGCACCCCTATCGATCATCAACGAGTACATCGAAAACCAGAGACGCCCGGACTGAGCCGCTCGACGACCTACCGGTCACCGCACCGTCCAGGGCCTTGGCGGCCCTCCCGCGCTGCCGCTTCACCCCGCCCGCACGCGGGTTCCGGAGTCGGTGACGGATCGCTACCCCCTCGTGCCGAGCATGCCGTTGGGGTCGAGCACGAACTTGGACGCGGCGCCCTGGTCGAAGTCCTGATACCCCTGGGGTGCCCGCTCCAGCGGGATCGGCACCGCGTTGACCGCCTTCGCGATCTGCACCCTGTCGTGCAGGATCGCCTGCATCAGGTAGTAGTTGTAGCGCATGACGGGGCACTGGCCCGTGGTGAAGGAGAGTGACCTGGCCCAGCCGAGGCCGAGCCGGAGGGAGAGCGAGCCCTGCTTCGCCGCCTCGTCGTGGGCACCCGGGTCACCGGTCACGTACAGGCCGGGGATGCCGAGCGCGCCGCCCGCTCGGGTGATCTCCATGAGCGAGTTGAGCACGGTGGCCGGGCGTTCCTGTCCGGCGTCGGCGCCGTGGCCGCGCGCCTCGAAGCCGACGGCGTCGACGCCGCAGTCGACCTCCGGCACGCCGAGGATCTGTTCGATCTGGTCCCTGGGCTCGCCCCGTGACACGTCAACGGTCTCGCAGCCGAAGCTGCGGGCCTGCTCCAGGCGGTCCTTGTTCAGGTCACCGACGATGACCGCGGCGGCCCCGAGGAGGAACGCCGAGGCCGCCGCGGCGAGCCCGACCGGGCCCGCGCCCGCGATGTAGACGGTCGATCCCGGCTTCACCCCGGCGGTGACACAGCCGTGGAAGCCGGTCGGGAAGATGTCGGTGAGCATGGCCAGGTCGAGGATCTTCTCCATCGCCTGGTCCCTGTCCGGGAACTTGAGCAGGTTCCAGTCGGCATAGGGCACCAGGACGTACTGGGCCTGCCCGCCGACCCAGCCGCCCATGTCGACGTAGCCGTACGCCGAGCCCGGCCGGTCGGGGTTGACGTTCTCACAGATCCCGGTCTTGCCCTCCTTGCAGTTGCGGCAGCGGCCGCAGGAGATGTTGAAGGGCACCGAGACGAGGTCGCCCACCTTCGTGAACTCCGCGTCCGGGCCGACCTCGACGACCTCTCCGGTGATCTCGTGGCCGAGGACGAGGCCGACGGGCGCGGTGGTGCGGCCACGGACCATGTGCTGGTCGCTGCCGCAGATGTTCGTCGCGACGGTCTTGACGATCGCCCCGTGCGGCACCTTGCGGCCCACGTTGGCGGGGTTGACCCCCGGGCCGTCCTTGAGCTCGAACTCGGGGTAGTCGATGTTCTGGACTTCCACCTTGCCCGGCCCCCGGTAAGAGACGGCTCTGTTGCTCGGCATGACGTCCTCCGTGTTCCCTCGTGGCGCCCTTCCGCGTGATGCCCGGTGGAGCAGCCGGTCGTCGCCCGCGAGGGGGGCTACGAAGGGGCTGTGACGGCCGAGTCCGGACCGGAGACAATGGCTCACTGTCCGTTTTCCACCATATACCCGCTGTTTTCGGCGCCACCTCGGGGAACATCACAACTCCACCAGTGCCATCCCGGCCTCCCCCGAAGCGCAGACAACGCCACGAGCAGGCACAGAAGACGATCAAGGTGTCAAGCATCAAGCGAGGCTTGAGTGTCGACCATCAAGCGAGACAGGACAAGACGCCATCGCAGAACATTGCCGAATTATTCTTGTAGGTATCCAGAGGCGTTCGACAGGTTGCGAGCGGAGATTGTGCCGCTTCCCCTCTCTACGATCGTCTCCCGGCCAGGCAGGCAGAACAAGACTGTTTCTTTGGTCTGTACGCTGTCAGGCTGTAACCGTGAACGCTACAGATAGTGAGGTCTGGGATCCCTTCGGCACTTTGCACAGCGCCCTATGGATCGGAGGTGGCCAATGGGCCGGCAAATCCACCGTCGCCAGGCTGCTGGCCACCCGGTACGGGCTGACCGCGTACCACTACGACTATCACGACGCGCGTGCACACAATGACCGTCGGATCGCACGCCGAGCGCGACTTGGCGAGCCCACCGCAGACCCCGACCCGGACAGCGTCTGGGTGAACACCAGCCCTCAAGAGATGGCCGGCGAGACCCTGGCCGGCTTCCCCACGCGGTTCGAGTGGGCTTTGGACGACCTGCGCGGCCTGGTATCGGGGCGACCCATCATCGCCGAAGGTTGGGGACTGCGTCCCGAACTGGTCGCCCCCATCATCGACTCACCCCGTCGAATGATCGTGATGGTGCCGAGCGAGGAATTCCGTGAGCGTCAGCTCCGCGAACTGCCCCGTGCCGCCGCCGTCGATCACGCGGTCAGCGACCCTGATCGAGCACAGCGCAACCGACTCGCCCGAGACCGCCTCGTCGCCGACGAGGCCGCCCGCTCCGCTCGCCGCCTGGGCATACGGGTCCTTGAGGTTGATGGGCTCGATGATGCGGAGGCCGTGGCAGACATCGTGGTCGACCACTTCAGCTCCTATCTGCCGCCGTCGAACGGCTACAGGCCCTGACCGCTGCAGACCGAACTGCTCAACCGGCAGCGGTGGAAGACCCGTATCGAGCTCGCCAACGCGATCTTGGAATATCGGGCGATCTTCCATAACCGGCGGGCCGTTCTCGTGATCGCCAGAGCGTCTTAAGTGTTCTTGGCGTCCGTCGGAGCGGACGTGTTCTGCCTGCGGACGTACTCCAACAGATCATCTTCGTCGATGACCTCGTCGGCGGGCGGGGTGGTGATGACGAGATGGAATCCCCAGTCGGTGTAGCGCGTGTCGCTCCGCTTGACCAGCGGCTCTTTCCCCACTCCCGCGGTGTCGGTGGTGACCAGGCGCTCGGGCAGACCGTCACGGCCGGTCCAGAGTTGCCAGGAGACCTTCCCCTTGCTCTTCTTGCCGATGGGCTTCCCCGAGGTCCAAGCGATGGGGGCGCTCTTGGAAATCCTGCGCAGTTCTTGGTAGCTCATGGTGCCCCGGTAGAGGAAACCGCCGGAGACGGCCTTGCTCGCTGAGCGCTTCAGTACGGCCTTCATCATGGACAGGTCGTACATGTCGATCGGCTGCAGGCTGGCGTCCCGGGCCATGTCCCGGTTCATGCGTCCCCTGTGCTCGTTCGGGAACCGGACCCACTTCTTGCCATCCGGAACGGGCCCGGGGTACCGGGTGGCGTCGTCGTACACGTTTTTACCGACGCGGATCACCCGGTAGGGGTCCGATTTCTTGGACGGGAGCCCCTTGCCTTTCGGCCGGGAGAGATCCCACCAGGTGAAATCCGCAGCCACCGGACCTGACGGGGCCAACTGGAGATGACCGCTGATCCGGATCCCACTCCCGGAGACCGTCGACTTCTTGCCGTAGAAGAAGCGGTTGGTCTCGGAAATCCGAACGCCATGCTCATTCCGGAACTGCTGCTTGAGTGTGCGCGCCGGATCGGGAGCATCTGCCTGCGCGGCGGCGGGACTCATGGCAGCCGACACGGACGCGATCAGTACGGCGACCGCCAGGGCAGCCAATCGTCTCATGGGGCATTTGTCCTTGTTTTTGGGTTTTTGGGGCATTCAACGGAAAAGTGAAGCTCAACTGAGATGGTAACGGGCGCATTCCATCGGAGACCTTGCCTGCTTCGGCGTTCGGCCTTGTGCTTTTCTGCGTGGCGGGCGGCAACGCCGAGCACACGTGCGATGAAGCGGGAGCGATGCCTGAAACCCTGGCGCTACGCTCGATCTTCCTAACGGAAGTGTTGACCCCGCCCCTGGACAGGGATGGACACTCACAGAAAACGATCAAGGGCCTGTGAGCAGGTCTTGGGGATGCCGGTGGACACCGGCAGACGATCTCGAACTGGCTACGGAGCAGAAGGTGAGGGCTGTGCGGGCCTGGCCCTTCGTTCTGCTATCTCCGGCTACGGTTGCTGTCTGCCCGAGTCTCGCGGCAGCCCCAATGGGCCAGGCGCCGCCCGACCCGCCGGATGGCAAGCCCGAGAATGGCCGCGATCACGATCGCACCGGACATGAGAGGCACCCAGTCGCCCAACCGGACGTAGAGCGTTTCTTCGCTGGAGAGCGGTACGTCGACGATGAAGGTGCCGCGATACTCGGGCGGGACCCATATCAACGGCCTGCCTCGCGCGTCGAATGCCGCCGAGGTCCCGTCGAGCTCCACCAGCACCGCTGGGCGGCCGGACTCCACCGCTCGTACGGCCTCGAAGCCGGCCTGCTGTGAATGTGCCCAGCTGCCGTGGAAGGTGGTGAGCGAGCCTTGCACGATGGTGACATCGGCGCCCATCCGCGCGAGGTCACGCCGCATGTCGGGGAAGGTCGACTCGTAGGAGATCAGTGGGCCGACCTTCAGGCCGGAGACGTTCAGCGTCGTCAGCTTGTCGCCGGGGGATCGGTCCTGTTTGGGGGCCCCGGTGTAATCGGCTATCCAGCCGAGCAGCGGTCGCAGCGGTATGTACTCGCCGAAGGGCGCCAGCCGCTGCTTGGCGTACGTGGCCACGAGCCCTTTGCCGGTGTACTGGTAGGTCGATTTGGTGATCTGCCCGGACGGGCCGCGAGCGTCCACGTTGACCAGCAGGTCGCTGCCTGCCGCGGCAGCGGCCTCACGCAACTGGCGATCAACGTCGGGCCGCTGCTTGGGGTCGAGTCCGACGCTGCTCTGGCCCCACACGATGACGTCGTGGTCGAGTCCCGCGAGTTCGTGGGTGAGCCGCAGATGGACGGCGAGGCGCTTCTGCGGGCCGTAGACGATACCGGGCTGCACACCCGCCACGCGCATGCTGCCGGTCACCACCGGCTCCGGCCGTAATATCCCGTAGCCGACCGCGGTCGCGGCCAGAACGACGGCGACTCCCCCGCCGACCAGCCGGGTACGGAGCATGGCGCCGGGGATCAGCAGGGCGGTGATTCCGATGTTGACCGCGACCAGCAGGAAGCTCAGCAGCCACACCCCGCCGAGGGCGGCGACGGCGAGTACCGGCCCTACCGTCCACTGGCTGAGGCCGAGGAGCCCCCACGTCCCGCCCAGGTGCTTCCAGGAGCGCAGCGCTTCGACGGTCAGCCACACCGAGGGCAGTACGAGCATCGCCACCAGCACTCTGGCGAGCGAGGGCCGCCGCAGTAGCCCGTAGGCGGCAAGCCCGAAGGGCACCCAGACCAGGCCGACTATTCCAGCCGCCACCACCGAGAAGACCCCCAGGTAGGGGAGCACCCAGTGGTGCAGCGTCACAAAGAAGCCGCCCGCCGCCAACCAACTGCGCCATGCCGCCTCCCGAAAAGATCCTGCGCGGGCCAGGAGCAACAGGAGAGGAACGAGCCCCACCCACGCCCACCACCACGCGTTGACGGCCGGAAACGCCAGAGCCAGGCAGGCGCCGATCAGGAGGGCGAGGAGACGGAGCCCCCAGCGGACCAGCACGGCGAGCATGCCATCGAGCTACCCACGCGGATACCGGCGAACCCATCGGCGACCCCGGTAAGGCGAACGGCCCCTGTGGGTCGGCCGATCGCGTCATACCGGCCGGTCAAGCACCCACCATCCGACGGTCTGCCGATCGTTGCCAACGGCACCGCAGACAACCAGCTCGGCAAGATTCAGTAGACGGGGTTGGCCGCGGCCGTTGACGCCTACGCGCCCTCAGGAATCGAGGGCATCCGCAAACCCGACACCGGCCTGTTCGAGATCGCTGCCCGATGTTCTGGACGCGCCGCGCAAGCAGCGCCACGCGGACAAGCGGATCTTCTTACGGCGACTCCGCAGCTGCCAGAGAGCGCCGACGTCGCTGCAAATGTTCTTCCTGGAGAGGAACAACAGGATCGTCGCGGCGACGTAGAGGAGCCAGACCATGATCGCCAGCCAGGCGGCCAGGTGCGAGTACCAGTCCAGGACTTCATCGGCCCGGAAAGCCGACGTCAACCACAAGAAGAAACAGAGCAGCGTGTACGGTACGAGGCCCACCGCCATGGCGGCCCGCGTGCCCGGCGTCCCGCCTCGTCGCCATGCCAGAGCCGCCAGCGCCAGCGTGATCGCCCCGACCATGGCGTAGGAGTACAGAAGCGTCTGGGCCTTGTCCAGCGCGAACTCGGTGTAGAAGCTCACCCCGTC
>NZ_JBSFWD010000129.1:0-1647 GCF_053592655.1 Streptosporangium sp. NPDC002607
CTTCAATTTTGTGGTGACGGGTGTTAATACGTGGGCTGTGACGTGAGGGGCGGCGGCCGGGGCGGCGGCCCGCCGCCCGAACGCCGCCCGAGCGTGCGGCGTGGGCGCCGGTCTCGGTCGGCGGCGGGACCGCGAGCCGCCCGCCGCACCACTCGCGCGCCGCACTCGCCCCTCGGCCGCCGCACCAGGGCCGCACCGTCGCCGTACGGATGCAGCACGACGATCGCCATGCTGTGGCTAACCATCGCACGGGGTTGGGGGCGATCGAAGGTCCGGGACTTCGTTCCTCAGCCCCGGCCCACCGAACGTCGCGGATGGGCCAGACATCGTTCCAGCACGGACATAATCACCGCACTTATCACGGCTGACAGGTGTCCGCAGCGCTGCCAATAGAGCATGGTCCAAATGCTTGTCAAGACGCTGATGATATTGCCGAAGCGCTCCGTTATGGCCCCCTTGAGTGCTCTTGTTGTGCTCTCACCCTGGCGTTTGGATCTAGGAGGGGTGATCTTCTGCGGTGCGTCACAAGCGGCGGGTTCCAGACGCCTCACCCGTGCCGCCGCCTGTTCTGCCCGGCCTGGTCCTCTCGTAGTGCGCAGGGCATCGACCTGTGCTGTCCGCCAAGAAGGAGTCGTGACTTTGACTGCGCTGACCTACACCATCCTCACCGACCCGACATCCCTGGAGGCGTCAGTGGACGGGCGGTCCCCGTCCACGGGGACGGTGTATCTGATGGTCACCAACACCAGACAGACAGTGCCCTGGCTGAGGATCGAGGTGAAGGTGCCCGTCGGTGACGGTGCTGGCCACCTCACCCGGGACATCAGCACGATCAAGCCGAGGGGCGAGTACACCGACACCCAGTCGGGCCCCCAGGCGGCCACCCAGCCGGTGATCGTCCAGCAGCAAGGCAACGACGTCTTCCAGGTCACCACCCAGAGCGGTCGCTTAGAAGGTTTCGCGCCTGGTGACTACATTGTGCTGACACTGGAGAACGTCACCGTCGCTCCCACCGCCGGGGTAGCCGTGCTGACGGTGACCGAGACCACCAAAACCAGTAGAGGGTGGCAGGTCAGCCACGCGGCGGTGCCGGTGGTGAAGGCCGCTCCCAAGGAGATTCCGGCACCACGCGACTTCCGCCCGGACAAGGCCCTGCTGGACGCCGGAGAAAACCTCACGCTGAGCTGGGACGGGTCCAACGACTTCAGCTATGAGATCCGGTTCCCCGGCGGGCAGGCAGCCATCGCCCCGGGCACGCGTACCTGGTCGCCGGCCGACGCCCCGAAGCGGGCTACCACCTACATCCTGGTCGCCACCGACCCCACCGCGCAGAAGCAGCACTTCCTCACCACGACCGTTCAGGTGCGCTATCCCGTCCTGGAAACCCTCACCGCCACGACCGGCATCGACACCCCCTGGGTCCAGGGGACGGTGAACAAGGGACGCGTCACCTTCACCGGCACAGGGGTGGAGATCTTCAACAACTCCGGTGGCCAGGGGACCGTGACGGCCGACAGGGCTGATCTCAATGGAGTGAACACCGAGTGGGTGCAGGGGAGAAGCACCGACGACGGGAAGATCACCTTCCCCAAGGACGGACTCGATGTCCGTCAAGGCAGCGGGGCGTGGGGAACCGTGCACGCCGAC
>NZ_JBSFWD010000129.1:1742-6451 GCF_053592655.1 Streptosporangium sp. NPDC002607
GTACAGGGGAGAAGCACCGACGACGGGAAGATCACCTTCCCCAAGGACGGACTCGATGTCCGTCAAGGCAGCGGGGCGTGGGGAACCGTGCACGCCGACAAGGCCGACCTCAACGGCATCAACACTGAATGGGTACAGGGGAGAAGCGCTGACGACGGATGGATCAGCTTCCCCAAGGAAGGCGTGAACGTGCGCAAGGGGGCCGGACAAGCCTGGGGAACCGTGTTTGCTGACAAGGCCGACGTGAACGACGTGATCACCAAGCAAGTCCACGGATCAGGCGAAGGCAAGGGGTATATCCAGTTCCTGGACCAAGACAAGGGCGTGCGGATATTCGGTGGTGTGTCCGCCGGCTGGATACGGGGACTTAACGATGACGAGGCATGGATCCGCTTCAACGAAAAGGGCATATGGGTGCTCAAGAACCAGAACGGCAAGCGTGAGAGCGCGAACGTGGGGTGCGCAACGATCAATGATCGGCCCGCATGATCACGGTGTAATCAGCACTGTCGGCGGATGACAGGGACAGGGGTCAAGGTCGTTCGGACGTAGGGTACTCCACCTTGATCCCTGTGCCTGGCCTGCTCCCAGAGGGGCGGGACGGCGGCGGGATGACCGGCCGGGGCGGGCTTCCAAGCGGATCACTGTGAGGAAGATGAGTAGCTCACGTAGGCACTGGCAAGCCTGTTTCCGGGAGCCAGCCTGGGAGCCATCGAGGCGGACGGTGGCGAACATCAGCGGATCGATCTGAACAACTGGACTGCTCGCAGCCTTCGCGGTGAACTGGTCCGAACGGTCCTGGACATTGATTGGGGACCTACGGATCTCAATGTCAGGCTGAGTCTTACTTCCGCAGCGAGCTGGCCGGTGGGAGGGGACGGAAAGGTCCATTCCTTTGTCGAACCTCCTCCTCGACGCCGTCGGTCTGCCGGAGTGAGCGCGCGGTCAACGTGGAGCGCCCGCAGCGCAGCAAGGACGAACGACGTTGACAGTGCCGAGCGCCGGCGCACACTCACTGTCGGAGGAGGGGCTCGGGTGACTCACTACGGATCTGCCGTGATGGCTTGCTTCTGACGTGTCCACGAGCCCTGAACACCGGCTTTATCCGGGCTGAGCGGCGTGACTTGATAGGAGCCTGGTAGATCCCTCAATTGAGATATGTCGGCCGCCCGGCCCGGATGTCCCCTAAAGAACGGAGACATCTCCATGATGGTGTTCGGCATCGACCCGCACAAGCAGACTCACACCGCGGTGGCGGTGGATGAACTGGGCCGCAGGAAGGCAGAACGGACCGTCGCCGCCCGGAGGGAGGGGCATCTGCAGCTGCTGGTTTGGGCGGGCAAGCTCACCACCGATCGGGTCTGGGCAGTGGAAGGCGTCCGGCATGTGGCCGGCAATCTGGTCCGCGACCTGCTGGCCGCCGGCGAGAAGGTGATCCCCGTACCGCCCAAGATGATGGCCGCAGAACGCCGCGGCGGCCGTGAGCACGGCAAATCCGACCCGATCGACGCGCTGGCCATCGCCCGCCTGGCCCTGCGTGAGAGAGCCGATCTGCCGCTGGCGGTGCTGGATGAGCACACCCGCCCGATCCGGCTGCTGGTCGATCATCGCGACGCGCTGATCAAGGAACGCACCCGGGTGATCAACCGGTTCCGCTGGATGCTCCACGACCTGGCCCCCGATCTCGCACCTGCTCGGCGCACCTTGGCGCACAGCGCCACACGCGTCCGGCTGGCCGCCCAGCTCGAGAGCACCTCCCGTCGGGTCGCCTGCGCCCAACTGACTCACATCGACCTGCTGTCGACGCAGGCCAACGCCGTCGAAGCCGAACTCAAGGCGCTGGTCGAGCCCCTTGCGACCGGGCTCCTGGCCGTGACCGGTGTCAGCGTGCTGACCGCTGCCAAGCTCCTGGGAGAGATCGGTGACATTCGCCGTTTCCGGACCACCGCCGCGTTCGCCCGGCATAACGGTACCGCCCCGATACCGGTCTGGAGTGGCAAGAGCGAGGTCCATCGGCTCAACCGCGCTGGAAACCGGCAGCTCAACGCGGCCCTTCACCGCATCGCCCTCACCCAGAGCCGATGCCACCCCGGCGCCCGCCAACTGCTGGAACGCCGCCGGCAAACCCACCACGACACCACCAAAGGCGGCCTGCGCGTCCTCAAACGACACCTGTCAGATGTGGTCTATCGCGTCATGATCGCCGATATTGAAGCCCGGGACATCGCTCCGACGCAAGCCCATCAAGCAGTCGCTTGACATAGGAGCGTCTCAAGGCTAGAGGTCGGGATCTTCGTGACAAGCAAGGGGGACTCTGGCTACCAACGTTACGTCCGAGGCGCGAGCCCTCTTTGCCGGTTCTTAGGAGATTTGTCGGTGTGAGTACCTATAGTCATTCCGCAGGCCAAGATCTACGCGGGGGAAAGTTGCCCAAAGTTCCCGACAGTCGCAAGCCGAGCCGCGCTGCTGTCAATGCGCTTCGTACGCTGCTGGAACGGCACAATCACATCGTTCAGGAGATCGATGGTCAGAATGACTTCGGCGAAGACTTGCATGTGACGTTCGTCGCAAACAGACAGTTCACCGGCGATATGATCAAAATTCAGGTCAAGGGTGGTCGTTCGTGGCGCAGGAAGAGTGACTACAGCATGCCGGTTGGCCGCCACGGTGACACATGGTCTAACGGGAACGTGCCGGTTATTTGTGTCGTTCAAGACCCGGAGACAGAAAACCTTTATTGGGCCAATGCCACGCAGCAACTGCTTTCGGCGCGCCGTGAGCGGAGAATCCTGAAGGCTATAGCGATCAGTGCCGAGGACCTTCTAAACGATGCATCTATGGCCGACTTCGTCTTCCAAGCACGCGGTTATGCGAGTCGTTACCGGGGAAACCAGGCGATTCGTATCCGACTCGGTGAGATGGCGGGCGTCGAGTTTGGGTCTTCCGACATTGTGAAGCACTTCGTCAATGTCCATGGCGAGGACCTGATCTTCCGGCAGTGCCGAGGAGAAGGATATGCGACGCTGCTCCACAGCGATCTCGATTGGAAACCAGAGTACATTGGTCCTGAGATGCTTCGATTCGACACACCAATGGGATTACCCGGCCATGGCTCTGCGCCCACGGTTGGTGGGGTCATCCTTGAGCTGTCCGAAGCGATGTGGCTGGCTGCGTGCTTCAGAGCAACCGATTGGGCGCGTGAAGCTGTCCCGGGACAGGAGCCTCCAACCAAAGTTGAGGTTCTGAACGATTACGTTTCTAAATGCATTTATCGCCGCCTTGCAGCAGTTCCGGACCTTCTGGCCTTGTCGCTCAGCATCCTGCGGTCAGGATCTGATGTCGCACCGAACGTTCTGGACGAGATCAGAAAATTGCAGTCGGATGCTGACATACTCAAAGAGGCGCACTCGGCCTCATGGGAAACCTGGGATGATATGTCTCCCAAAGCCCAGCGGCTCACCACCCTCTACCTCATCAAAGATGTCGTGGTCGGGCCCGCTTCCCTGCCGATCGAGCAGCAGTTTCGAATCATCTGGCGCTGGAGCCAACCGTGGGGGGAGTACGGCTTTTCGGCGCGAGTAGGTCAGCCGAGTACTCGGCTGACCTCCCGGCGGGAGGTCGTGTCGGCTAGACACCTCGTGGCGGGAGACAAGATCTACTGGTTGAGCCGTCATGGAAACGAGCGAGGCCGACTTATCTCGGATATCTGGAAGTCCGAGGAGACGCCTGGAGCGATCTGTATTCGTTTTGAGCAGCAGTCGCTGGGAGATACTTTCTGGCCGGCCGAGCAGTTCGCTCGGGCAAAGCAGAAGTCGTATCAGGTTGGATAAATGAGCTCTTGGCTGCCCTGTCAATCTCTAGTCATTATGACGACGACCGGCCAGCGCGGAATATGCACGGGATGATCTTTATTGTGCGAATACAAGGTAAGCTCTTCTGCCCTGGTCAGAAGCACTGTCACTGCTTGGAACGTAGTCCTCTTGAAAACCGCTAGCGTTGCTCCGAGACGATGATGGGCGGTATGGAAGGTAGCGAGTTCGGCGCCGCTTGCAGCAACTCGTGGCTGAGCGCGTGGCAGCTCAATCTGGCTTGTGCGCAGGATTGTGGCGAGGGGGAGACACGGCGGATCTGGGCCAGGGTCGCCTTCGCGGCTCTCGACGGTGCCGAGCAGGCCGACTACCCCACCTGGAATGCGAACATGAGCCGTTTCAACCTTCGGGCGTTGCTGATCACTGACCTCGGTCCCGGCGATGATCCGCTGTGGGATCCGGATCAGCTGGCCTTGGATGTTCTGAAGGCCCTGCCGTTGAGCCTGGAGCAGGCGGCCGACTGAGCGGAGGACTGGTGGGCGCATCCTCGCGATGAGATCTTGGCATTGCGCATCTGCAAGAACCTCCTCGCCCCCATGGAACTGATCACTGATCGGCTGGCGGAGGGGCCGGTGAGGACGCAGATCGATCGCTGGATGGATCTCCGGCCGCGTCTGCCGTGACGTGCAATATGCGTGCAATGATCATGACGGCAGGGGAGCCGTGAACGTGCTGCGCGCCAGGTCAGAGGTCATGTCACCGGAAGAACGGCCACGGGCTGTAAAACCGTCGGCTCAGCCTACGCAGACATCCGATCTGCGTAGAGTGTCAAGCTCCCGGCTCTGACGAATAGCGTCAAGATCGTTTTCTGGAATGATGGAGGGATGTCTCGACCGCGAA
>NZ_JBSFWD010000130.1:0-5742 GCF_053592655.1 Streptosporangium sp. NPDC002607
GTACCCGCGTCAATGATGATCGCGCCATCCTGCGGCAACTCGGCCAGCGCCGCCTTGGCGATACGCTCCTTCTCCGCCGTCATCACCTCATCGCGCGTCGCGAGGGCTGGCTCGAAACCGAGGCGCTCGACCGGGATCGCCCCGCCGTGCACGCGCCGCAGCACCCCCGAACGCTCCAACGCTGTCAGGTCCCGGCGGATCGTTTCAGTCGTGACGCCGAACCGTTCCGCCAGGGTCACCACGTCGACCCGCCCGGCGGCCCGGGCCTCACACAGGATCTCCTGCTGCCGTTCCTCGGCGTACATCCTGTTGGTTCACCGCCGTTTCAATGTTGTTTTATATGTCTTTATACCCGAGTATGTTGCATGTCAAGGGTCGATGAGAACCGCTCCGTCGTGAGTTTCATGAACCTGTGACCTCCACGCACCGGCTCATGATCATGCTGGGCGTCTGTCGAAGAACTACTCGCCCTCGCGTTCCCGCACTTCGTCCGTGAAGTTCGTCCGTGTCACAGGTGGGACGGTGCGCATCCGGGCACGGGGTCGCGAACCGTCAGCGGTATGCCCGCGGTCGAGGTGCACCGCACAGAACCGACCGAACCGGAAGACCCACCACGCTTTCCCGGCTCATCGTCGCGCCACCACGAATTGCCTGCCGATCATCGCCGTCCTCCAGAGAACGTCGTTGACGGTGGGAGCCGACGACCCCTGACGCATTCACCACACCGAAGCGGCCGATCCTGCCGCTTCGGTGATGTCGGTGCTGGTCGGAGCCACACCACGTCAACGCGTCGTAAGTACTTCCGCGATTGCCGTCTTGATCCCGTAGCGATCGCGCTCATGCTCCCCGCTCGGCTCTAGCGTCGCTGGTGTACGAGTTCTCACCAGGAGGAAGCATTGTTGTACGTCCCGGTCCGTCAAGGCGCGTTCAGCACGTCGCTGCGCCTGTTCAGGACTGCTGCGGGGAAGCGGACGGCGGTCGCCTTCACCTCACCGATGCGCCTGGCCAAGGTGCTCGGCTCCGATCAGCACTGGGTACGGCTCAGCGAGCCCGCGCTCAGGAGCATGCTCAAGGAACTGGACAGCATCGGCATCGTGATCGACCCCGCAGGGACGATGGCCCGGCACTCCGCCAAGACCGCATGATGTGCGTCACCGAGGCGATCGCACAGGGAGCGAGGACCAGCGGTTCGGCCTGTCGATCGCGGCGGGCGCGGCGGTCGGTGCCACGGCCCGGGTGCCGGCGCGGGGCTCGCCGGCCTGATGCGCGGGGAAGTCGGCCTCTGATCGAATGCGAGAAGCGCGGACAGTCACTCGGCTGCCCGCGCTTCGTCGTTGCCGGTCAGGGATCCCGGAGCGCCGTGAGCAGTTCCAAACCGGTGAGCGGCTTGAAGCCGATCAGGCCTTGAAGCGGTAACCCATACCAGGCTCGGTGATCAGGTGGGCTGGATGCCCGGCGTCGCGTTCGAGTTTGCGCCGCAGCTGGGCCATGTACTGCCGTAGATAGTGGGTCTCCTTGACGTACTTGACCCCCCATACCTCGGTCAGCAACTGCCGCTGGCTGACGAGCTTGCCCGGGTTGTGTAGCAGGATCTCCAGGATGTGCCATTCGGTCGGCGTCAGCCGTGCCCCGCCGGAGATCGTCTTGTTGGTCAGGTCCACCACGTGGTCGCCGATCGTGATGCTGGCCAGCTCCGCCTCCTGCGCGGACGTGCGGCGCGACACCGCGCGGATCCTGGCCAGCAGTTCGTCGATGCCGAACGGCTTGGTGACGTAGTCGTCGGCACCGGCGTCGAGGGCGTCGACCTTGTCCTGGTTGCCCGCCCTGCCGGACAGCACGATGATCGGCATCGAGGTCCAGCCGCGCAGCCCGTGAATGACGTCGACGCCGTCGAGGTCGGGCAGCCCGAGGTCGAGCACCACCAGGTCAGGGTGCCAGTCGGCCGCCTGGCGCAGGGCCGCGCCGCCGTCGGTGGCCACCGCCACCTCGTAGTGGCGGGCGATCAGGTTGATGCGGAGCGCCCGCAGGATCTGCGGTTCGTCGTCGACGACGAGAATGCGTGTCATGCGATCACGGCTCTGGATGAGATGGGCAGCGTCAAGATCATGGTGAGACCTCCCCCTGGTGTCTCTTCCGGTACGAGAGAGCCGCCCATCGCCTCGGTGAGCCCCCTGGAGAGCGCGAGACCGAGGCCGACCCCCGATTGGTTGTCACGATCGCCGAGCCGCTGGAACGGCTTGAAGACTTGGTCATGTGCTTCCGGCGGAATCCCTGGACCGCGGTCGATCACCCGGATCTCCACGTGGTCGCCGTACCAGCTGCCGGTGACCAGCACCCGCTCGCCTGGCGGGCTGTAGCGAACGGCATTGGACATCAGGTTCACCAGCACCCGCTCCAGCAGGGCGGAGTCGGCGACCACCTCGGGCAGCTCGACGGAGATGTCCCCCTCGACGCGATCCCGGAGCGTGCCCAGGTCGTCCATCGCCCTGGGCACGACCTCCTCCAGGGCGACCGGCTGGAGGACGGGCCCGAGCACGCCCGCCTGCAACCTGCTCATGTCAAGCAGGTTGTCCACCAGGCGATTCAGCTTGACCAGCGACTCGTCCGCCGTGGCGAGCAGTTCCTTCCTGTCCTCCGCGGACCAGTCGATCTCTGTGCTGCGCAGGCTCTCCACCGCGGCTCTGGCCGAGGCCAGTGGGGTGCGCAGGTCGTGGCTGACGGCGGCGAGCAGCGCGGTGCGCATCTTGTCGGCCTCGGCCAGCGGCCTGGCCCGCCCGGCTTCCTCCTCCAGCCGCTGCTGACGCAGCGCGACGGCGGTCTCCGCGGCGAACGCCTCGAGCACCCTGCGGTCGGAGGCGTCGAGCAGCCTCCCACGTACCGCGAGCACCAGGTTCTCGTCGATCGCCACGTCGGTGTCTGCGATTCCGGGGCTGGTGCACGGCTCGCCCCCGGAGGTGGCCACGATCCGCCACGCCTCCGGCTCCGACTGATCGTCGGGGGTCGGCGGTCCCGTCCGCTCCAGAAGCGTGGCGGACACGAGCCCGAACGTCTCCTTGACCCGGGCGAGCAGCGACGGCAGAGCGGCCTCACCACGCAGGACGTGGCCGGCAAGCGTCGACAGGACCTCGGCGTCCGCGGTGGCCCTGGCCGCCTCTCTGGTACGGCGGGCCGCCACGTCGACCACCAGGCTCACCATGATCGCGACCAGCACATAGACGACGAGCGCGAGCAGGTTCTCCGGGTCGTAGACCGTGAACTGGTCGACCGGCGGCGTGAAGTAGTAGTTCAGCAGCAGGAACCCACCGATGGCCGCCGTCACCGCCGGCCACATGCCGCCCACCAGGGAGACTCCGACGACCATCAGCAGGAAGAGCAGGATCTCGCTCGGCAGCGCCGAATCGTCCCTGAACGGGAGCAGAACCGCGGTCAGCGCGGGCATGCCGAGCACCGCCATCGCCCAGCCGATGACCCTGCGCTTGCGGGTCAGCGCGGCTCGCGAGCTTGCGTGGCGGCGGCCCTTCTTGACCTGCGCGTGAGTGATCATGTGGACGTCGATCGAACCCGACAACGCGGTCGTCTCCACCCCGACGCCACGGGACAGGATCTGGGCGAACCTGCCCCGCCTGGATGCGCCGAGCACGAGCTGGGTGGCGTTCACCCCACCGGCGAAGTCGAGCAGCGCGCGCGGGATGTCGTCGCCGACCACCTGGTGGTAGGTGCCGCCCATGTCCTCCACGAGGGTGCGCTGGCGGGCCAGGCCGGCCGGATCGCCGCCGGTCAGGCCGTCTGCCCTGGTGACGTGGACGGCCAGCAGGTCGGCTCCCATACTGCGCGCCGCGATGCGGGCTGCGCGCCGTACCAGGGTTTCGCCTTCCGGGCCGCCGGTGAGCGCGACCACCACCCGCTCGCGTGCCTCCCAGGTTTTGGCGATGCCGTGCTCGGCGCGGTAGCGGTCGAGCTGGTCGTCGACTTTTCCCGCGACCCAGAGCAGGGCGAGTTCGCGCAGCGCGGTCAGGTTGCCGATCCTGAAGTAGTTGGACAGCGCGGCGTCCACCTTCTCCGGTGCGTAGATGTTGCCGTGCGCCATCCGCCTGCGCAGTGCCTCGGGCGACATGTCGACCAGCTCGACCTGGTCGGCCCGCCGTACCACCTCATCCGGTATGGTCTCCCGCTGCGGAATGCCGGTGATCTGCTGGACGACGTCGTTGACCGACTCCAGGTGCTGGATGTTGACGGTGGAGACGACGTCGATGCCGGCGTCGAGGATCTCCTCGATCTCCTGCCAGCGCTTGGTATTGCGCGAGCCTGGGATGTTGGTGTGCGCCAGCTCGTCGATCAGCGCCACCTTCGGCGCCCGCTCGATGACGGCATCGACGTCCAGCTCGGTGAAGTGGCTCCCCCGGTAGGCCAGCGTCCTGCGAGGGAGGACCTCCAGGCCGTCAAGCAGCTCGGCGGTGTGGGGGCGGTCGTGGGTCTCGACGAAACCCACGACCACGTCCCTGCCACGCTCCAGCGCCCTGCGTCCCTCGTTGAGCATCGCGAAGGTCTTACCGACTCCGGGAGCCGCCCCGAGGTAGACCCGTAGCCGCCCGCGTGGCACCGCGATCACTACTCCTTGTCGAGGGCCAGGTTGAGTTCGAGCACGTTGACCGCGGGCTCGCCCATGAAACCGAGGGCGCGCCCTGTGGTGTGCTCCTGGATGAGCGCCTTGACCCTGGCAAGGTCCGTTTTGCGCTCCTTGGCCACTCGCGGGGCCTGCAGGTCGGCGTAGGCCACCGAGATGTGCGGGTCGAGGCCCGAGCCGCTGGCCGTGACGGCATCGGCGGGCACCTCGACCTTCGTCACGCCGCCACGGATCGGGACGGTCTTTCCAGCGGCGTAGTCCTCGCCCGGCTTGCCGCACTCCACCTTCAGCCCCTTGTACTCGGCGATGAAGGGGGTGTCGGGGCAGGCCTGGTTGACGCTGACCGCGCGGTCGGAGAAGACCTTCAGCACCGCGCCCACACCGTCACCGGTGCAGTACGGCCTGGCGCCGCTGACGCCCTCCAGCTCACCGACCGCCTTGGAGCGGGCGCAGACCTGGGTGAGCAGGCTCCGCCTGCCCTCGTCCGGGTTGCCCTCGTCGTCCTTCGCGCCGGGGACGGGAAGAACGTCCAGGACATCCTCGGGTCCCAGGTTGCCGGCGGCCGTCGACTGCATGTCGTACCCGTCACCCGCGGCCGACGGGCGGCTCTGGAAGTAGGTCCTGACGGGGTTGCCGTCCTTGTCGGTGAAGTTCTGGCCGATGATGGCGCTGCCCACGTCCTTGCCGTCCTGCTGGACGATCGAGCCGTTGGCATTGCCGTTGAACAGGGCCTGGGCCACGCCGGTGGTGACCAGCGGGTAGATCACGCCGAGGAGCACCGTGAGGACGGCGACCGCCCTGATGGCCGCGAGGTGCTGGCGGATCCAGCTAGGTAGGCGTTCCATTTATGACATCCCCGGAAGGAACTGGATGAGCAGGTCGATGATCTTGATACCGATGAACGGGGCGATGATGCCGCCCAGTCCGTAGACGTAGAGGTTGCGGCTGAGCAACTTCGACGCGCTCGAAGGGCGGTAGCGAACACCTCTGAGCGCCAGCGGGATCAGCGCGATGATCACCAGGGCGTTGAAGACGACCGCGGACAGGATCGCCGACTGCGGACTGGCCAGACGCATCACGTTCAGCGCGTCCAGGCCGGGATAGACCGCCGCGAACAT
>NZ_JBSFWD010000131.1:0-5392 GCF_053592655.1 Streptosporangium sp. NPDC002607
GTCAAGCGATGAAATGAGCCGACATGCGGTCGTTCCGGAGCCCGTATTTCTTTGCGGGAATTTAAGCAGCCGGACGATGGCATATCCGACGGTAAGGGCGCGCCCGGCCATTAAAGTCGGCGGGCGATGCCCACTCCCTCGCCCCGCCCCCGCGCCGGAGAGCCGACACGCCTTCGGTACGCGAAATCCCGATCCGGCCACGACATCGTACGGGTGATTCTCTGTGGAGTACATAATCGTCGCGGCCGCCGTGGTGGCGCTGGTGTTCATCGTTCAGACGGCCCTCGGCGCGCGGGTGGCCCGGCGTGCCCTGTGGGTGCTGATGCTGGCCTTCGTCGTGCGACTGCTCGTTCACGTCCTCGTGATGCGGTCCAACTCCATCGCATACGGCGGAGACAACTTCGTCTACGAGGGCAGGGCCCTGGAGATCCTGGCGTACTGGAAGCACGAGGGCTTCACGTTCGTCACCTCCGAGCAGATCGACAGCCTCTACTCCGTGGCGGTGCCCTGCAACATCTTCGCGGCGATCATGTACCTGTGCGGCGGCCCGGCCCCCCTGGCCTGCACCGCCTTCGTGGCGCTCATCGCCTGCGGGCTGTGCGCCGTCATGTACAGGTTCGCGCGGCTCATCGGCGCCGACGAGCGCGCGGCGTTCAGGCTGATGACCCTGATGGCATTCATGCCGGCATTCATGCTGCACACGTCCGACACGTTCAAGGACGGGTTCAACGCGTTTCTCGTCGTAGCCTGTCTCGGCCTCGCCGCTTCGAACGTCCAGCGTTTCGACATGCGTAAACTGCTTCTCCTTGGGCCGCTGCTGTGGGCGCTCTGGAACGTGCGCCCCTACATGGTCTTCATGTGCGCGATACCGCTGATTCTCGGCCTGGCGGGCCTCAAGCGCGCTTTCCCGTTGTGCGTGCTGGCCATCCTGGCCATATTCCTAGTGCCTGTCCTGATATTTCCTGACGTGGCCGAGAGCACACCGCTCGCCATGATGCAGGAGCAGCTGGAGCGCGGGCAGTCGGAGACCGTCCGTCACTCCAACGCCGCGGGAGGTTCGGGAATCGCCTTCGACGACGGCGGCAATCCGTGGAGCGCGTTCCTGCCGAAGCTGGTCTACACGCTTCTTTCCCCGTTCCCCTGGATGGACGGCAGCCTGGTGCTACAGCTGGCGAAGATCGAGGCGGTGCTGTGGTACTACCTTCTGTGGTGCGCGGCCCTCGGGGTCCGGCGAATGTGGGGTGAGAACCGCAGGATGCTGCTGATCCTGCTGCTCTTCGCCGTGCCGTGCACGATCATGTACACCACCACGATGTCCAACATCGGTCTCATCTTCCGGCAGCGGATACCGATCGTCATGGTCGTGAGCCTGCTGTCCGCGGTCGCCTGGAGCAGGCACCCGCGCTCCGGCGCCGGAACGGAGCCGGGCACCGCGGTTTCCGCGGTGCCCGGCCACTCGTCCGGCGCTACGGGGAAGGCCCCGGCCGGGGTTTCGCGAGCACGGTGAGGTGCCGCGCCGGACCGATCAGGCCGGAGTGCTGTCGACGTCGAACACCACGTCGACCCAGTAGTTGCTTGCCTGGTAGGTGCTGGTCGGGAAGGTGCTCGTCGCACCGTACGTGTAGACGCCGTTTCCTCCCTCCGCGCCGCTGGCCGGCGCGATAAGAGGCTCGCTCGTGTATTGCGCAGTGAAATACGGTCGTTTTAGCGAGTAGTTACCGGACACCGTGTTGTAAGAGGCGACATAGGTAGTGTTCTCGGTCACCGGGACCGGCGTCGCGAAGTTCACCTGTTGCCACCCGCTCGCCGTCTCGTTGGTGAAGGTCGCGCTGGCGAGCAACTGCCCGTCACTCGTCCACAGGGCCCCGACATGCGTCCCGGTGTTCTTGTCCCCCTTGTAGAAACGAACACCCCTGATGGTGCCGCTCGTCATCGTCTTGAATTTGACACCGACCGTGACGGGCTGCTTGTCGGGAAAGGAGTTGACCGCGGGGGTATCCGTTTTTTCCCAGAGGCTGGTGAAGGGCACGAACAATACGTCGACCCAGTAGTTGCTTGCCTGGTAGGTGCTGGTCGGGAAGGTGTTCGTCGCACCGTACGTGTAGACGCCGTTGCCCCCCTCGTCACCGTTGCCCAGCGCGACGAGCGGGCCGTTCATGTACGGCGCGGTGAAATACGACGAGGTCAGCGAGTAGAGCCCCGAGCTCGTGTAGTACGAGATGACATATGTCGTGTTGGCGGTCACCGCGACCGGCGTCGCGAAGTTCACCTGCTGCCACCCGCTCGCCGTCTCGTTGGTGAAGGTCGCGCTGGCGAGCAACTGCCCGTCACTCGTCCACAGGGCCCCGACATGCGTCCCGGTGTTAGTGGCACCCTTGTAGAAACGGACACCCTGGACGCTGCCATCGGTCAGCGGCTGGAACTTGACACCGAGCGTGACGGCGTTGGGGTCGTTCTGCGTTGGGACCTGGGGAACCGTCTGGTTGTCCCATATGCTCCTCACCGGTACGAACAACACGTCGACCCAGTAGTTGCTGGCCCGGTAGGTACCGGTCGGGAAGGTGCTCGTCGCACTGTAGGCGTAGACACCGTTACTGACCTGCACACCGCTGGCCGGCACCACGAACGGGCCGTTCGTGTACTGCGTGGTGAAGTAGGGGAGCGTCAGCGAGTAGTTCCCGGACGTCGTGTAGTACGAGGCGACATACGTCGTGTTGGCGGTCACCGCGACCGGCGTGTCGAAGTCCACCTGTTGCCACCCGCTCGCCGTCTCGTTGGTGAACGTGGCTCTCGCCAGGAGCTGCCCGCTCGCACTCCAGAGGTTCCCGGTGTGCGTTCCCGTGTTGAGCGCGCCCTTGTAGAACCTGACGCCTCTGATGGTGCCCGCAGTCGTGGTCTGGAACTGCACCCCGAGCTCGAGCGGCACGGGGTCGTTGGCCGAGTCGACGGCGGGCACGCTACTGGACGGCCAGACGGTGCAGGCGTCACATGACGTGGTGACGGTGACGGTGATCGTGGTCGGAGTCCCCTGGAGGTTGCCGATGTCGTCGACCGCCCGGACCGCGATGGTCGCGGTTCCCGTGGTCTGGGGCGTCCAGCGGTACTGCCAGTTCTCCCGGCCCGTCGCCGGAAACCACCGGGTACCGCCGTCGACCGAGACCTCGACTCCGGCCACGACGCCGCCCCCGGTGTCGGCCGCCGTTCCCTGGATCGTGACGCTCGTCAGCTCGGGCAGGGTGACCCCGCTCGACGGGCTTGTGATCGTCGATGTGGGAGGGGCGGTGTCCGTCGACGCGGTGGCCGGGACCAGACCCGGCTGGAGGCTGGCGGGCTGGGCGTGCATGTCGGCGAGGAGGTTGACCGTCGCCTGCTGCATCCGGATGTCGGCGGCTGGACCCGCTCGATCGTGGGTGGCGTCCAGTCCCCACGACCACTGGACGGTCCCCGCACCGAAGACGAGCGCACCGCTGGCGGCCCGGTAGAGCGTCAGATTGTGGATCGCGGTTCCGAGCCCGTACGAGCTGCCGTAGTCGAGCAGGTATTTGGACGTGAGGTTCGCCACCGTGCTGGAAAGCCGGGCCCGGCCTGCCGGTTCGAACCCGTTGTTGGGTGACACATCCCATTCGTAGCCGAGCGTCCCGTTGGCGAAGACGGCTGTCTGGCCGGGAGAAAGATTCGCCACGGACGTGTTGCGCCAGAGTCGCATCTTGCCGTAGTCGGCCGGCACGGTCAGCGCGTCGTTGGAGACGCCGTTGACCCTGAACCACGTCCCGTCCAGCGTGTTCTCCGGCCTGCCACCGTCCGAGGGCGGGGAGAAACGTGGATCACGCCACGTCCCGGTCCACTGAGAGCTCGGGTCGATCTTGGCGTTCGCCAGCGTCTCCTTGTAGGAGACGAAGGTCCGGTAGGCAGTCCCGTCGGCGGCGGCCTCCCAGCGGCCCTTCCAGAAAGCCTCGTTCCCGGAGAAGAAGGCTATGTTCACACCGTTGTCCCGGGCGTTCGTGACGTTGTCCCGCATGTCGTTGGACCAGTACTCGTCATGGCCGACGGAGAGAAAGATCTTGTGGTTGAGCATCTGCTGGCCGCGCATCGCGGTGTCGATGCTGCTGGTGTAGCTGACGTCGTAGCCGTTGGCCTCGATCCATCTGATCATGGGGTATTCGGCGTTGAAGAACCAGCTCTCCACCGAACCGGCGCAGCAGCTGGCGACGCGCGTGGTGAACGGCCGGTTGTAACTGACCTTGTAGGCCCGCCCCGCCGGAACACTTCCGGAGTAGAGGCTGTTGCCGCCGTACTTGTTGTACGCCTGCCAGGTGCTGTCCGAGGTCTGCAGCAGGAGATCCGCGCCGCGTTCGTCGTCCCGGACCACGAATATCATCTGGCTGACACCGCTTGTCCCGTCATCCCGGATCAGGTTGGCGATGTAGACCCCGGAGACGGCGTTGGCCGGCACGGCCCACGAGGCCGAGACCGCCCAGTTCCCGCAGTCGACCAGTCCGGTCGTCGAATCCGTGAGGCAGAGCGGCTGCGACTGCGGCAGTGTGGCCGAGGGAGTGAGCGTTGTGATCTTTCGTGCGCCCATGCCGCCGTAGTAACCGATGCGGTAGACGTCCACGTGGTAGGCGGTCGCCAGGGTGTTCACCTTGAACTGGACGGTCTCCCCCTTGTCGACGCTCATCTGGGTCGCGTATCCCTGGATGCTGCTGCTGCCGGCCCCCGGTACGTCCCACTCGCTGGAGGGGTTGCCCGGCAGGCTGTTCTCCAGGCAGATGACAGAGGTCGCCGGGCAGGCCGCGCGGGACGCCCGGGTGTGGGACCTCGCGCCCGCGGGAAGACCGAGCCCGGCGAGCCTCCGCTTCAGGGAGCGGTCTCGGCCGCCTTCGGGCGGCGCCGCCTTGATCTCCACGCCCCCGCGTCCGGCGACCGGTCCCCGCTCCGCGCCGGAGGCCGGCCCTGCGGGACCGGGTCCGGTCACCGGTGGGCCGGCGGTGACGTCCGGCCCGACCGGCACGACGTGCTGGACGCCTCCCTGCCCCCGTGTGGCGGCGATGCCGGGTTCCGGCGCCCAGGTCGCGCCCAACAGGCTGATGAGAGCGAGGAGCCCGACCCCGAAGGTGAGCGGCGACCGCCGCCCGAGCCTGACCGTCTTCGCACCGTCCGGATCGCCTGCCATATGTGACCTCCCGAATTCCCATGGCGAACTCTCCGCCCCGGACAGAGACCCGGGCAGAGTCCCGGGCAGAAACGCGAGCGGAGCCACGGGCAGAAAGAAAGGCAATCACATCCGGCCCTCGACAGAAGTTAACCTTAAATAATGGCGATTTATCTACAACATAGAAGATCGCTCCAATATCGCACTAAAAGATCATTCAAAGTGCAAATCATGCTCGAA
>NZ_JBSFWD010000132.1:0-5360 GCF_053592655.1 Streptosporangium sp. NPDC002607
CCGCAGACCAGTCCACATGCGGACTCGGCTCATCCACATGCAACGTCCTCGGCAACACCCCCCGCTCCATCGCCACCACCATCTTGATCACACCGGCGATACCGGCCGCCGCCTGCGTATGACCGATGTTGGATTTCACCGACCCCAGCCACAACGGCCGATCGGCCGGCCGCTCCTGCCCATAGGTGGCGAGCAGAGCACCGGCCTCGATCGGATCACCCAACGTGGTCCCGGTGCCATGAGCCTCCACGACATCGACATCAGCCGCGCCAAGACCGGCATTGGCCAGAGCAGCACGAATGACACGCTGCTGCGAAGGACCATGAGGAGCCGTCAGGCCGTTGGAGGCCCCGTCCTGGTTGATGGCCGACCCACGAACCACCGCCAGAATCGGATGCTTGTTGGCCAGCGCGTCCGACAACCTCTCCAGCAGCACGATCCCGGCGCCCTCGCTCGTCACCATGCCGTCGGCACCGGCACCGAACGCCTTCGTCCGGCCATCCGCCGCCAGCGCACGCTGCCGGGCGAAGTCCACGAGAAGGTCGGTGGAGGCCATGACCGTGACACCACCGGCCAGAGCGAGGTCGCACTCACCTGATCGCAGTGATTGACAAGCCTGATGCACGGCTACCAGCGAGGAGGAACACGCGGTGTCCACCGTGATCGCCGGCCCCTCCAAGCCCAGCAAGTAAGAGATCCGTCCCGAAGCCACACTGGCCGCCACTCCGGTCAGCCGGTAGCCTTCAACGGCTTCGGCGCTCCCGGCACCATACTCATGAGACCAAATGCCCGCGAAGACCCCGGTGGGAGTCCCGGCCAGGCTACGCGGATCGATACCCGCCCTTTCCACCGCCTCCCAGGCGACCTCCAACAGCAACCGCTGCTGCGGATCCATCCCCAACGCCTCACGAGGCGAGATGCCGAAGAACTCCGCGTCGAACCCGGCGGCGTCATACAAGAATCCACCGCGCCGAACGTACGTCGTGCCCGACTCATCCGGATCAGAGCTGAACAACCGGTCCAGATCCCAGCCACGATCCACCGGGAACTCACCGATCACCTCCCTTCCCGCCGCGACCACGTCCCACAGCTCCCCCGCGGACGTCACCCCACCGGGGAAGCGGCAACCAATCCCCACCACCGCGATCGGCTCGTGTGCCTGAGTTTCCAGTTCACGAAGCCGCTGCTTGGTCTCGTAAAGCTCGACCGTCGCCTTTTTCAGATACTGTACGAGCTTTTCTTGGTCGTTCACCGGGCCAACCTCCGCATAATAGTGTCGCCTGACATCAGGAAATAGCCTTGTCAATGAGGTCGAATATCTCATCGGTCGAAGCCGACATTATGTGTTCGACCACGGCATCCGACTGCCGCCGAGATCTGCCCAGACCTTCGAGCAAGTCGTTCAGTTTGACTTCGATCGCAGATTTTGCGTCCTCGTCAAGGGCTGCCGAGGCGAGGACGGCTTCGAATCTATTGAGCTCGGAAAGAAGGTCGGAGAACTCCTTCGGTATGACAGAAGAAAACCTGCTGTCGAGGTACGCACAAAGCACGCGCGGGTTGGGATGGTCAAAGATGAGGGTCGGCGGGAGTTTGAGACCGGTGTGGTGACTCAGATGGTTTCGGAGTTCGAGGGCTGTGAGGGAGTCGAAGCCCAGGGTTTTGAAGGGTTGCTCCGGGTCGAGTGAGGTGGAGGTGCCATGTCCCAGGACCGTGACGGCTTGGATCTGGACGAGTTGCAGGAGGCGCTCGCGCCGATCAGCGGAACTGAGGCCGGCCATTTCGGCCGCGAAAGAGTGCGCGGTTCCGGCGTCGCCGGCACGGCGACGAGCGGAAGTCGCCGACAGGCTGGTGAGAATCTTGGGGAGTGTTCCGGTCCGGGACTGCGCGGTGAGGGCGCGAAGGTCGAGCGGAGCCGGCGCCAGGGCAGGCAGGCCCGTGGCCAGCGCCGCGTCGTAAAGCTTCATTCCGTGCTCGGTGGTGATGGGTGTGAAGCCGAGACGAGCGAGACGTGATTTGTCACTACCGCCGAGATGGGAGGTCATCCCGGTAGCCGGCTGCCAATAACCCCATGCCAAGCTCGTGATTGGAAGACCAAGGTGACGTCGATGATGGGCCAGGGCGTCGAGGTAGGCGTTGGCGGCCGCGTAGTTGCCCTGTCCGGGGGAGCCGATGGTACCGCTCAGAGATGAGAACAGCACGAATCCGGCCAGGTTGAGATGGCGGGTTTGCTGGTGCAGATTCCAGACGGCGTCGACCTTGGGGCGCAGTACCCGGCGCAGATGATGAGGAGTGAGCGCTGGAACCGTCGCGTCGGCCAGCACTCCGGCGGCATGCACGACAGCGGTCAATGGGTGCTGCCGAGGGATGGAGGCGAGCAGAGCGGCGAGTGCGGCCGGGTCCGCGATGTCACAGGCTGCGACCATGACCCTCGCACCGAGCTCGGTCAGTTCTTCGGCCAGCCCGACGGCGCCGTCGCTGTCCGGACCCCGGCGAGAGACCAGGAGAAGATTTCTCATCCCGTGCTCGGTCACCAGGTGACGGGCGAGCAGGCCACCAAGGGTGCCTGTTCCCCCTGTGATCAGCACGGTTCCGTTGCTGTCAGGCGCGTTCGGGAGAGTGAACACTATCTTGCCCACGTGGCGGGCCTGACTCATATCCCGGAATGCCTGGCGCGCCTGCCGGATGTCGTACGTACTTACGGGAAGGGCAGGCAAGGTGCCGTCTTCGAACAACGGAGCCAGGCGGGTGAACAGCCGGTGAATGACTCGAGGGTCGCCGAGAGCGCGGTCGACGGCCTGGTAGACGATGCCGGGATACATGGCGGCGACCTGATCCGCGTCTCGTACATCGGTCTTGCCGATCTCGATGAAACTCCCCCCGTTGGGAAGCAGTTCCAACGAGGCGTCGACGAATTCGCCCTTCAGGCAGTCCAGTACGACATGCATTCCCTGGCCGCCGGTCACCTGCAGGAACTTGGCCTTGAACTCCAGGCTGCGGGACGAGGCGATGTGGTCGTCGTCAAGGCCCATCTCCCGCAGGATCGGCCACTTGGCCGGGCTTGCGGTTGCGAACACCTCCGCCCCCGCGTGCCGGGCAAGCCGGATAGCCGCCATACCGACCCCGCCGGCGCCCGCGTGAATCAGCACCCGCTGCCCGGCCTGAACTTCGGCCAATTCCGACAGGGCGTGGTAGGCCGTCAGATAAGCCACCGGGGCCGAAGCCGCGTCGGTAAAGGACCAGCGGCGAGGCACAGGAATCACCATGCGTTGGTCCGTGACTCCAGCGGGGGCGAACGAATCGGGTATGAACCCCATGACCCTGTCGCCGACGGCCAGCCCGTCCACGTTGGGACCGACCTCGGTGACGACTCCCGCTCCCTCCAGGCCTAAACCGTCGTCTCCGACGAGGCCGAGAGCGACCATCACGTCGCGGAAGTTCAGTCCGCTGGCGTGGATACGCATACGGATGTGACCGTCGGCCAGAGCCTGCTCAGGACGTGGGCCCGCGATGTCTGCCGTGGTGGCGAGGTGCGCCGCTTCCGCCGAACCACACCCGGCGCTCTCAGTCGGAATGCCGATCGACTCCTCCGGCGACTCTCGATGGAGCAGGGCTCCGGGAGCAACCGGATCCGGGCCGGCGCTGAGCACGAGATTGGCGAGGGTGCCCTTACCCACGGTGTCCAGCCGCCAGGAGGTGGCAGCCGGCAGAAAAAGAATGTCGTCTGATTGGACACGAGTGAGGCGGGATGTGTGGACGACACCCTGGCGAAGGGCCAGCTGGCCTTCCTCGTCCTCCGGGATGTGACGGGTGAGCAGGTACCGAATCTGCCGGTAGGAGGCTTCGTGGTAATCCGTGTCCAGTAGCGCGAAACGATTGGGATATTCGTTCTGAGCAGTGCGAACCAGCCCCCATACAGCGGCCTGAGCAAGGTCGAGCGATCCGTCCAGAGGGCTGGTCGCGATGGCGTGGTGAGTGAGGATGATCAGGCGAGTGTCGGTCAGCCGAGGATTGTTTATCCACGCTTGCAGCAGCTTCAGAGCTTGCTCGGTGACGGCGTGAACAGCCGCCGGAACGTCGACGCTGCCGGCGTCGATGAGAGGGGGAAGCCAGACGACCAGCTCTGGGTCCTCTGTGCCGATTGAGCTCGGTTCGTCGATCAGCGCGGTCAGATCCCGATGGACGGGGACGACGCCGATCGCTGTGGCCACTTCGATCGCTCGCTCCGGATTCTGCTCTGCCAGCACAGCGCAGCGGGGCTGCCGTCGTGCTGCGGCATTCGCCGGCATGGGCCTGATGTCCGCTGTCCAGGAGAGGTGGAACAGATCCGAGCTGACGTCGGAGACCACGGCAGGAGCACTGTTCAGCGTGTCGGCGTCGCTGGAGCGGAGGGTGAGGGTGTCGATGGTGATAACCGGCGCGTCCGCGGGATCCATGGCGGTGACACTGACGGTGTCGGCGTCGATGGTGGTGATGCGTACCCGCAGCATCGTGGCGTCGGTGGCGTGCAACGTGATGCCCGACAACGCGAACGGCAGCCGCACACCACTACCACCACCGGTGCCGCTACCGGTGGTGGTGGGCAGTATCAAAGGGTGAAGCGCCGCGTCGAGGAGAGCCGGATGAATACTGTGACCGCGGCCGTCCAGACCCTCGGGAAGCCGGACCTCGGCGTAAAGGTCATCACCCTGGCACCAGATGGCGCTCACGGCCTGGAACGCGGGACCGTACTGATAACCGCCGGCCGCCAGACGCTCGTACAGATCCTCCACCGGAACCACGTGCGCACCCGGCGGCGGCCACGAACCCCAGCCCCCCGTCACCGCGGACGAAACACCCGACAGGTATCCACTCGCGTGCAACGTCCAACCATCCCCCCCGCCCGTGCTGTGCGGACGTGAATGAACGCTGAAGGCGCACCGCTCCTCCTGCGGTGTCCCGACGATGACCTGAAGGTCCACCGCCCCCTCGGCCTCCAGCACCAACGGCGCCTGCAACACCAACTCGTCGACGACCTGATGACCGGCATGATCAGCGGCCCGCAACACCAGATCCACGAACACGGTCCCCGGCACCAGCACCCTGCCGGCCACCACGTGATCGGCAAGCCACGCATGCCCCCGCAGTGAAAGCCGCCCCGTCAACACGACCTGACCCTGCTCGGCCAACTCGGTCACCGCACCCACCAACGGATGATCCGAAACCCCCAGACCCGCCGCCGACACACTCCCCCCCGCCCCCACCACCGAGGTAAGCCAGTACCGCCGATGCTGGAAGGGATACGTCGGCAACTCCGGCCGACCGGTGACCGGTGGAGCGGGATAGAGCGCGTCCCAGTCCGGGCTCAGACCATGGGCATGCAA
>NZ_JBSFWD010000133.1:0-5101 GCF_053592655.1 Streptosporangium sp. NPDC002607
CATACCCCAAGCCCTCCTCCGCCAGCTCCTCATACAACCCGTCCAGCTCGATCACGGACGCCCCGGCCGGCGGCCACACCGCCACATCGAACGGCACGGCAGGCGAAGCACCCGTGCTGATAACACCGGTCGCGTGCCGCACCCACGACTGACCATCATCGGCCTCGGCCAGGCGCGCGTACACACTCACCGTCCGGCGACCCGACTCCTGCGCCCCGCCGACCCACACCTGCACCGCCACCGCGCCACCCTCACCGAGAACCAGCGGCGCATCCACGGTGAGCTCCTCCACCGCATCGCAGCCCACCTGATCCGCCGCCCGCACCACCAGCTCCACGAACACGCTGCCCGACACCACCGCCGAACCCGCCACCACGTGATCGCCCAGCCACGAATGCGACGCGAGCGACAGACGACCCGTCAGCAACACCCCATCCGAGTCCGCCAGGCCCACCGCCGCACCCAGCAGCGGATGCCCCGTGGATGCGAGCCCCGCAGCCGCCACGTTCCCCATACGGGGGCGGGATGTCTCGGGCCAGTACCGCCGATGCTCGAAGGGGTAGGTCGGCAGATCGACCCGGCGCCCGCCCGGCAGCACCGCCTGCCAGTCGACCGGCACCCCGTGCACATGCAGCTCGGCCAGCGCCGCCATCACCGCCATGTGCTCATCACGATCCCTGCGCAGCGCCGATACCAGCACCACGTCGGCGTCGTGCACGTCCGCCTCGAGGGTGCCATCGGCCATGGCGGTCAGCACACCGTCAGGGCCCAGCTCAAGGTACGCCCGCACGCCCTGCGCGTGCAGAGCACGGACCCCGTCGGCGAAGCGGACCGCGCCACGCACCTGGTCCACCCAGTAGTCCGGCGAGCACAACTGCTCGGTCGTCGCCTGCTCCCCGGTAAGGGTGGACACCACCGGGATCCGCGGCGGGTTGTAGGACAGCCGGTGAGCCAGCTTGCGGAAGTCCTCCAGCATCGGGTCCATCAACGGCGAGTGGAAGGCGTGCGACACCCGCAAGCGCCGCGTCCTGACCTCCCGCTCCTGCAGAGCGGCGGCCACCTCCAGCACCGCCTCCTCGACCCCGGAGATCACCACCGAGGCCGGACCGTTCACCGCCGCGACCGACACCTCACCCTCACGCCCGGCCAGCAGCCCGACGACCTCCTCCTCCGAGGCCGCCACCGCCACCATCGCCCCACCGGCGGGCAGCGCCTGCATCAACCGCGCCCGGCTCGCCACCAGCGCGCACGCGTCGGCCAGCGACAGCACTCCGGCGACATGGGCCGCGGTGATCTCCCCGATCGAGTGTCCGGCCAGCACTTCGGGCCGCACCCCCCACGAGGACACCAGCCGGAACAGCGCCGTCTCCACCGCGAACAGCGCGGGCTGCGCCCACCCCGTCCGATCCAGCGCCTCCGCCTCGGCCGTACCCGGCTCGGCGAACAGCACCTCCCGCAACGACCCACCCGACTGCCCGTCGAGCAGCGGGTCGAGCTCGGCGATCACCGCGTCCAACGCCTCGGCGAACACCGGGGACCGGTCATACAGCTCCCGGCCCATCCCCGCCCGCTGGCTGCCCTGACCGGTGAACAACACCGCCAGCCGCGGCTCCGTCGCGGCCACCCCGCGCACCACACCCACACCCGGCAGGTCCTCGGCCAGCGCACCCAGCCCGGCCAGCACACCCTCACGGTCGCCGGCCAGCACCACCGCCCGATGCTCGAACGCCGACCGTATCGTGGCCAGCGAGAACGCCGTATCGGCCAGCGCCACCTCACCGCGGTCCCCCACGTGCGAGGCCAGCCGCCCGGCCTGCGCCCGCAACGCCTCCGCCGTACGGGCCGACACCAACACCGGCAGCACATCCGCGGCCGGCGCCTCGTCCCGCGGCACCGTTCCGGCCTCGATCCGCGGGGCCACCGGCCCCTGCTCCAGGATGACGTGGGCGTTGGTGCCGCTGATCCCGAACGACGACACACCCGCCCGGCGCGGACGACCGTTCCGCGGCCACTCGGCCGCCTCGGTCAGCAGCTCCACCGCGCCGGAGGTCCAGTCCACGTGCGAGGACGGCGCGTCCACGTGCAGTGTCCTGGGCAGCACTCCGTGCCGCATCGCCATGACCATCTTGATCACACCGGCCACACCGGCGGCCGCCTGCGTGTGACCGATGTTCGACTTCACCGACCCCAGCAGCAGCGGCCGATCCTCATCTCGCTCCTTGCCGTAGGTGGCCAGCAACGCCTGCGCCTCGATCGGGTCACCCAGCCGGGTGCCCGTGCCGTGCGCCTCCACCGCGTCCACCTCGGCCGGCGACAGCCCGGCACTGGCCAGCGCCTGGCGGATCACCCGCTGCTGCGACGGGCCGTTCGGCGCGCTCAACCCGTTGGACGCACCGTCCTGGTTGACCGCCGAACCCCGCATCACCGCCAGTACCTCGTGCCCGTTGCGGCGCGCGTCCGACAACCGCTCCAGCACCAGCACGCCGACGCCCTCGCCCCAGCTGGTGCCGTCAGCGGTGTCGGCGAACGCCTTGCACCGGCCGTCCGGCGACAGCCCACCCTGCGCACTGAAACCGATGAACCCCAGCGAGGTGGTCATCACGGTCACTCCACCGGCCAGCACCAGATCACACTCGCCCGACCGCAGGGCCTGCGCCGCCATGTGCATCGCCACCAGCGACGACGAGCAGGCGGTGTCCACCGTCACCGCCGGGCCCTCCAGACCCAGCGTGTAGGACAGCCGGCCCGACAACACGCTGGCCGCCAGACCCGTGACACCATGACCCTGCACATCCGCCTGAACACTCACGATCAGACTCGCGTAGTCCTGGCCGCTGGTACCCATGAAAACGCCGGTCGAGCTGCCCTTCAGCGAGGTCGGGTCGATCCCGGCCCGCTCGACCGCCTCCCACGACGTCTCCAGCAACAGCCGCTGCTGCGGATCCATCGCCAGCGCCTCACGCGGCGAAATCCGGAAGAACCCCGCGTCGAATCCCACCGCATCCGCCAGGAAGCCGCCCTGGACCTCGAGGCCCATCCCGGACAGCATCTCCAGATCCCAGCCCCGATCGGCCGGGACCGGCGAGATCGCGTCCTCACCCTCGGACAGCAGCCTCCACAGACCTTCCGGAGACTCCACCCCGCCGGGGAACCGGCAGCTCATCCCCACGATCACCACCGGATCGTCCGCCACCGCCGCCCTCGCCCCGGCCACCACACCCGGCACAGTGGCCAGATCCTGCCGCCCCAGCAGTTCGGCCAGCAGGAACTCCGCCAGCACCACGGGGGTCGGGTAGTCGAACACCAGGGTGGCGGGCAGCCGCAGCCCGGTGGCGGCGTTCAGCCGGTTGCGCAGCTCGACCGCGGTGAGGGAGTCGAAGCCCAGCTCGCGGAACTCCCGCCGCACCTCGACCGTCTCCGCCGACGCGTGCCCCAGCACCACCGCCGCCTGCGCCCGCGCCAACTCGAGCACCAGCCGCACCTGCTCGGCCTTCTCCAGCCCCGCCAGCCGCCGCACCAACTCCGCGTCCCCGCCGGCCGTGGACACGGCCGAGCGGCGGCCCACGCGCACCAGACCCCGCAGCAGATGCGGCACCTCGGGAGCCGCCCGCAGCACCGACAGATCCAGTCGCGCCACCGCCACCACCGGGCGATCCGACGCGAGGCACGTCTCGAACGCGGCCAGCCCCTGCTCGGCCGACAACGCCGGCATCCCGGCCCGCGCCATCCGCCGCAGATCGATCTCGCTCAACGAGCTGCTCATCCCGGTCTCCTGCGCCCACAGCGCCCAGGCCAGCGACAGGCCCGAAAGACCCGCGGCACGGCGCGACTGAACCAGCGCGTCCAAGAACGTGTTCGCCGCCGCGTAATTGCCCTGCCCGGCGTTGCCTATCACCCCGGCGAACGAGGAGAACACCACGAAACCGGCCAGATCCAGATCCCGGGTCAGCTCGTGCAGATGCCAGGCGGCGTCCACCTTGGGACGCAGCACCGCATCCAGACCCTCCGCCGTCAACGACGGAATCGTGCCGTCGGCCAGCACACCCGCGGTGTGAACGACCGCCGTCAGCGGATGATCGGCATCCACCCCGGCCAGCAACGCCGCCACCTGCTCCCGGTCGGCCATGTCACACGCGGCGACCGTGACCTCGGCGCCGTGCGCGATCAGCTCGGCCTGCAACTCCACCGCACCCGGAGCATCCGCTCCCCGGCGACTGGTCAGCAGCAGACGCCGCACCCCACGCTCGGCCACCACATGCCGCGCGAACAACCCACCCAGACCACCGGTACCACCAGTGATCAACACCGTCCCCTCCGGATCCCAGACCCGGCCACCGACCTCACCCGAACCGTCACCGGTGACATCCGCAGAGGCATCGGAGGCGGCACCGCGCACAGCCGCCCGTGCCAGCCGCGGAACCAACATCTCACCCCCACGCACCGCCACCTGCGGCTCACCCGAGGCCAGCACCGAAGCCAGCACCGAAGCCACTACCGTGGCCGACGCCGCAGACGCGTCCGCGGGAGACTGCTCCTGCATGCCCACCGGCACCGACCGGCCCAGCTCCACACCATCGCCGCCGTCACGGCGGGCGACCGAGCGCCCGCCGGCCACATCCACGTCGACCAGGACGAACCGGCCCGGATTCTCCGACTGCGCGCTACGAACCAGACCCCCCACCGCCGCAGCCGCCAGATCAGTGACCGCCTCACCATCGCCCGCCGCGACCGCACCCCGAGTGACGACGACCAGACGGGAATCAGCCAGCCGGTCATCGGCCAGCCACCCCTGCAGCAGGTCAAGAACGCGAGCGGTGAACGCATGCGCCGACTCCACCACACCCGCAGCAGGATCCGACACCACCTGCGCCACCACCGCACCCGGCACCCGACCCGCCCCGGCCAGCGACACCAGATCCGCATACACCGGCACAGGCTCCCCGGCCACCTCCCCAACAGCCTCAAACGCCGCCGCGACCCCCAGCGCGTCCACACCCAGCACCGCCACCGGCACCGGCTCAGCCACCGGCAGGCCACTCACCGCAACCCACTCCACCTCGAACAACGCATCCCGACCGGCACCACGACCAGCGGAGACAAC
>NZ_JBSFWD010000134.1:0-1475 GCF_053592655.1 Streptosporangium sp. NPDC002607
CCCGGTCGTCTACCGGGAGCCTTACCCACTCTCGTGGTGGGAGACCTCATCTCAAGGCGAGCTTCCCGCTTAGATGCTTTCAGCGGTTATCCCTTCCGAACGTAGCCAACCAGCCGTGCTCCTGGCGGAACAACTGGCACACCAGAGGTTCGTCCGTCCCGGTCCTCTCGTACTAGGGACAGCTCCTTTCAAGTCTCCTGCGCGCGCAGCGGATAGGGACCGAACTGTCTCGCGACGTTCTAAACCCAGCTCGCGTGCCGCTTTAATGGGCGAACAGCCCAACCCTTGGGACCTACTCCAGCCCCAGGATGCGACGAGCCGACATCGAGGTGCCAAACCATCCCGTCGATATGGACTCTTGGGGAAGATCAGCCTGTTATCCCCGGGGTACCTTTTAGCCGTTGAGCGACGGCGCTTCCACATGCCACCGCCGGATCACTAGTCCCAGCTTTCGCTCCTGCTCGACCCGTCGGTCTCACAGTCAAGCTCCCTTGTGCACTTACACTCGACACCTGATTGCCAACCAGGCTGAGGGAACCTTTGGGCGCCTCCGTTACTCTTTAGGAGGCAACCGCCCCAGTTAAACTACCCACCAGACACTGTCCCTGATCCGGATCACGGACCGAAGTTAGACGTTCAAAACGACCAGAGTGGTATTTCACCAATGACTCCACCACCACTAGCGTGATAGCTTCACCGTCTCCCACCTATCCTACACAAGACGTTCCAAACGCCAATGTCAAGCTATAGTGAAGGTCCCGGGGTCTTTCCGTCCTGCTGCGCGTAACGAGCATCTTTACTCGTAGTGCAATTTCGCCGGGTCTGCGGTTGAGACAGCGGGGAAGTCGTTACGCCATTCGTGCAGGTCGGAACTTACCCGACAAGGAATTTCGCTACCTTAGGATGGTTATAGTTACCACCGCCGTTTACTGGCGCTTAAGTTCTCAGCTTCGCCACACAAGTGCGACTAACCGGTCCCCTTAACGTTCCAGCACCGGGCAGGCGTCAGTCCGTATACATCGTCTTACGACTTCGCACGGACCTGTGTTTTTAGTAAACAGTCGCTTCCCCCTGGCCTCTGCGACCCCCACCAGCTCAGAACGCAAAGTTCGTCACCAGCGAAGGCCCCCCTTCTCCCGAAGTTACGGGGGCAATTTGCCGAGTTCCTTAACCACAGTTCACCCGATCGCCTTAGTATTCTCTACCTGACCACCTGAGTCGGTTTAGGGTACGGGCCGCCACGACACTCACTAGAGGCTTTTCTCGGCAGCATAGGATCACCCACTTCGCCACAATCGGCTCGGCATCACATCTCAGACTTAATGTGCTGCGGATTTGCCTACAGCACGCCCTACATGCTTACCCCAGGACTACCATCGCCTGGGCTGGGCTACCTTCCTGCGTCACCCCATCGCTTACCTACTACCAGTTCAGGCCAGGCGTTCAGCCTCACCCACACCCCGAAGGGCGTTAGG
>NZ_JBSFWD010000134.1:1570-3223 GCF_053592655.1 Streptosporangium sp. NPDC002607
TAGGGACTTAAGGACCCTTAGTATCACTGGATTCAGTATTGGCGCATCGTAGCGGGTACGGGAATATCAACCCGTTGTCCATCGACTACGCCTGTCGGCCTCGCCTTAGGTCCCGACTTACCCTGGGCGGATTAGCCTGCCCCAGGAACCCTTGGTCATCCGGCGCAGAAGTTTCTCACTTCTGATTCGCTACTCATGCCTGCATTCTCACTCGCACAGCCTCCACAGCTGGATCACTCCGCTGCTTCACCGGCCGCACGACGCTCCCCTACCCATCCACACACCTAAACCACAAAGGCTCAGTTATACGTGTGAATGCCACGACTTCGGCGGTGTACTTGAGCCCCGCTACATTGTCGGCGCGGAATCACTTGACCAGTGAGCTATTACGCACTCTTTCAAGGGTGGCTGCTTCTAAGCCAACCTCCTGGTTGTCACTGCGACTCCACATCCTTTCCCACTTAGCACACGCTTAGGGGCCTTAGTCGGTGGTCTGGGCTGTTTCCCTCTCGACTACGGAGCTTATCCCCCGCAGTCTCACTGCTGCGCTCTCACTTACCGGCATTCGGAGTTTGGCTGACGTCAGTAACCTTGTCGGGCCCATTAGCCATCCAGTGCTCTACCTCCGGCAAGAAACACGCAACGCTGCACCTAAATGCATTTCGGGGAGAACCAGCTATCACGGAGTTTGATTGGCCTTTCACCCCTAAACACAGGTCATCCCCCAGGTTTTCAACCCTGGTGGGTTCGGTCCTCCACGCGGTCTTACCCGCGCTTCAACCTGCCCATGCCTAGATCACTCCGCTTCGGGTCTACAGCATGCGACTCAAACGCCCTATTCAGACTCGCTTTCGCTACGGCTCCCCCACACGGGTTAACCTCGCCACACACCATAACTCGCAGGCTCATTCTTCAAAAGGCACGCAGTCACATCACAAACACTCCGAAGAATGTTTACGCTCCTACGGCTTGTAGGCACACGGTTTCAGGTACTATTTCACGACCCCTCACCGGGGCGCTTTTCACCTTTCCCTCACGGTACTTGTTCACTATCGGTCATCAGGGAGTATTTAGGCTTACCAGGTGGTCCTGGCAGATTCACACAGGATTTCTCGGGCCCCGTGCTACTTGGGATCCCCTCCAACAGTCGACAAGATTTCGCCTACCCGACTCTCACGGTCTACGGCGCCACTTCCCAGAAGCTTCGGCTATCTCATCGATTTCTTACTGTCTGGAGGAACGGCAGCCCCTCCCAGAGGGTCCCACAACCCCGTAAACGCAACGCCTGCCGGCTATCACACGCCTACGGTTTAGCCTGATCCGCTTTCGCTCACCACTACTCACGGAATCACTATTTGTTTTCTCTTCCTACGGGTACTGAGATGTTTCACTTCCCCGCGTTACCACCAACCGCCCTATACATTCAGGCGGAGGCAACACCACATGACTGGTGCTAGGTTTCCCCATTCGGACATCCCCGGATCAAAGTCTGGTTGGCGACTCCCCGGGGCTTAACGCAGCCTCCCACGTCCTTCATCGGCTCCTGATGCCAAGGCATCCACCGTGTGCCCTAAAAAACTTGGCCACAAAGATGCTCGCGTCCACTATGCAAATCTCAAACAACAAACAGCGACCAAACCCACTCCGCCACCG
>NZ_JBSFWD010000135.1:0-4910 GCF_053592655.1 Streptosporangium sp. NPDC002607
TGAAGCTCGGCGACACCCGCCAGGCCCACGCCTGGTACGGCACCGCGCGCAACGCCTCCGACGACATGGGTGCCGCGCACCGGTCTGACTCAGTTGCCGAGCGCGGCCTTGGTGTTCTTCTGCAGGTTCGCCAGGATCTTCTTGGGGTCGCCCGCGGGCAGCTGCTGGATGGAGGTGTCGAAGTCGGCCAGCACGCTGTCCATCTTGGGGGCGTTGACCGGCCCCTGGGCGTACTCGGCGCTGTCGACGAACGGGGCGTCCTCGGGGAAGGCCTGGATGAAGGCGTCCTTGGCCGACTGGCGCGAGGGCATCACGCCGAACGCCTTGGCGAAGGCCATCTGCTGGTCGGCCTTGGTCATCGCCTCGACGAAGGCGATCGCCTGCTCCTTGTGCTTGCTCTTGGCCGCGATGCCCCAGCAGGTGGTGAAGGACAGGGTGCCCTTGCCCTTGGGGCCGGCCGGCAGCTCGTGGGCGCTGTACTTGACGTCCGGGTAGTCGACCTTCATCGCGCCCTTGATCCAGTTACCCTCGATGGTCATCGCGGCCTTGGCCTTGCCGAAAGCCTCGCCGCCCCAGCCCGCGTCCACCTGCTTGGGGAACCGGGCGAGCCCGTCCTTCAGCAGGCCCTGCACGTAGCTCAGGCCCGCGGCGTTCTCCGGGCTGTCGGCGATCGCCTGCTTGCCGTCGGGGCTGACGATCCAGCCGCCGGCCTCCACCATGAACGCGCCGACCCGGTCGCGGGTGTCGCCGATGACCAGCGGGGTGACGTCCGGCTGCTTGTCCTTGAGCTTCCTGGAGACCGCGGTGAGTTGCTCCCAGCTGGTCGGCACGTCGGCGTCGGTGAGCCCGGCCTTCTTCCACAGGTCGTCGTTGACGATCAGCGCCAGCGTGGAGAAGTCCTTGGGCGCGCAGTAGAAGGTGCCGTTGTAGGTGAACGTCTCGCGCAGGCCGGGGTAGAAGTCGGCGGAGTCGGAGATCTTGTCCGCGTACGGCTCCAGCGCCCCGACGCTCGCGTAGTCGGCGAAGCGCGCGGCGTCGACGTAGAACACGTCCGGCGGGTTGCTCCCGGCGAAGGCCTGGCCGAGCTGCTGGGTCAGGTCCTGGGCGGGGGTGATCGTCGCGGTGCTGCCCGAGGACGCCGACCACGTCTGGGCGGCCGCGCGCAGCGCGTTCGTCTCCGCGTCGCCGGAGGAGCCGATGAGCACCTGCAGGCTGGCGGGCCCGCTGCTCTGCGGGGCGCTGCTCTGGCCGGCGGAGTCGTCGAAACCGCTGCCGCAGGCGGCCGAGGCCGCCAGGGTGCCCACGGCGAGCGCGGCGAGTGCCGCGGTACGGAGGTTGTGCTGCTTGATCGGCTGTTTCATCGTGCTTTTCCAATCTTCCTGGGGGGTGATCTGAAGAAGAACCAGGTGGTCATGCGGTCATACGGTCATGACGACTGCCGGAGGACCAGAGACGGCTGGAGCAGTACGTGCGTGCGGGGCCCACCGGCCTCGGGGGCGTCGGGGGCACCGGGGGAGGGCGGGTCGAACAGCCGGGTGAGCAGGCCGACGCAGCCGGCCGCGGCCTCGGCCAGCGGCTGGCTGACGCTGCTGAGCCCCACCGCCTTCGCCACCGGCGTGTCGTCGAAACCGATCACGCGGACCGGGAGGCCCTCCTCGCCACCGGCCTGTCCCGCGACCGTGAGACGTCCCTCGGCCGTCAGCCGTCCCGAGGCGGTCAGCTGTCCCGATGCCGTGAGGGAGCGAACGGCGTGCAGCGCGCCCAAGGCGAGCGAGTCGCTGGCGCAGACCAGCGCGGTGATCGGCTGCTCGGCGCGCAGCAGGTCGCGGGCCGCCTTCTCGCCGTCGGCCACCCCGTCGTCCGTGGCCTGGTCCAGGCCGGCCGGGTCGATCCCGGCGCCGACGAGGGCCCTGGTCCAGCCGGACCTGCGGTCGTCGCCCACGCCGGAGCCGGGCGGCCAGCCGAGGAACCCGATCCGCCGGTGACCCGCGTCGAGCAGGTGGCGGGTGGCCGCCGCGGTACCGGCCGCACCGTCCACGTCGACCCAGGGGTGCTCCGGATCACCGGCCGCCTCCCCGCCGGAAGCACCACCCGCGTTTCCCGCGTTTCCCCATGGCCGCCCGAACGTGACGAACGGCAGCCGCCGCTCGCGCAGCCACGCGGGGCGGCCGTCGCCGTGGTAGGTGCTGGTGAGCACGAAGGCGTCCGGCTCGTGACTTCCGACCAGGTCGTCGAAGGTGTCGATCTCCGATCGCTCGTCGCCCGCCGCGTAGAGCAGGATCCGGTATCCGGCTCGGGCCGCCGAGGCGGTCAGCCCGTGCAGGAACCGGTCCAGGACCGAGCCGTTGATCCCGTCCCGGTCCGGCTCGATGCGCGTGGCGATCAGCCGTGAGCGGCCGGTCCGCATCTGCCGTGCGGCCTGGCTGGCCCGGTAGCCGAGCGCCTCGATGGCCTCCCGCACCCGGTCGCGGGTCTCCTCGCGGACCAGTTCGGGGCTGTTGAGCACGTTCGACACCGTCTGGCGCGATACCCCGGCACGGCGTGCGACATCGGTAATCGTCACCTTTGTAGCCATATGCACCCTTCTGAGGGTTTGAACGTTCAAGAGGGGATGAGGCATGATTGGATCGTTCAAGTAAACGGAGTGTAATGATTGGATCGTTCAAGTAAAGAGAGTGTTTCGCAATGTGCACCCGCCGGCCGTCGCCTGTCAAGACGTCACCGGCTCGACACGATCTCAGGGAGTCAGTCGTGTTCGACGACGCCTCATCCCCCACCCCCCAGGCGGTCACGGTGGCCGATTCCACCGCGGCCTACCGCCTCCAGCCCCTGCTGCACGACCTCGTCAGCACCGTGCTGGCGCCGACCGTCGCGCTGAGCGGCGGCGACGGGCAGATCCGCCCGGCCGGTGTCCAGGGCGTGTTCCACGCGGACTCCCGCGCCCTGTCGCAGGCCATCCTGACGATCGACGGCCGGGAGCCCGAGGCCGTCGGCCATGCCCCCCAGGGGGCGGGCGCCAGCAGGTTCGTCACGCTGGCCCGATGGCTGGGTGATCCCGTCCCCGATCCCACTGTACGGATCGAGCGATTCCGGCAGGTCGTACCGGGGGGCATGGAGGAGCGTGTCGAGATCGTCTCCAGTGCCACCGTCCCCGTCGCCGTCGTCGTGAGCCTGGAGCTGGGCTGCGACTTCGCCCCCATCGAGGTGGTGAAGTCCGGCGGTGACACCGTGGAGGCCGCGGCCGAGTGCACCGCGCCCGGTGAGATCTCCTGGAACTCCGGCGGCGTCCGGGTCGTGGTGACCGGTACGGGCGCACGGGCCGAGTCCGCCGGGTACGCGCGCACGGGTTTCCTGCGCTGGCCGGTCGAACTGGCGCCCCGCGGCCGGATCACCCTGTCCTGGAGGGTCGAGGTGTGCGACCCCCAGGCGGTGGTGACCGCGCCCGATCGCCCCGCCGAGTGGGCGGTGGGGGAGGGGGCACCCCGGGTCGTCGCCGCCGACCACCGGCTGAGCAGGCTCTTCGAGCAGTCCATGGACGACCTGCGCTCGCTGCGGCTGGCCGAGACCGCCGCCCCCGGCGACACCTTCCTCGGCGCGGGAGTGCCCTGGTTCCTCACCCTCTTCGGGCGTGACGGCATCTGGGCCGCCCGGATGCTGCTGCCACTCGGCACGGAGCTGGCCATGGGCACCCTCCGGGTGCTGGCCCGCAGGCAGGGAACCAAGGTCGACCTCGGCTCCGGCGAAGCCCCCGGGAAGATCATGCACGAGCTGCGCCGGCATGAGTTCGCGGTCGAGGGCAACGGACTGCACCTGCCCGCCGCCTACTACGGCACGATCGACGCCACGCCGCTGTGGATCAGCCTGCTGCACGACGCCTGGCGCTGGGGTGCTCCCGCCGCGGAGATCGTCGCGCTGCTGCCCCACCTGGAGGCCGCCCTCGGCTGGCTCGGCGGGCACGCCGACCCCGACGGGGACGGTTTCATCGAGTACGTCGACACCAGCGGCCGGGGCCTGGCCAACCAGGGCTGGAAGGACTCCGGCGACGCGCTGCGCTTCCATGACGGACGCCAGGCCCAGCCGCCGATCGCCCTGGTCGAGGTGCAGGGCTACGCCCACCAGGCGGCCCGGCAGGGCGCCGACCTGCTGGAGGCGTTCGGCCGCCCGGGAGCCGCCCGCTGGCGCGAGCACGCCGCGGCGCTGGCCGAGCGCTTCCGGGCCCGGTTCTGGGTGGAGGGGCCACGGGGCAGCTTCCCCGCACTGGCCCTGGACCGGGACAAGCGCCCGGTCGACGCGCTGACCAGCAACATCGGCCACCTGCTCGGCACCGGCCTGCTCACCGGGGCCGAGGAGGCCGGGATCGCCGACCTCCTCGTCTCCCCGGAGATGGCCGGTGGCTTCGGCCTGCGGACGATGTCGGCGGACGCCGGCGGCTTCAGCCCGCTGTCCTACCACTGCGGGTCGATCTGGGCGCACGACACGGCGATCGTGGTCGCCGGACTGGCCCGCGCCGGGTTCGCCGAACACGCGGCGACCCTCGCGGAGGGGCTGCTCGCGGCCGGAGAGACGTTCGGCTACCGGCTGCCGGAGCTGTTCGGCGGCGACGACCGGGCGGCGCTCGGGCGTCCGGTGGCCTATCCGGCCGCCTGCCGCCCGCAGGCGTGGTCGGCCGCCGCCGCGGTGACCCTCGTGCACGCGGCGCTCGGCCTCTATCCCGACGTGCCCGCCGGCCGGGTACTGCTGCGGCCGCTCGCGGGCGCTCCGCTGGGACCGGTCTCGGTACGAGGGCTGCGGATCGCCGGAGCCGAGGTGGGTGCGGCCGTCGACCCGCAGGGTGAGGTCGTCGTGACCGGCCTGCCCGCAGGGATCTCCACCGAGCGGGCAGGCCGGGACGTGAGCTGAGCCCGGCCGTC
>NZ_JBSFWD010000136.1:0-4052 GCF_053592655.1 Streptosporangium sp. NPDC002607
GTGCTGCTGGCCGATCACACCAAGTTCGCCAATACCTATCTGTCTCGTTTCGCCGCGCTGCAGGAGATCGATGTGGTGATCAGTGATGTGGGGCTCGATACCGGGGTGGCGGCCGAGATGGCCGCGGCCGGGCCCGAGGTGATCCGGGCGTGATCGTCACCTTGACTCTTAATCCCAGTCTGGATCGCACGATCGAGGTCGGGGCGTTGACGCGTGGGGCGGTGATCCGGGCCGCGGCCACCCATTTGGATCCCGGTGGTAAGGGGGTCAACGTCTCGCGGGCGTTGCTGGCCAACCGGGTTCGCTCGTGTGCGGTGGTGCCTTTCGGCGGTGATGAGGGGCGGCGGCTGGTGAGCCTGCTGTCGGCCGAGGGTATCGAGATGGTCACCGTGCCGGTGGCCGGGGCCACTCGTTCCAATGTGGCGCTGGCCGAGCCGGACGGCACGGTCACGAAGATCAACGAGCCGGGGACGGCGTTGTCGGCGGCCGAGTTGGAGGCGGTGGCCGAGGCCGTGCTCGGTGCGGCCAGCAGCGCGGACTGGGTGGTGGCCTCCGGTAGCCTGCCGCCTGCGGTGCCCGTTGATCTGTATGCGCGTTTGTGTGAGCGTTTCAGCGGTGCGGGGATCAACGTCGCGGTCGATACCAGCGGGCCGGCGCTGATGCACGCGCTGGCTCAGGGGCCGGCCCTGGTCAAGCCCAACCGAGAAGAGCTGAGCGAGGCCACGGGGATGGTCATCTCCTGCCTGGGCGACGCTATCAAGGCGGCGGAGAGTCTGCGGGCTCGTGGCGCGGGCACGGTCTTGGCCAGTCTGGGCGTTGACGGCGCGGTTTTGCTGCAGGGCGAGCAGGTCTGGTATGGCCGCTGCGCGCTGGCCGAGCCGCGCAGTTCGGTCGGTGCCGGTGATGCGATGCTGGCCGGGTTCCTGGCCGGCGGCGCTCGCGGTGAGGGCGCGTTGGTCGAGGCGCTGGCCTGGGCGACCGCCGCGGTCGGGCTGCCGGGTAGCCGGATGCCCTCTCCCCATGACATTCGGCGTGATGACGTGCGTGTCATCGCGGCCGATCCCACCCTGCCGCTGCGGTCCGGGGGCTGACAGCGGCGCGGATCCACCCCCCTTGGCCGGCTCATCTGCCGGCCACCCCGGAAGGAGCAACACCACGTGAGCACCGATTACACCCCCACCGTCACGGGAACCGGGGTCAGAGCCAAGATTCAGCGTTTCGGCGGGTATCTCGCCGGGATGATCATGCCGAATATCGGGGCGTTCATCGCCTGGGGTCTGATCACCGCGCTGTTCATTCCCACCGGCTGGTTGCCGAACGAGAGTCTGGCGGCCCTGGTCGGGCCGATGATCACGACGCTGTTGCCGGTCTTGATCGGCTATACCGGCGGGCGGATGGTCCATGGTCAGCGCGGCGCGGTGGTCGGCGCGGTGGCCACCATGGGCGTCGTGGTCGGCGCGGAGAACCCGATGTTCCTCGGCGCGATGATCATGGGTCCGCTGGCGGCGTTCCTGCTGAAGCTGATCGACGGCTTCACCTCCGAGCGCACCAAGGCCGGCTTTGAGATGCTGGTGGACAACTTCACCGCCGGTATCGCCGGTGGCGCGATGGCGCTGCTGGGCGTGTGGGGTGTGGGCCCCATCGTCTCGGCGGTCACCACCGCGGCCGGTAACGCGGTCGGCTGGCTGGTGGAGTCCAACCTTTTGCCGCTGGCCTCGATCCTGATCGAGCCGGCCAAGGTGTTGTTCCTCAACAACGCCATCAACCACGGGGTGCTGACCCCGCTGGGCGCCAACGAGGTGACCCAGTTCGGCAAGTCGATCCTGTTCATGCTGGAGTCCAACCCCGGCCCCGGGCTCGGCCTGCTGCTGGCCTACCTGTTCTTCGGGCCGCGGGCACTGCGTCCCAGCGCTCCGGCGGCGATCATCATTCACTTCCTCGGCGGTATCCACGAGATCTACTTCCCGTATGTGCTGATGAAGCCCCGGCTGATCCTGGCGGTCATCGCCGGTGGCGCCACCGGGATCTTGGTGTTCATCATGACCGGTGCCGGGCTGGTGTCGGCGGCCTCGCCGGGCAGTATCTTCGCCTATCTGGCGGTGACGCCCAAGGGCGGCTGGTTCGGGGTGCTGGCCGGGATCTTCGCCGCGACCGCGGTGTCCTTCGCGGTGGCCTCGGTGCTGCTGGGCTTCGGCCGGGGCAAGGACGACAGCCAGGAGGCTCCGGAAGGGGCTTCTGCACAGACCCAGGAGGCCTGAGCGGTGCCGAGTATCGACAGCAAGGACATCCACAAGATCATTGTGGCCTGTGACGCGGGGATGGGCAGCAGCGTGATGCTGGCCACCCAGCTGCGCAAGCAGCTCAAGAGCCATAACGTCCAGGTCGAGCACACCCCGGTCAACTCGATCCCGGCCGATGCCGACGTGGTGGTCTGTCACGCCGGACTGGCCGGCCGGGCCAGGGCCGGCGCCCCGGACAAGGTCCTGATCTCCTTTCAGGTCTTCATCGGGGACCCGGCGGTGGCCAGGCTGATCAACACGATCAAGAACGGCGGCACCGTCGATGCCTGAGACGGCGCCGCTGCCGCTGGATCCGCGCGCGATCCGGCTGGAGGCCTCGGCCACCGACCGAGACGACGCGATTGGCCAGTGCGGGCAGGTGCTGCTCGCCGTCGGCGCGGTGGGCAGCGCCTATATCGGCGCGATGCTGGAGCGCGAGCGCTCGATCTCCACCTACGTCGGTGAGGGGGTGGCCATCCCGCACGGCACCTTGGCCGCCAAAGACGCCGTTCATCATGACGCGATCTGTGTGCTGCGTTTTCCCGGCGGTGTCGACTGGGACGGCGAGCAGGTCACGATGTGTATCGGTATCGCCGCCAAGGGTGATGGTCATGTGCGGCTGCTCGCCGAACTCGCCCAGATCCTGATGGATCCCGAGCAGGCCCGGGCCCTTCGCGAGGCGACGCAGGTCGCCGAGGTGGTCCGGTTGCTGCAACCCAACGAAGAGGACGAAGCACAGTGAAGGTCGCTCGTTTCCACGCTCCCGGTGACATCCGCGTCGAGGAGGCGCCCGAGCCCGTCACCGGAGCCGGTGAGATCAAGATACGCGTGCGCAACTGCTCGACGTGCGGCACGGATGTGAAGATCTCCAAGTACGGTCACCACCACATCAGGCCGCCCAGGGTCATGGGGCATGAGATCGCCGGACAGATCGCCGAGGTCGGCCAGGGTGTGAGCGGCTGGGCGGCGGGCGATCGGGTGCAGGTGATCGCCGCGATCCCGTGCGGGACGTGCTCAGAGTGCGGCCGGGGCCGGATGACGGTGTGCCCGAACCAGGAGTCGATGGGCTATCACTACGACGGTGGTTTCGCCGAGTACATGATCGTCCCGGCCAAGGTTTTGGCGGTCGGCGGCCTCAACCGTATCCCTGAGGGGGTCGGTTTCGCCGAGGCCTCGGTGGCCGAGCCGCTGGCGTGTGTGCTCAACGGCCAGGAGCTGGCCCGGGTCGGCGAGGGCGACGATGTGGTGATCATGGGGTCGGGTCCGATCGGCTGCCTGCATGTGCGGCTGGCCCGCTCACGCGGCGCGGCCCGGGTGTTCCTGGTCGATATCAACGCCGAGCGGTTGGAGATGGCGGCCGGGCTGGTTCACCCCGACGCGGTGGTGCACGGCCAGGACGTGGTCGAGCAGGTGCTCAAGCTGACCGAGGGCAGGGGTGCTGATGTCGTGATCACCGCCGCTGCTTCCGGGGCGGCTCAGGAGCAGGCGTTGCAGATGGCGGCTCGTCAGGGGCGGATCAGTTTCTTTGGTGGTCTGCCCAAGGATGATCCGATCATTCGGTGTGATTCCAACCTGGTGCATTATCGGGAGTTGACCATCGTGGGTGCGAACGGGTCCAGTCCGGCGCACAACGCGCGGGCGCTTCAGCTCATTGCTGAGGGTGCGGTGCCGGTCTCGGACCTGATCACGCATCGTCTGTCTCTGACCGAGGTCCTGGAGGCGATCGACATCGTCAGCAGGGGTGAGGCCATCAAGGTCACCATCGAGCCCTGA
>NZ_JBSFWD010000137.1:0-3924 GCF_053592655.1 Streptosporangium sp. NPDC002607
GACTCCAGCTTGAGGCCGAGGTCCTCGCTGATGACCTGGGCACCGGTCAGGATGCCGATGTCGCCCAGCATGGCCTTGCGGCGGTCACCGAAGCCGGGCGCCTTGACGGCGACCGAGCGGAACAGACCGCGGATCTTGTTGACGACCAGGGTGGCCAGGGCCTCGCCCTCGACGTCCTCGGCGATGATCAGCAGCGGCTTGCCGGCCTGCACGACCTTGTCGAGAACCGGGAGCAGGTCCTTGTTGGCGGACACCTTGGAGTTGACGACCAGGATGTACGGGTCGTCGAGGACGGCCTCCATACGCTCCGGGTCGGTCACGAAGTACATCGAGGTGAGGCCCTTGTCGAAGCGCATGCCCTCGGTGAGCTCAAGCTCCAGGCCGAAGGTGTTGCTCTCCTCGACGGTGATGACACCTTCCTTGCCGACCTTGTCCATCGCCTCGGCGATCATCTCGCCGATCTGCGGGTCACCCGCGGAGATGGAAGCGGTGGAGGCGATCTGCGCCTTCGTCTCCACGTCCTTGGCCAGCTTGGACAGCTCCTCCGAGACGCGCTCGACGGCGGCCTCGATGCCCTTCTTCAGGGACATCGGGTTGGCGCCGGCGGCGACGTTGCGGAGACCCTCGCGTACGAGAGCCTGAGCGAGCACGGTGGCGGTGGTGGTGCCGTCACCCGCGACGTCGTCGGTCTTCTTGGCGACCTCCTTGACGAGCTCGGCCCCGATCTTCTCCCACGGGTCCTCGAGCTCGATCTCCTTCGCAATGGAGACACCATCGTTGGTGATGGTGGGGGCGCCCCACTTCTTCTCCAGAACGACATTGCGGCCCTTGGGGCCGAGGGTCACCTTAACGGCGTCCGCGAGCTGGTTCATGCCACGCTCGAGACCGCGCCTGGCGTCCTCGTTAAACGCGATCATCTTGGCTGCCATACGGCTAGACCTCCCAGAGACAGGGTGGCTTGCACCGGACCGAGCCGACGCCCGCGACGGCATGTGGGCCCACGACTCCGTTCGGTGGGCCCCATCGCCTCGATCCAGGGTTGGCACTCTCTATGCGCGAGTGCCAACAATGTGTTTAGCACTCTACCTTGTCGAGTGCAAGCCACGATCCCTTGACCTGCGCCGCGCCCGGCGCGGACATCCGCTCCGGGCCACGTCAGCGCATGCTCCGCGTCATGCGGGCGTGCGTTCCGCGCAAAGCGAAGACCCGGCTCGCCGGTTGGGGAGGCGAGCCGGGCCTAGGTGGTGTGGATCCAGCGGACTGCGTTGCCGCGGGGTCCACCGACCCCTCCCTGCGGGTTCACGGGACGGCCATGTCAGACCGCCCGGACGGACTCCGCCTGGGGACCCTTCTGACCTTGGGTGATCTCGAACTCGACTCGCTGGCCCTGCTCGAGTGCACGGTAGCCATCCATCATGATCGCGGAGTAATGGACGAACACATCCTTACCACCGTCTACCGCGATGAAGCCGTAGCCCTTGTCCGCGTTGAACCATTTGACGGTGCCCTGCGCCACTTGCGACTCCTCTTACTGGACTTAAGGACGACGCCCATTCCTCGCGCGAAGTCCTCAATCTCCGGGGCGGACTTCGCCACATCGATCGTTCTCGACCATACCTGTGGGAACCGGTAGGGCAACAGAGTCAAGCACCAAACTAGCTCTTTACAAGAGCATTTAGTACGAGAGCACAGTTTGACTATCACTATTAGTTAGTTAAAGATTACATTATCTTTCCCCACCGCGAATACCGGTTTACCCCACAAAGCAGGACACCCGCACGCGGCCGGAGCCGGGCGGGTGTCATGGAGAGGCGTCGCGAGCGCCCCGGAAGGTGAGGCGGGTGCGACCGGCGCAGCGCGGGCGGGGCGGGACTCAGCCTCCGGCGACCGCCGGGATGATGGAGATCTGGACGCCGGAGGGCGTGGCCGTGTCGAGGTTGTCGGCGAAGCGGACATCCTCATCTCCGACATAGACGTTGACAAAACGGCGAATCTTACCCGTTTCATCAAGAATTCGGGCGCCGACCCCCGGGAAGTCCGCGTCAAGCTTCTGGAGGACGTCGCGCAGGGTCTCACCCTCTCCGCTCACCTCGGCAGCACCATCGGTGTAAGTCCGGAGAATCGTCGGAATCCGCACAGAAACGCTCATAATTCAGTACCTTTCACGATTTCTAGGCGATTGCCGCACGGAATGCGTCAAGAGAGGGGCGAATCACAGCGGTGGGGCGCGCCTCGGCGGCCACCGCGTCGAGGGTCTTGAGACCGTCGCCGGTGTTGAGAACCACGGTCTCCGCCTCCGGGTCGAGCCTCCCTGCCGCGACCAGCTTGCGAAGCACGCCGACGGTGACACCTCCGGCGGTCTCGGCGAAGATGCCCTCGGTCCTGGCCAGCAACCGGATCGCGTCGACGATCTCGGGGTCGGTGACGTCCTCGACCGCGCCGCCGGTACGGCGGGCGATGTCCAGCACGTACGGGCCGTCGGCGGGGTTGCCGATCGCCAGCGACTTGGCGATCGTGTCCGGCTTCACCGGGCGGATCACGTCGTGGCCCGCCTTGTAGGCGGCGGAGACCGGGGAGCACCCCTCGGCCTGGGCCGCAAAGATCTTGTACGGCCTGTCCTCGACGAGACCGAGCTCGATCAGCTCCTTGAAACCCTTGTCGATCTTCGTGAGCTGGGAGCCCGACGCGACCGGCACGACGATCTGGTCGGGAACGCGCCAGCCGAGCTGCTCGGCGATCTCGTACGCCAGCGTCTTGGAGCCCTCGGCGTAGTACGGCCGGAGGTTGACGTTGACGAAGCCCCACTTCTCGCCCAGCTCGTCGCCGATGAGCTCCGAGCAGAAACGGTTCACGTCGTCGTAGGTGCCCTCGATGCCGATGAGCCTGCCCCCGTACACGGAGGCCATGACGACCTTGGCCTGCTCCAGGTCGGCGGGGATGAACACGCAGGCGTCCAGCCCGGCCCGCGCGGCGGCGGCGGCAGCGGCACCGGCCAGGTTGCCGGTGGAGGAGCAGGAGAGGGTGTGGAAGCCGAAGTTACGGGCCGCCTCGACGGCGATGGCCACCACGCGGTCCTTGAAGGAGTGCGTGGGGTTGCCGGAGTCGTCCTTCACGTGCAGCGAGCGCATGCCCAGCTCACGGGCGAGGTTGCCGGCGTTGACGAGCCTGGTCCAGCCGGGCTCCATGTTGGGCTTGGCGGCCACGTCGGCGGGGACGGGCAGCAGCGAGCGGTAACGCCAGATGTTGGCCGGCCCCTCGGCGATCTGCTCCCGGGTCACTCGCCCGAAGTCGTAGGCGATCTCAAGGGGCCCGAAACACTCGGCACAGGCGAAGCTCGGGCCGAGGTCGTAGCGGGCACCGCACTCGCGACAGGACAGGGCCACGGCGGGGCCGAACTGCTGGTTTTGCGTGTCTTCGACACGACCAAGCGAGGTGGTGGTGTTCTCAGTGGTTGCGAGCGCCATGAAGCGAGGCCTTTCCCTCATCTTCGTCTGCGGACCACCCTGGTCACAGACCGGAATTGGCACCTGTCCCGGCTGACCTCGTGTCGATCACGAGTCTTGAACCGGGATGGTTGCCGGGGCTTCGCAGGGCCGATCCCTCCACCCCTCTGGATGAGCAAATATTCAGTTGGAAACCTGACACGCAGGTCCTAAGCACTCTACATCGCCGTTCCGCCGTCTCGGCCACTTGTCTCACTCTACGAGACAGGGCGTGTTACCTGCCGGACAGAGCTCCCCAGCCCCAGGGTCGCTCCGCCACTGCCCGCAGGCACCGCACCACGGTGGACGTCCCGTGGAACCTCCCGCGGAAGGCGGGTCAGGGGGCTTTGGTCTTCAGTGTGTAGGGGCTGGAGCCGCTCACGGAGACCACCTGGTAGCGGTAGAAGCCGGGCGGGCCGGTGTAGCTGATCTGCTCGTCGGG
>NZ_JBSFWD010000138.1:0-3764 GCF_053592655.1 Streptosporangium sp. NPDC002607
TACTGGGTGGAGCAGGTGCGTGGCGCGGTCCGTTTCGCCGACGGGGTCCGTACGCTGCACGCGCGGGGCGTGCGGGCGTATCTGGAGCTGGGCCCTGACGGGGTGTTGACCGCGATGGCCGCCGATACCTTGGCCGCCGACGCGGAGGTGCCCGGGTCGGACGCGGTGCTGGTGCCGGTGTTGCGTAAGGATCGCGACGAGCGGACGGTGTCCATGACGGCGCTGGCCGAGCTGTATGTGCATGGGGTGCCGGTCGACTGGCGGGCGGTGCTGCCGGGTGGGCGCCGGGTCGACCTGCCCACCTACGCTTTCCAGCACCAGTGGTTCTGGCCTGACGGCAGTGCGGGTGCCGGTACGGGGAATGTGGCGGCGGCGGGTCTGGCCGCCGCTGGGCACCCGCTGCTGGGCGCGACGGTCGGGCTGGCCGATTCCGATGGGGTGGTGCTGACCGGGCGTATCTCGCTGCGGACCCATCCGTGGCTGGCCGATCACGCGGTGGCCGGGATGTTCTTCTTCCCGGGGACCGGGTTCCTGGAGCTGGCGATCCGGGCGGGTGATCAGGTCGGCTGTGACCTGGTGGAGGAGCTGACGCTGGCCGCTCCGCTGGTGCTGGGTGAGGACGATGCGGTCGTGGTGCAGATCGCGGTGGGTGCGTCGGAGGAGACCGGCCGACGTGCTTTGAACGTCTATTCTCGGTCGGCGCAGGCTGGGGAGGATGTGCCGTGGGTGCGGCACGCGACCGGCACGCTGGCCACGGGCGGCCGGGCCGCCGCGCGGTTCGATGCGGCGGTGTGGCCGCCGGTCGGCGCGACCGCGATCGAGTTGGACGGTTTCTATGACCAGCTGGCCGAGGGTTTGCTTGTCTATGGCCCGGTGTTCCAGGGGTTGCGGGCGGCCTGGCGTGGTGCCGGTGGTGAGGTGTTCGCCGAGGTTGTCCTGCCTGAGCAGGCGGCGTCGAGTGCAGGTTCGTTCGGGGTGCATCCGGCGTTGCTGGACGCGGCGCTGCATGGTGTGGCCTTCGTGGGGCTGGACGATTCCGAGGGCGGCCGGTTGCCGTTTTCCTGGGGTGAGGTGTGCCTGCACGCGGGTGGTGCGGCGACGTTGCGGGTGCGGCTGGTCCGGGCCGGTGACGACTCGGTCACGCTGACGGCGGTGGATGCCGCGGGGGAGCCGGTGTTGTCGGCGCGGTCGCTGGTGTTGCGCCCGTTCTCGCCCGGTCAGCTCGCCGCCGCGGGTGGTGGCCGGGTGGCGGAGCGTGACGGGCTGTTCCGGCTGGAGTGGAGCACGCTTTCTGAGGTTCCCGTGGCCGATCCGGTGCCGGTGGCGATGGTGGGTTTCGCCGGGTTCGAGCCGGACGCGCTGGGCCTTGCAGGGGCGTGGGAGTCGGCCGGGCAGTCGGTCGCGGTTCATCGTGATCTGTCGGCGCTGGGCGAGGCGGGGCCGGTGCCGGACGTGGTGACGTTCACCGTCGGTTCCTCCGAGGACACCGGCGTGGTGGAGTCGGCGCATGCGGTGACGGCTGGGGTGCTGGGTCTGTTGCAGGGGTGGTTGGCCGATGAGCGGCTCGAGGCTTCGCGTCTGGTGTTCGTGACCAGGGGTGCGGTCGAGGCGCGGGAGGGTGAGGCGGTCGCTGATCTGGCGGCCGCGGCGGTGTGGGGTCTGGTGCGGTCGGCGCAGTGGGAGAACCCGGGCCGGTTCGTGCTGGTCGACGTTGACGCGGAGCTGTCCCCGTCGTCGCTGGCCGCGGTGCTGGCCTGTGGGGAGTCGCAGGCGGCGGTCCGTGAGGGTGCGGTACGGGTGCCCCGTCTGGCTCGGGTGATACCGGCCGAGAAGGCGGAGCGGTCGTGGGATCCGGACGGTACGGTGTTGATCACCGGTGGTACCGGTGGTCTGGGTGGTCATCTGGCTCGGCATGTGGTGGCCGAGCGGGGTGTGCGGCGTCTGTTGCTGACCAGTCGCCGGGGTCTGGAGGCTCCGGGTGCGGTGGAGTTGCAGGCCGAGCTGATCGCGCACGGGGTAGAGGTCACGATCGCGGCGTGTGACATGGCTGACCGCGACCAAGTGGCGGCGCTGCTGGCGCAGGTCCCGGCCGAGCATCCGCTGACTGCGGTCGTCCACACCGCTGGTGTGCTGGCTGATGGGACGATTCCGTCGTTGACGCCCGAGCGGCTGGATACCGTGTTGCGGCCGAAGGTGGATGCGGCCTGGCATTTGCATGAGCTGACCCGGGGTCTGGATCTGGCGGCGTTCGTGGTGTTCTCTTCGCTGGCCGGGGTGATGGGCTCGGCTGGTCAGGGTAACTACGCGGCTGCGAACGCGTTCTTGGATGGGCTGGCTCAGTTGCGCCGGGCCGAGGGGTTGCCCGCGCTGTCGCTGGCGTGGGGTGCCTGGGCTCAGGACAGCGGGATGACCGGCACGCTGAGTGATGCCGATATGCGGCGGATTGCCCGGACGGGCATGCCGCCGCTGTCGGTGGAGCAGGGCCTGGCGCTGTTCGAGGCCGCTGTCGTGCTTGAGCATGCGGTGCTGGTTCCGGTCCGGCTGGATCTGCCGTCGATGCGCGGTTATGGCGAGGTGCCGGCGTTGTTGCGGGGTCTGGTGCGGGGCGGTCGCCGGTCGGCGGCGTCCGGCTCGGTGGTGGCCGCGACGTTGCTGCAGCGGCTGGCTCCGCTGGGCCTGGCCGAGCGTGTCGAGGTCCTGGTGGATCTGGTGCGTACCGGGGTGGCCATGGTCTTGGGGCATGCCTCGCCGGAGACGGTGGAGGTGCGGCGGGAGTTTCGTGAGCTGGGCTTCGATTCCCTGACCGCGGTGGAGTTGCGTAACCGGCTGAACGGGGTGACCGGGTTGCGGTTGCCGGCGACGCTGGTGTTCGACTATCCGACGCCGACGCTGCTGGCGGAGTTCCTGCTGGCCGAGCTGTTCGGTGAGGATGCCGACGTGGTCGTCCCCGCGTCGCTGGTACCGGTCGCGGACGATCCGATCGTGATCGTGGGCATGGCGTGCCGTTATCCGGGTGGGGTCACCTCGCCGGAGGATCTGTGGCGACTGGTCAGTGAGGGCGGAGATGCGATCTCTCCCTTCCCGACGACGCGTGGCTGGAGTCATGGTGCCCTTGAGGGGGGCGTCGACTACGTGGAAGCGGGTGGCTTCCTGCACGAGGCGGGGGAGTTCGATCCGGGGTTCTTCGGGATCTCGCCGCGTGAGGCGCTGGCGATGGATCCGCAGCAGCGGTTGCTGCTGGAGACGTCGTGGGAGGCGATCGAGCGGGCGGGCATGGACCCGGTCTCCTTGCGGGGCAGTCACACGGGTGTGTTCGCCGGGCTGATGTATCACGACTACGGGATGAGCGCCGACCTCCCGCCGGAGGCGATGGGCTTCATCAGCACCGGTACGGCGGGCAGCGTCGCGACCGGCCGGGTCTCGTATGCGCTGGGGTTGGAGGGTCCGGCGGTGACGGTGGACACCGCCTGCTCCTCCTCGCTGGTGGCGACACATATGGCTGCGCAGGCGCTGCGGTCGGGTGAGTGCAGCCTGGCGTTGGCCGGTGGTGTGACCGTGATGGCCACTCCGGGAGCGTTCATCGGTTTCAGTGCGCAGGGCGGGCTGGCCGGCGACGGCCGGTGCAAGTCCTACTCCGACGCGGCCGATGGGGTGAGCTGGTCGGAGGGCGTGGGTGTGCTGGTGCTGGAGCGGCTGTCGGACGCGCGCCGCAACGGGCACCAGGTGCTGGCGGTGGTGCGGGGTTCGGCGGTGAACCAGGACGG
>NZ_JBSFWD010000139.1:0-2069 GCF_053592655.1 Streptosporangium sp. NPDC002607
CAGGCCACCGCGGATCCGCCCGAGATCCGCCCGGCGTAGGGCAGCAGCCTCCTCCAGGTCACCCGGCAGGCCGGCAGGTCGCCGACGGCGGCCTGGGCCGCCCCCTGCAAACAGGTCATGGTCAGCCACGACCAGTCCATCGGCGGGGCCGGCCACCCTTCCCGGGCCAGAGCCCGAGCCTCGCCCAGACGGCCCTGAGCGCACAACTCCAGCACCCGGGCGTCGTGATCCGCACTGGGATGGATACCGGCGATCTGGTCGATCAGCGGCCCGGCCTCGGCGATGGCGCCACGTTGATAACACAGCATGAGGCGGCCGCTGGCCACGACCGCGCCCGCGTACCACATGCCCAGCCGCTGGGCCTGACGTTCGGCATCGTCGTAGCGGGCGCCGGCCTCGTCGAACCGGCCGGCCAGGGCGAGCCGGTTGGCCCGCCACATGGTGTGCTGGAACCGCGGCCAGGGAAGCTGCAGATGATCCAACATGACATCACAGCGGGCGGCGGCCCGGTCCGCCCCCTGCAGATCGGACATCTCCAGCTTGTAGTGGGTGTCCATCATATGAGCGAGCAGTTCGAATCCCGGCGCCCCGGCCTCCAGCGCGAGCCCGTGCAACTCATCGGCGATCTCCATGAGCTCGCCGATACAGGTCACCTGCGGCACCGACAGCGAGCGGGCGTTGAGCGCCCGCATGAGCAGGTGCGCATCACCGATCCGGCGCGCCATCGCGACCGCTTCGGCCGACAGGGACAGACAGCGGGTGTCATCGGCGCCGCCGTCATACAGTTCCTGGGCCAGACCGCCCAGCAGCAGCGTCCGCTCGGCGCTGTCGCTGGGGGGCAGCAGGCGCAAGGTGTGCTCGAACTGCTCCACCAGCGGCAGTTCCACCGGCTCGTACGGGTTGCGCAGCGTCCAGATGGCCGGGGCGTCCAGCGCGGTGAGAGCGCGGGCGGTCAGCTCCGGGCCCGCCGCGGCGCGGCCGGCGACGCGCAGGGCTTGCGCGCGGACCTGGCGGGCGCCCATCGCGTCTCCCGCCTCCAGCAGGGCGCGCACCTGCTGCAACAAGAGCTCCACGTGCTCGGCGACCTCGCCGCCGCAGGCGCCGTGCGCGGTGACGGCCCGGCCCCACCAGGCGGCGGCCTCCGCATAGGCCGCGCGGGAACTGGCCTGCCGGGCCACCGCGCGGGCCCAGTGCGCCGTCTCCCGGTACGCCGCCGGGCCCGCCTGCACCGCGTGGTAGGCGATGGTCGTCACCTCGGCGCTCGGCTTGGCCGACAGCGCGGCCATCACCTCCCGATGGATCATCGCTTTGCGCAGCGGCGGAACGTCACGGATCAGGGTCTCTTTGACCAGGTCGTGGACGAATGTCATGCACCCCTCGCCGGTGACGATGAGCCCGGCCCGCGCCGCCCGGTCCAGCAGAGCGTAGGTGTGCCTCGCGCCCGGCTCCAAGGCCTGGCACACCTCCGCGACCAGGCCGGGATCAAAACTCCTGCCGATCACCGCGGCGATGCCGAGCACCTGGCTGCTCTGCGGCCCGAGCATGGCCAGCCGTTGCCTGATCAGATCGGCCACCGCGTCCGGCACGATGTCCAGACCCAGACCCAGACCCAGACCCTGCCCCAGACCCTGACCCTGACCCTGCCCCTGGGCTTGGTCCTGGGCTTGGTCCTGGGCCTGCCCCTGCCCCAGACCCTGGTCCTGGGCTTGGTCCTGGGCTTGGGCCAGCAGGCGGGCGCTCTCGCAGACGAAGAACGGGTTGCCGCCGGTCCGCTCGGCCAGCCTCTCGGCCGCGGGGCCGTCCATCTTGCCGCCCATCTCCTCGGCCAGGGCCCGAACCTCGGTGGTGCTCAGGCCGCTCAGCCGGATGCGCACCAGATCGTAGCGGGCGAGATGGTAGAGGACCTCATCCACCGAGAGCTTGAAGGCGCCGCCCAGGGAGTCGCCGCCCAGGGAGTCGCCGCCCGGGGAGGCGCCGCCCGGGGAGGCGCCGGGCTGATCCGTCAGGTCACGGTAGGCCGCTTCACGAAACGCGGTGACCAGGGTCACCGAGACGTTCCTGGCCTGCGC
>NZ_JBSFWD010000139.1:2165-3710 GCF_053592655.1 Streptosporangium sp. NPDC002607
GGTGCCGCCCGGGGAGGCGCCGGGCTGATCCGTCAGGTCACGGTAGGCCGCTTCACGAAACGCGGTGACCAGGGTCACCGAGACGTTCCTGGCCTGCGCCCCGGACAGCACGACGACGTTTCGCAGCAGTTCGAGCGTGGCGGAGTCGGCCCAGTGCAGGTCGTCCAGGATGATCACCAAAGGCCGGAGCCGCGCGGCCTCGATGAGCCACTGCGCGATGAGCTGATTGCGATGACGCGACGCCGTCCCGGGCGCGCCGGTGAGCCGCTCATCACCCAGCAGCCCCGCCAGCACCTGACGATCCGGCGGCGGGACGGACTCGGCCAGCGCACGCAGCACCTGCAGCCACGGCCACAGCGGCGGCACCCCCTCCCCCTCGTGACAGCGCCCCCACAACACCAGATAACCCAGATCGGCGCAGTCATCGCGAAACGCCTGCAACAGCCGGGTCTTACCGATACCGGGCTCGCCACTGACCGCGGCGGTCACCACGCCGTTGCGGTCCATCAAGACCGGCAGCGCCGTCAACGTCGCGAGCTGGCGATCTCGCCCGATCAGCTGCCCATGGGCCGACCCCGGCGGGAGCACCTCGGCCGCCACAGGGAAGGAGGGGGCATGCGACAGCGAGACGGACTCGGGCCAGACGGTGAGCGAGTGCGACTGCTGCAAGATGTCCTTCTCCAGCGCCTGCAACTCCGGACCCGGATCGAGGCCGAGCTGCTCGGCGATGACCTTCCGCGCCCGGCGCAACGTGGCCAGCGCGTCGGCCTGCCGCCCGCTGCGATAACGGGCCAGGGCCAGCAACCACCACAGCCGCTCGCGAAGCGGATGCTCCCCGATCTCGGACTCCAGCTCGTGGATCACCGCCTGCGGACGGCCGAGATCCAGCAACGCCCGCCCCCGGCGCTCGATCGCGGCCAGGCGCAGCTCACACAGCCGGTTCACCTCGGCGAGCGCCCACAACTCGTCGGCGAACTCACCGTAGGGCAGGCCGCGCCACAACCGCAGCGCCTCCTCCAAGAAGACGAGCGACTCCGCCGGCGGGCGCTGTTCCGCCTCGGAGACGAGCCTGGCGAAGCGCAGCGCATCGACGTTCGCCGTGGCGAGCAGGTAGCCGGGCCGCCGGGCGACCAGAAGCCGCGGCGGGGTGCGCGGAGCCCGGTCCGGCTCGATCGCCCGGCGCAGGTTCGACACGTGGACATGGAGCGAGGCCAGCGCGTTCACCGGCGGCGCACCGTGATACAGATCATCGATCAGGGTGTCGGTGGAGACGACCGTACCCGCCGCGGCCACCAACCGGGCCAGGACGGCTCGCTGCCGCGGACCGCCGGAGCCGACAGGGGCCTCGGCGGCGTAGACCTCGAAGGGGCCCAGAACCCGGAACTCGACGCTCCGTTCGCCGTCCGGCCGCCGGTGAAGCAAATTCTCGATCCCGTTCTCCGAGTATCCTGCTTCACTGTCCCGCACACTGCCCCCCGGCGAAGAATGGTTCGCAACGTCGTCCCATAGTCGCTGGAAACCCGGCTCCGCCTCGTCACTCGTGCG
>NZ_JBSFWD010000140.1:0-3683 GCF_053592655.1 Streptosporangium sp. NPDC002607
GATCCCCGCGGTGCCGGGGAGTCGAGGGGGGGGGCCCCGCGGGGGGGCCCCCGCCCGCCCCCCCCCCCCACGCCCCGTCGGTCACACGATGTCCTTCTATGGGATACGAGCGGGGTCAGGCCCCGAGGATCTGACGGGTCATGCGAAGCAGGGTCTCTTCGGAGCCGGTCCCGGTGGCTTTGCAGAGCAGCCGCAGGCCGTCGAAGTCGCCCCCGGTGATGTGAGCGGTCGGGCACAGCGGCTCCAGTTCGAGCCCCGCGCTCAGGCTCGTGCCGCCGAGCTGCTGGACTAGCGCTGTGGTCGTCAGGCCACCGCTGGCGACCACGCCGAGGCACTTGTTCTCGCTGCGGGCCGAGGCGTCGAGCAGGCTGCGCACCGCCCCGGCGAGCTGCTCCGCGACGACCCAGCGGTCGGGGTCGCCGCGGTCGGTCTCGTGCAGCGCGAGGATCCGATGAGAGGCAAGCACCTCGTGCGCGGCATCCGCCCCCCAACTTGCGGCTTCCGCGGCGGTGGTGATCAGCGCACGGGAGCCGTAGGCCGCTCCGAGCCGGCGCAGCTGCGCGCGGTCGGTGTCGTGGTTGCCGGGGGTGACGACGACGACGAAACCGTCGCGGCCGAGATCAGGGTAGAACCTCAGCCAGCCGCCGGTGCTCGCGGTCGCGACGGCGTGCCCCTCTTCGCGGAGCCGGGTCGCGGCCTGCGCCGCGGTGCCGAGGTGCGCCTCGACCGTGCCGTCGAGGACGAACCGCCGGATGCCGCGGGCGAAGGCATCGAGGATGCGCGCGGTGACGGCATCGGCACCCTGGTTCAGCACCGTGAGCCCGATCAGCTCGGCGTCCTCGGCGCGGATCGCGGACCGCACGTCGACGTCGAGCCCGTTGCCCGCCGGCATGGGGGCGAGCAGATGGCCGTCGACGCAGACACGGCCGGCGGTCGGATAGGCCGGGACGACGAGAAGGATGCCGTTCTCGTCCTGCCCCGCGTCGATCCCGGCGATCAGCGCATCCGGAGATCCGCGCAGCTCGGCGTTGAGCTTCACCTCGACCCGCTCGCAGCCGTGGTCGTCGAGCCAGGCCGCCCACTCACGGATATGCGCCTCGGCGGCGCCCGCGGCGTGGTGCAGATCGAGGTCGACGACGATGGCATCCGCATCGGAGACGACAGATGCGGGGTCGCGCACGATCACCGGGTCGAGCCCGCGCTGGCGCAGCCGGCAGGCGACCGCGACAGAGCCCTGCAGGTCCTCTGCGAGGATGCCGATCGCCGGTCCACGAGGGAGACGCGGCAGCTCTGAGGGGATCATCGGCTCGGTTTCCGTTCTCGACGTTGACAACTCCCCCGAGAGTATTGACGCCGATGACGAGCAGTCATTCGACGAATGTCGCACGTTCGCTGACGGGGGTGGGGCGTGGAACAGCGCTGCTCTGACCTGGTCGGTGGTTTGTTAAGGCGGGGCGTAGAGGCTGAGGGACCGTCCCGCGGTGACGGCGGTGACCAGGCTCTGTAGTTCAGCGGGGGCCTGCCCGACCAGCTGCGCCACCAGCAATGGGAAATGCGGTTGACGCGGGAACATATGTCGACTTGAGATGGCAGGACGCATATGGTCGGCACACTCTGGAGAGAGCCACCGCTGAGGCGCCGAAACGACTTTGGGGCTGCCGACCCCTTTAGCAAACCCAGCAGCCCTGTCCGGGCCGTTCTTACGTGATCACCGCCTGCTCACCGGAATGCCTTCCGAGAGCAGGCGGGGCGATCGGCATTTCGGTCATTACTTGCTATCTCTCCATGCAGTGTCCAATATTGTTTCTGGAACACCGGCACGGGCGGGCTCCTTTTCGGTGAGTGGGGAGCGTTCCGCACGGTCATCTACGGCCCTGGCATCGCCGATGCCAGGTGACCCGGTTCCGGCCTGTGCGGTGGACTGTCGCATCGTTGGCGAGCAGGTAAACGAGCAGCTGAAGCGCATCATTCAGCAAGGTTTGACAGGCCGCCGGGATTCGGATCCTGGCGGCCCCTTGCATGTCCAAATAGATGTAAGAGGTCCCATGTGCGGCGAGTGTGAGCGTGTGTTCACCGGTTCCGGACCACCGGTATCCCGGGTGAATATCTGAGCGAGCTCCGCCGGCAGCGGCGTGTCTTTCGCGCGTTATGTGCCCGATTCACGGTCGTGGCGGCGGTGGATTAATAGAACCGCTTTACCTGGCCGATCTCACGGGACGGGCCGCGCGAACCAAATGATGACAGCAGCCGGTATGGACTTACAAATGCCGCGCGCAGCGTCGAGGAAACGTTCCCGGAAAGCGTGGTACCCCTGTCGGGCCCCCCGGAACCGAACAGGAAAGGAAACGTGTGAGAATGCGCCTTTTGCTTGCTGGGTCAGTCGTGGTGTCGAGCCTCGGTCTGTGGGGCGCCGTACCCGCCATGGCCGCTGAAGCACCGGTGAACGCGACCGTGGAGTGCGGCAACGTCGCCGGGCTGATCAATGCCGTCAACCAGGCGAACGCGAATATCGGGGGTGGCACGATCAAGCTGGCCAGGGGGTGTGCCTACCGCTTCGAGGATGACTACCTGGACTCGGGTAACGCCCTGCCGGCCATCACCCGGACGGTCACCATCATCGGCGAGCACTCGACCCTGATCCGCTCCTCGTACCACGGGGCGAACCTGTTCCGCATTCTCGCGGTCAACAAGGGGGGCAGGCTCACTCTGAAGGGCGTCACCGTGACCGGTGGCGACACCCCGGGAGACGGCGGCGGTATCACCAACGAGGGGACACTGCGCCTGGAGCGCAGCACCGTCGCCGGAAACCAGGCCGGCGGGGATGGCGGGGGGATCTCCAACGAGGGCGGTACCGTCACCCTCGTCGACAGCCGCATCCTGGTCAACGTGGTCACGAACCCGAACCCGAGCCCGAACGCGGAGGAGGCCGGGGACGGCGGCGGCCTCAGCAACAACGCGGCCGGCACCCTCACGCTCCTGAAGACCACGGTCTGGGGCAACACGGCGGACGAGGGCGGTGGCGGCATCCAGAACCAGGGCACGCTCGTCATCGAGAAGAGCCGCATCAAGAACAACGAGGCTCGCGACGACGACGGCGGCGCCATCAACAACGAAGGCACCGCGATCATCAAGGACAGCGAGATCGAGGAGAACTGGGCCGGCATCGAGGGCGGCGCCATCAACAACGGCGAGGACGCGACGCTGAACGTCTTCGACACGTCCTTCGAGTTCAACACGGCGGGCCGGGACGGCGGCGCCATCAACAACGAAGGCACCGCGATCATCAAGGAGAGCGAGATCGAGGAGAACCAGGCGGGCCGTAACGGCGGGGGCATCAACAACGAGCAGGAGGCGGGAGCCGACACGGCCCAGCTGACCCTCGACTACACAACGGTCGAAAAGAACCGCGCCGCCGGGGTCGGCGGCGGCATCAACAACTGGGTCGGTGCCCAGGTCACGCTCAAGAAGAGCGAGATCGTCATGAACCTGCCCACGAACTGCGCGGGGAACGTGCCCGGCTGCTGGTGACCTCAGTCTCGTTGTCAGGCCCTCGCATCGGGTGGATGGCGCACAGGGCCGCCCCGGTGGCCGCCGCGAGAGCGGCGGCCCCCGGGAAACGGCCCCCGGGGGAACCAGTAGGGGCCAGGGGGCCATCCGGCCCCGGCAGGGTCAAGCACTTGGCC
>NZ_JBSFWD010000141.1:0-3622 GCF_053592655.1 Streptosporangium sp. NPDC002607
CGCCGGTCGGGCTGCCCTTCAGGGTGAGCGGGTCGATGCCCGCCCGTTCGACGGCCTCCCAGGAGGTCTCCAGCAGCAGCCGCTGCTGGACGTCGATCGCGAGCGCCTCGCGCGGCGAGATCCCGAAGAACTCAGCATCAAATTCAGCCGCGTCATACAGGAATCCACCCGCACGGGTGAAAGAGGTGTCCGCGACCTCCCAGCCACGATCGGCCGGGAAACCGGAGATGGCGTCTTTACCCTCAGCGACCAGCTCCCACAACTGCTCCGGTGAGGTGACCCCGCCCGGATACCGGCAGGCCATGCCGACGATGACGATCGGATCCCCGGTGACCGGGGCCGCGACCTGCACAGGCGCCGCGGCGTCCGTGCCCTCAAGTCGCTCGCGGATGAAACGGGCCACCGCCGCGGGGGTGGGCTGATCGAACACCAGCGTGGCCGCCAGGCGCATCCCGGTCGCCTCGATCAGCCGGTTACGCAGTTCCACCGAGGTGAGGGAGTCAAGACCGAGGTCCTGGAAGGTCAGGTCCGGCGAGATCGCGTTCGCCGAGGCGTGCCCCAGTACGGCGGCCACCTGCCCGAGCACCATCCGGGACACCTCCTCGCCGAGCGCCCGTCCCGACAGCCCGCCCAGGGCGGCGAAGGCGGCAGGCGTGACAGCCGCCTGCCGCATGGGAGCGGGCACCAGCGCGCGGAAGACCGCCGGGACACTGCTTCGCGCCCGCAGCGCGGCCCGATCCAGCCGCGCCGCCACCACCACCGGTTCACCGCTCACCATCGCGACGTCGAAGAAGGCGAGTCCCTGCTCGGCGGCCAGGGGCAGCAGCCCGGCCCGGGCCATGCGCCGCATGTCGGTCTCGGTGAGGGCACTGGTCATCCCGGTGTCCTGCTGCCACGGCCCCCACCCGATCGACACGCCCGCCAGCCCCTGAGCGGCGCGCTGCCGCACCAAAGCGTCCAGGAAGGCGTTCGCCGCGGTGTAGCTTGCCTGGCCGCCGTTGCCGAGCGTCGCGGTCACCGAGGAGAACACCACGAACGCGGTCAGGTCGAGGTCGCGGGTGAGTTCGTGCAGGTGCCAGGCGCCGTCCGCCTTCGGCCGCAGCACGGCGTCGATCCGCTCGGGCGTCAAAGCGTCGATCGGGCCGTCATCGAGCACACCCGCGGCATGTACCACCCCGGTGAGCGGGTGCTCTGGCGGGATCGCAGCGATCACTTCGGCCAAAGACTCACGATCGGACACATCGCAGGCCACGACCATGACCTCGGCACCCAGGGCTCTCAGCTCCGACACCAGTTCCGCGGCGCCCTCGGTATCCGGGCCACGACGACCCACCAGAGCCAGGTGACACACACCATGCTCGGCCACCAGATGACGCGCGACCAGCGCGCCCAGCCCACCCAGACCACCGGTGACCAGCACCGTGCCGCCGGCACTCCACATCGACGCGGCACCGTCGACACCCCCGACGGTGCCCGGTGCCGGCGAGACGGTGCCGACAGCCGGCCCGCTCTGAGAGTGGTCGTCGTCGACCCTGACCAGGCGCGGCACCCGCAGCAGCCCGTCGCGCACCGCCAACTGCGGCTCGCCGGAATCCAGCGCCGCGACCAGCATCCGTCCGTCCACCCGACCGGCATCCACCTGATCGCGATCAAGGTCCAGCAGGACGAACCGCCCCGGGTTCTCCACCTGCGCCGAACGCACCAGACCCCATACCGCCGCCGCGACGGGGTCGGCCACGGTTTCGGTAGCCACCGCCACCGCGCCTGAAGTCACGAAGACCACCAGGCGGTTGGCGTGCTCGTCGCGCCCGGCCTCCCGCAGCCGGGCCAGGACCGCCGAGGTCACCGACCGCACCGCGGCCGGAACGTCGTCCCCGGCGGGAACCGGGACCGGCACCAAGGTCACGTCCGCGGCAGGCTCCATCTCATGCGCGATGTCCGCCACCTGCCCGGCTTCGCGCAGGGCGGCGACCAGACCCCACCCGTCGGGGCCGAGCACCGACCACCGCCTGGCCGGATCGTCTCCGTTCCCGGATGCCGCCACGAGCGGCCAGTCCAGCCGCAGCAGCGGCCCGCCGCCGGTGCGTGCCGCAGGCCGCGAAGCGCGGAACGCCAGGGAGCGCACCGAGGCCACCACGCCCCCGGCATCGGCCACGACCAGCGTGACCGCGTCCGGGCCCGCCATGCTCATCCGGACCCGCAGCGCCGAGGCGCCGGACGCGTGCAGCGACACCCCGCTCCAGGCGAAGGGCAGCAGTCCGCCCTCCGCCTCGTCGAGCCCGGCCGGCGATGCCACCTGCAGCACAGCGTCGAGCAGGGCCGGATGCAACCCGTAGGAGCCCGCGTCGGCGGCGACGTCTTCGGGCAGGGCGACCTCGGCGAACACCTCCCGCTCGGTACGCCAGACGGCGCGCACCCCCCTAAACGCCGGACCGTAGGAGAAACCCACCGCCGCCCGCCGGTCGTAGAAGCCGTCGAGGTCCACCGTGACGGCGTCCGCGCGGGGCCACTCCTCCATCCCCGCGTCAGGGACGCTCGTCGGCGCGGCGGAGGCGAGCACACCGGTGGCGTGCTGAGCCCACGGCGCGTCCGCTTCACCCTCCGGACGGGAATACACCCCCACCGTCCGCCTGCCGCTGTCGTCGACGGCGCCGAGCGCCACCCGCACCTGAACACCTCCCCGCTCGGGCATCACCAGCGGGGAGATGAGCGTGAGCTCCTCCAACAGGCCACAGCCGACCTCCTCGCCGGCCCGCAGGGCCAGCTCGACGAAGGCCGTGCCGGGCAGCAGCACCTGCCCGGCCACCACATGGTCCGACAGCCACGGATGCGCCGCGGTCGAGACCAGACCGGTGAACAGGAACCCGCCGGTGTCGGGCAGCTCCATGGCCGCGCCCAGCAGCGGATGACGCGGCAGGTCCAGCCCGGCAGCGGTGACATCGCCCGCGGCCACCGAGAGTTTGGGCCAGTACCGCACCTGTTGGAACGCGTAGGTCGGCAGATCCACCCGGTGAGCGGCCGGGAACAGCTCCCGCCATCGCATCGGCACACCACGCACATACAACCGGGCGGCCGCGGCCAACGCCGCCGCCTCCTCACCGCGGTCCTTACGCAGAACGGGAAAGGCAGCCGCCGGCTTGTGCGAGTCCTGGCGAACCGAGAGGTTCTGGTGAACGAGCGCCGACAACCCGCCGTCCGGACCCAGCTCCAAGAACACCCTGGCCCCCGCCGAGCCCGCAGCTTGCACCGCCGCGGCGAAACGCACCGGACGCACGACGTGGTCCACCCAGTACTGCGCCGAGCACAGGTAGGCGGCGTCGACCACCTCGCCGGTCACGGTGGAGACGATCGGCGTCCTCGGCTCGCCGAAGGTCAGCCCCTCGACGACCTCCCGAAACTCCGCCAGCATCGGCTCCATCAGCGGCGAGTGGAACGCGTGACTCACCCGCAGCCGGGTGGCCTTGCCGAAACGCGCGGCGGTTCGCAGGACGGCGTCCCCGTCCCCGGCGATCACCACCGACGACGGCCCGTTCACCGCGGCGATGACGACCCCGTCCTCCAGCACCGGCTCGACCTGCGCCCGGCCGGCCTGGACCGACACCATCGCCCCGCCCTCGGGCAG
>NZ_JBSFWD010000142.1:0-3619 GCF_053592655.1 Streptosporangium sp. NPDC002607
ACGGTGCATCATCTGGCGGTGGACGGGGTGTCCTGGCGCATCCTGTTGCCGGACCTGTTCACCGCCTGGCACGCGACCGGTCAGGAAGCGGTCCCACAGGCGGCAGTTCACGAAGGGGTCGCCCAACGATCGGCCCCGCGAAAGACGACAGCGCACGAAGGAGCCGGTCAGGAAACGGCCCCGCAGGCGGCAGTTCACGAAGGGGTCGCCCAACGATCGGCCCCGCGAAAGACGACAGCGCACGAAGAGGCCATCCGGCAAGACGCGACCGCTCAAGAAGGGCTCCTTCAGGGAGCGGTCGCTCAGGTGAGAGTCCCGGTGCTGGAGCCGGTGCCCACCTCCTTCCGTACCTGGGCACACCGCCTGCACGACGAGGCTCCCAACAGGGTCGGCGAACTTGACCACTGGGCCGAGATCCTCGACGGCCCTGATCCGCGTATCGGGCGCAGGCCCCTCGATCCGCGCCTCGACACCGCCGCGACGTTGCGCAGTCTCCGCCGTACCCTGCCTCCGGAGAAGGCCGAACCTCTGCTGGCGGCCGTCCCCGCCGCGTTCCACGGCCGGGTCAACGACGTGCTGCTCGCCGGGCTGGCCCTGGCCGTGACCCACTGGCGCAGGAGGCGCGGCGCCCGGGGCACCTCCGTCCTGCTCGACCTGGAGGGGCACGGCCGTGCGGAGATCTTCCCCGACGTCGACCTGTCCAGGACCGTGGGCTGGTTCACCACCATCCACCCCGTCAGGCTCGACCCGGGTCTGACCGGCTGGTCCGACGAGCGGGCCGCGGCTCAGGCGATCAAAAAGGTCAAGGAGCAGCTCAGGGCGCTGCCCGACCCGCTGGGTTACGGGATGCTCCGCCATCTCGTGCCGGAGACCGCGCAGAAGCTCGCCGAGCTTCCCCGCCCGCAGATCGTGTTCAACTACCTCGGCCGGGTCGCGGTCACCGGAGGCGACTGGAACCTGGTTCCCACCGAGATCGGCGGCTACGACCCCGGGATGCCGGTGGCCCATGTCCTGGAGGTCAACGTGACCACGCACGACCGGCCGGACGGCCCTCACCTGGAGGCCGTCTGGTCCTGGCCCGAGGGGGTGCTCGACGAGGCGGAGGTCGCCGAACTGGCCGAGACCTGGTTCGAGGCGCTCGCCGGGCTGGCCGAGCACGGCGCGGGAGGACACACACCGAGCGACCTCCTGGTCGATCTGGACCAGGAGGAGATCGACCGTATCCAAGCCGCGTGGGAGAAGCGTTGACGCAGGTCCAGGACATCCTCCCGCTCTCGCCGCTGCAGCAGGGCCTGTTCTTCCACGCCCTCCACGACGAGCACGACCTCTACACCGCGCAGGTCACCCTCGACCTGGACGGCCCGCTGGACGTTCCCGCGCTCCGTGCCGCCGCCGCCAGGCTGCTCGAACGCCACTCCAACCTGCGCGCCGCCTTCTGGCACGAGGACCTCAGCCGGCCCGTCCAGGTCATTCCGGACAGTGTCGAACCGTCCTGGCGAGAGGTCGAGGGGGCAGATCCGGCCGCGGTGGCCGCGGAGGAGAGGGCACGCCCGTTCGACCTGGCGGTGCCGCCGCTCATCCGCTTCGTTCTCGTACGACCGGAGCCCGGCAGGCACCGGCTGATCATCACCAACCATCACATCCTGCTCGACGGATGGTCCACCCCGCTGCTTGTCGCCGAACTGCTGGCGCTCTATCTCGGTGTGGAGGCTCCGCCCGCGCCGCCGTACAAGAACTACCTGGCCTGGCTGTCCCGCCAGGACCGCGCCGCCGCGAAGGATGCCTGGGACCGGGCACTGGAGGGCATTGACGAGCCGACGCTGGTCGCGCCCGCCGCGGGCGCGCCCGTGACGCCGGGCAAGGTCGCCACCGAGCTGGGCGCCGACCTGACCGCCGCGCTGACCAGACTGGCCCGTCGCCGTGGCGTCACGGTCAACACGGTCCTGCAGGGAGTGTGGGGACTGCTGCTCGCCAAGCTGACCGGCCGCGAGGACGTCGTCTTCGGCGCGGTCGTATCGGGCCGCCCGCCTGAGCTGCCCGGGGTCGAGCGCATGGTCGGCCTGTTCATCAACACCGTGCCCGTCCGGGTCCGGCTCCGGCCCGCCGAGTCCGTCGGCGAAATGCTGGAACGCCTCCAGGACGAGCAGGCGGAGCTGATGCCCCACCATCACCTGGGGCTGACCGAAATCCAGCGCGGCATCCTGTTCGACACGGTCACCGTGCTGGAGAACTACCCATTCGATCCCTCCACCGTAGGTACCGCCCTTGGCGAGGTGCGGCTGACCGGCTTCGGCTCGACAGACGCCCATCACTACCCTCTCGCCCTCGCCGCCGTCCCCGGCGACCGCCTCACCCTGCGGCTGGACCACCGGCCCGACCTGTTCAGCACCGCCGAGGCCCGGCGGCTGCTCGACCGGATGAGCCTGCTGCTCACCACGATCGTCACCGACCCGGACACGCCGGTCGGCCGGATCGGCATCCTTGACGTCGCCGAGCACAACCAGGCCGTCGAGGAGTGGAACGACACCGGAGCACCGGTGCCGCGCCGTACGTTGCCCGAGCTCTTCGAAGCCGCCGTCGTCCGTGACCCCGAGGCCACCGCGCTGGTCCACCTCGGTGAGGCTGTCACGTACGGGCAGCTCAACGGCCGCGCCAACCGGTTGGCTCGGCTGCTGGTGGCCGAGCACGGAATCGGTCCCGAGCGGTTGGTGGCGCTGAGGCTGCGCCGTTCCGCTGATCTGGTGGTCGCGGCGCTGGCGGTGCTGAAGGCGGGCGGTGCGTACCTGCCCGTCGACCTCGGCTACCCGGAGGAACGGGTCGCCTACATGCTCGCGGACGCCGCCCCCGCCCTGGTGGTCGACGCCGGCTGGCTGGCCGGGGCCGACACCTCCGGATACGCGGAGTCCGATCTCGGTGTGCCGCTCGTGCCGGAGCGTCCGGCGTACGTGATCTACACCTCCGGCTCGACGGGGCGGCCCAAGGGCGTCGTGGTCACCCACGCCGGCATCGCCGCCCTCGCGTGCTCGCAGGTCGACAGGTTCGGGATCACCCCGGACAGCCGCGTTCTGCACTTCGCCTCGCCGAGCTTCGACGCCTCGGTCATGGAACTGCTGATGGCCTTCGCCGCCGGGGCCGCCCTGGTCATTCCTCCTTCCGGCGCCTACAGCGGAGCCGCGCTGGCCGATGCCCTGCGGGAGGCGCGGGTCACCCACGCCCTGATCCCCCCGGCAGCCCTGGCCGGGGTTCCGGAGGTCTCGCTGCCCGACCTGCGGACCTTGATCGTCGGCGGGGACGCCTGTGCGCCGAACCTGGTGGACGCCTGGGCCCCCGGCCGTCTGATGATCAACGCGTACGGCCCGACAGAGGCGACCATCGCCGCCACCATGAGCGCCCCCCTGAAGGCGGGTGAGATCCCGCCGATCGGCTCGCCGGTCCGCGACGCCCGGGCGTACGTGCTGGATTCGTGGCTGCGGCCGGTTCCGGCCGGGGTGGAGGGGGAGCTGTACCTGGCCGGGCCCGGTCTCGCGCGGGGGTATCTGGGGCGGGCCGGGTTGACGGCGGAGCGGTTTGTGGCGTGTCCGTTTGATGGGTCCGGTGGGCGGATGTATCGGACGGGGGA
>NZ_JBSFWD010000143.1:0-3580 GCF_053592655.1 Streptosporangium sp. NPDC002607
CTGCCCGAGGGCGGGGCGATGGTGTCGGTCCAGGCCGGCCGGGCGCAGGTCGAGCCGGTGCTGGAGGACGGGGTCGTCATCGCCGCGGTGAACGGCCCGTCGTCCGTCGTGATCGCCGGAACCGAGGACGCCGTCCTGCGCGTCGCCGCGCGCTTCGACAGGACCATCCGGCTGCGGGTGAGCCACGCGTTCCACTCGCCGCTGATGGAGCCGATGCTGGCGGAGTTCCGGCAGATCGCCGAGGGGCTGACCTTCCACGAGCCGAGGACGGCGATCGTCTCCACCGTGACCGGCGAGGTGGTCGACGCCGCCTACCTGTGCTCGGCGCAGTACTGGGTGGATCACGTCGTGCGTCCGGTGCGTTTCGCGGAGGCGATCCGTGCCGCCGGGGCGGCGGGGGCCAAGGTGTTCCTGGAGCTCGGTCCGGACGGCGGGTTGTCGGCGCTCGTTCACCAGAACCTCTCGGTTCGCCAGGACTCGGACGAGCCGGTGGTCGCCTTCCCCGTTCTGCGTAAGGACCGCGGCGAGGAGGCCGCGGCGCTGGCGGCGGCCGCCCGGCTGTACGTGCACGGGATGGCGGTGCGGTGGCCGGAGCTGTTCTCCGCCACGGCGGCTCGCCGGGTGGACCTGCCGACGTATGCCTTCCAGCGGGAGCGGTACTGGTCCGCACCTGCGGCGACCGTAGGCGATGTCACCTCCGCCGGGCTGGACCGGCCGCGGCACCCGCTGCTCGGCGCGGCCGTGGAACTGCCCGACACCGGTGGATTCCTGTTCACCGCTCTGGTCTCGACGGCGGCGCATCCATGGTTGTGCGACCACGTGGTGGCCGGACAGGTGCTGTTGCCCGGCACGGCCTTCGTCGAGCTGGCCGTGCGGGCGGGCGCCGAGGTCGGTTGCGGCCTGGTGGAGGAGCTCACGCTCACCGCGCCGCTCGTGCTGCCCGAGCGGGGTGGTGTCCAGTTGCAGGTGGCGCTCGGCGCCGCCGCCGACGGCGGTGGCCGGACGATCGGCGTGTACTCCCGGCCGGCGGACGAGCCGGACGCGCCGTGGGTTCGGCACGCCACCGGTGTGCTCACCCCCGGCGTGCCGGGCGTCCCCGACCCCGGCATGGACGAGTGGCCGCGCGCGGACGCCGTCGCGGTGGACCTCGACGGTTTCTACGAGCGGCGGGCGCGGGTGGGCTTCTCCTACGGCCCCGCGTTCCAGGGGGTGCGCGCCGTCTGGCGCACCGGCCGGGAGGTGTTCGCCGAGGTCGCCCTGCCCGAGGACCTCGCGGCCGACGCGGGCTCGTACGGGCTGCACCCGGCCCTGCTCGACGCCGCGCTGCACGTGGCGTCCCTCGCCGGGCTCGACGAGGCGGGCGGTGGACTGCTGCCGTTCGCCTGGAGCGGGGTGTCCCTGCACGCCTCCGGCGCCTCAAGGCTCCGGGTCCGGGTGAGCGGGGCCGGTACGGACGCGATCACGCTGGTCGTGGCCGATGCCCAGGGCGGTCTGGTCGCCTCGGTGCGCTCCCTCGCGCTCCGGCCGAATGATCCGCAGCGTACGGCGCGCACCGGCGGTGGACCGCTGCTGCGACTGGACTGGCCGCTCGCACCGGAATCCGGGAGCGGGGACCGTCCGGCCAGGCGCTGGTCGGTGCTCGGCTCCGACGAATGGGGTCTGGTCGCCGCCCTGCGCGCGGCCGGGCAGGTGGCGGACCTGGTGGGTGAGCCGGACCCGGCCGCGGACGTGACGCTCATGCCGGTCTCGGTGCCGGCCGGGGACGACGTTCCGGCCGCTGTGCGGTCGGTGACCTCGGCGGTCCTGGCCCGGCTGCGGGAGAGCGGGCGCGACGAGCACGCCGACGGCCCGGTGATCTTCGTGACCCGTGGAGCGGTGGCCACCGATGCCGAGACCGCGCCCGACCCCGTCGCGGCGGCGGTCTGGGGCCTGGTGCGCTCGGCGCAGGTGGAGAACCCGGGGCGGTTCGTCCTGCTTGATGTTGATGTCGAGCGGGTGAGCGGCGAGACGCTGGTCGTGGCGCTCGATTCCGCGGAGCCGCAGATCGCGATACGTGATGGCCTGCCCCGGGTGCCGCGGCTCATCGGAGTCGACGATGACCGTGCTGCCTCGCCGGCGCCGACCACCTTCCGGGATACCGATGGCACCGTGCTCGTCACCGGCGGTCTGGGCGGGATCGGCGCGCTCGTCGCCCGCCACCTGGTGACCGAGCACAATGTACGTCACCTGATGCTGGTCGGCCGTCGCGGCCCGGACACCGAGGGCGCCGCGGAACTGGTGGCGGAGCTGACCGCCCAGGGCGCCGAGGTCACGGCCGTCGCCTGTGACGTGTCCGACCGCGATGCCCTGGCCGAGCTGATCGCCGCAATCGCCCCGCAGCACCCGCTCACCGGGGTGGTGCACGCCGCCGGCGTGCTCGATGACGGCCCGGTCGGCGCGCTGACACCCGAGCGGATCGACGCCGTGCTGCGGCCGAAGGCGGACGGCGCCTGGCACCTGCACGAGCTCACCCGCGACCTCGACCTGACCGCGTTCGTGGTGTTCTCCTCGGTGTTCGCGATGCTCGGCAACGGCGGCCAGGCGAGCTACACCGCGGCCAACGCCCTCCTCGACGCCCTGGTACGGCAGCGCGCCGCTCAGGGGCTGGCGGGCCTGTCGATCGGGTGGGGGCCGTGGCAGCAGGACACCGGGATGACCAGCGCCCTCACCGAGACCGACATGCGGCGCATGGCCCGGGCCGGGCTGCTGCCCCTGGCCGCCGAGCAGGGACTCGCCTTCCTCGACGCCGCCATGACGAGCCGGGAGCCGGTGGTGGTGGCGGCGCGGCTGGACCGGGCCGCACTACGGGCACAAAGCCGCATCCCGGCGCTCCTCCGCGCTCTGGTGCCCGCCCCCATGCGACAGGCGGCCGCCACCTCCGCCACCTCCGGCGCACTGGGTGCTCTGTCGGGCGAGGCACTCGGCGAGGCCGTGTCCACGCTGGTGCTCGGGCAGGTGGCCGCCGTACTGGGGCACGCCTCGGCGAACGCGATCTCACCGGACATGACCTTCCAGGACCTCGGTCTTGACTCCCTCACCTCCGTGGAACTGCGTAACCGGCTGATCGAGGCGACCGGTATCCGGCTGCCCGCCACGCTGGTGTTCGATCAGCCCACCCCGGTGGCGGTGACCGGTTTCATCCGCGGGCAACTCGACGGCGCCGAGGCGACCTCCGCGCCGCCCCTGCCCGTGCCCGTCACGGCCCCGCTCAGCGGGGACCCGATCGTCATCGTCGGCATGGCCTGCCGGTATCCGGGCGGCGTCACCTCTCCGCAACAGCTGTGGGAGCTGGTCACCGAGGGCAGGGACGCCATCTCGGACTTCCCGGCCGACCGAGGCTGGGAGCTTTCGGAGGCGTCCTTCGCCCGTGCGGGCGGCTTCCTGTACGACGCGGCCGAGTTCGACACGCGCTTCTTCGGGATCTCGCCGCGTGAGGCGCTGGCGACCGACGTCCAGCAGCGGCTGCTGCTGGAGACCTCCTGGGAGGCCGTCGAACGGGCGGGCATCGACCCGCTCACCCTGAAGGGCAGCCCGACCGGCG
>NZ_JBSFWD010000144.1:0-3364 GCF_053592655.1 Streptosporangium sp. NPDC002607
CGCCACCGACCACCGAGCGCACCACCTCCGGCGTCTCACCGGCCGGCCGTGCCGTGCAATCCACCACCACAACCGAATCAGCGGCGGCATCGACACCCGCACCAAGAGAAGCGGACCACTCCCTCACCCGCGCCGCACCGGCGGTCGCGGGCGTCTCGATCGGATTCCACGCCACCTGGAACAGAGGCTGCTCCGCTGCCGCGCCCAACTGCTCCGCCGACACCGGACGCCCCACCATCGACCCCGCCGACAGCACCGGCCGACCGTTCTCATCGGCCACATCCAAGCTCAGCGTGTGCTCACCCGAATGCCGCACCCGCACCCGCAGCGTCGAGGCACCCGAGGCGTGCAGCACCACCTGCCGCCACACGAACGGCAACACCGCCCGCCCGCCGCTCGCCACGCCCGAGGGATCGATCAGCGACACGTGCATCGCCGCGTCCAGCAGCGCCGGATGCACCCCGAACCGCCCCGCCTCCGCAGCCGTCCGCTCCCCCAAAACGACCTCGGCGAACAACTCCTGTCCCCGCCGCCACGCCGCCCGCAACGCCTGAAACGCCGGCCCGTAGCCATAGCCGATCTCGGCCAGCCGCTCATACGCTCCCGCCACGTCCACCTCGGCCGCCCCCGCCGGCGGCCACTGCACCAGATCGAACCCCGGTTCGGCCGCCCGCTCCGCCAGCACTCCCTGAGCGTGCAGCGTCCACTCACCGCCCGCCCGCTCGTCGGCTCGGGAATACACCCGGACCGCGCGCCTGCCGGCCGCACCGGGGCCGTCGACGACCACCTGGACCCGCACCCCACCGGTCTCGGGCAGCACCAGCGGTGCCTGCAGCGCCAGCTCCTCCAGCACCGCACAACCGACCTCGTCACCCGCGCGGACCACCAGCTCCACGAACCCCGCCCCGGGCATCAGCACCCGTCCCAGAACCTCGTAATCACCCATCCACGGATGGGCCGACGCCGACAACCGCCCGGTCAAGACCACCCCACCGGACTCCGGCGACACCATCACCGCCCCCAGCAACGGGTGCAGCACCGTCTCAAGCCCCAGACCTCGCACATCCCCGCCCCGCCGACCACTCGGCCAGAACCGCTCCTTCTGGAAGGCATACGTGGGCAGCTCCACCCACCGCCCACCCGGCAACACCGCACGCCAATCAAGGAGAACCCCGCGCACGTGCAACCCGGCCAGCGCCATCACGATCGTCTTCTGCTCGTCCTGGCCCCCGCGCAGCACCGGCACCAGCACCGCGTCCGCCCCCGGGTCAGAGCCCGCATCGGCTTCGTTCTCCGCGGTGAGGGTGTCCTGAGCCATCGCTGTGAGCACCCCGTCGGGGCCGAGCTCCAGGTAGGCCCGCACTCCTTGAGCATGCAGCGTCCGGATTCCGTCGGCGAACCGTACGGCCTGGCGCACCTGGTCCACCCAGTAGTCCGGCGAGCACAACTGCTCCGCCGTGGCCGCTTCCCCGGTCAGGGTGGACACGATGGCGATGCGCGGCGAGTTGTAGGTGAGCGTCCCGGCGATCGCGCGGAAGTCCTCCAGCATCGGATCCATCAACGGCGAATGGAACGCATGCGACACCCGCAACCGCCGCGTCCGCACCCCGCGCTCCTCCAGCACGGCCGCGATACCGAGGACCGCCTCCTCCACCCCGGAGATCACCACCGAGGCCGGACCGTTCACCGCCGCGACCGACACCTCACCCTCACGCCCGGCCAGCAGCTCGGCGACCTCCTCCTCAGACGCCCGCACCGACACCATCGCCCCACCGGCAGGCAGCGCCTGCATCAACCGCGCCCGACCCGCCACCAGCACACACGCATCGGCCAGCGACAACACCCCCGCCACATGCGCAGCGGTGATCTCCCCAATCGAATGCCCGGCCAGCACGTCCGGCCGCACCCCCCACGAGGACACCAACCAAAACAGCGCCGTCTCCACCGCGAACAACGCCGGCTGCGCCCACCCCGTCAGATCCAGCAACCCCGCCAACTCGCTGCCCGGCTCGGCGAAGATCACCTCCCGCAGCGAACAGCCCCGGTAACGACCTGCCCGCTCAACCGACGCGCCATCCGGCTCCTGGTCGAACCCCTCCAGCAGCGGGTCAAGCTCGGCGATCACCTCATCCAACGCCGCCGCGAACACCGGAAACCGCTCATACAGCTCCCGGCCCATCCCCGCCCGCTGACTGCCCTGGCCGGTGAACAGGAATGCGACCTTGGCCGCTCCCCGCGCCGAACCGGTCACCACACCCGCAGCCGGCGTACCCTCGGCCACCGCGGCCAGACCCCGCACCAACTCCGTACGATCAGCACCCACCACCACCGCACGACGCTCGAACGCCGACCGCGTCGTGGCCAGCGAGAACGCCACATCGGCCAAGGCCAGCTCATCGTGGCCCTCCACGTGCGCGGCCAGACGCTCGGCCTGTGCCCGCAGCGCCCCAGCCGTACGGCCCGACACCAGCACCGGCACCACACCGGTAGCCGACGCCTGGTCCTCCGCACCTGGCTCCGCCCCGATTCGTGAAGCCTCCGGTCCTTGCGGAGCCTCCTCGGTTGCGACCTCCAGGGCCTGTTCGATGATCACGTGGGCGTTGGTGCCGCTGATCCCGAACGACGACACACCCGCCCGGCGCGCACGACCGGCCTCCGGCCACTCCACCGGCTCGGTCACCAGCTCGACCGCGCCCTCGCTCCAGTCCACATGCGACGACGGCGCGACCACATGCAACGTGCGCGGCACCACGCCCTCGCGCATCGCCATGACCATCTTGATCACACCTGCCACACCGGCGGCCGCCTGGGTGTGACCGATGTTCGACTTGATCGACCCCAGCAACAGCGGACGGTCCTCCGGCCGGTCCTGCCCGTAGGCGGCCAGCAGGGCCTGCGCCTCGATCGGGTCACCCAATGTCGTCCCGGTCCCGTGCGCCTCCACCACGTCGACATCCGCGTAGGACAACCCCGCCCCGGCCAGCGCCTGGCGGATCACCCGCTGCTGCGACGGGCCATTCGGCGCGGTCAGACCATTGGACGCGCCGTCCTGGTTGACCGCAGACCCGCGCACCACCGCAAGCACCTGGTGGCCGTTGCGCCGCGCGTCCGACAGCCGCTCCAGCACCAGCACACCCACGCCCTCCGACCAGCCCACCCCATCGGCGCTGTCGGAGAACGCCTTGCACCGCCCGTCAGAGCTGAGACCGCCCTGGCGGGAGAAGTCGATGAAGGTGTCGGGCGTGGCCATGACCGTCACCCCACCGGCGAGCGCCAGCGAGCATTCCCCCGAGCGCAGCGCCTGGGCCGCCAGATGCAGCGCCACCAGCGACGACGAGCAGGCGGTGTCCACCGTCACCGCCGG
>NZ_JBSFWD010000145.1:0-3048 GCF_053592655.1 Streptosporangium sp. NPDC002607
GCTGGCCGAGCTGCATGTGCACGGGGTAGCGCTCGACTGGCGTGCGGTGTTGCCGGGTGGGCGGCGGGTGGAGCTGCCGACCTACGCCTTCCAGCACCACTGGTACTGGCCCCAGGGCGTCGGTGACCGCGCGGGGAACGTGGCGGCGGCGGGTCTGGCGGCTGCGGGGCATCCGCTGCTGGGTGCGGCGGTGGGGCTGGCCGGTTCCGATGGGGTGTTGCTGACCGGCCGGTTGTCGCTGCGGTCGCATCCGTGGCTGGCCGATCACGCGGTGATGGGTTCGGTGGTGGTGCCGGGCACGGCGTTCCTGGAGTTGGCGATCCGGGCGGGTGATCAGGTCGGTTTTGATGTGGTGGAGGAGCTGACGCTGGATGCGCCGTTGGTGCTGGGTGAGCGGGACGCGGTGGCGGTGCAGGTGTGGGTGGCCACCGCCGCGGAGTCGGGTCGTCGTGGTGTGAGCATCTACGCGCGGCTGGCGGAGGCGGCTGAGGATGAGCCGTGGGTGGAGCACGCCACCGGTGTGCTGACGGCCGGAGGCCGCGCCGCTGCGCCGTTCGAGACGGTGGTGTGGCCGCCGCGTGGGGTGTCGGCGATCGAGCTGGATGGGTTGTACGAGCGGCTGGCCTGGGACGGGCTGAGCTATGGGCCGGTGTTCCAGGGGTTGCGGGCTGCTTGGCGGGGTGAGGGTGGTGAGGTGTTCGCGGAGATCGCACTGCCTGGGCAGGTGGAGTCGAGCGCGGGTTCGTTCGGGTTGCATCCGGCGCTGTTGGATGCGGCGTTGCACGCGGTGCCGTTCGCCGGGCTGGATGATTCCGAGGGGGGGTGGTTGCCGTTCTCTTGGAGCGGAGTGTGCCTGCACGCCAGTGGCGCCTCGCTGCTGCGAGTGCGGCTGGCCAAGACGGGCGACGATTCGGTTTCGGTGAGCGCGGTGGACGCCACTGGGGAGCCGGTGCTGTCGGCACGTTCACTGGTGCTGCGGCCGGTCTCCGCCGATCAGCTCGCGGTCGCCTCCGGCGGTCGAGGGACGGGGCGGGACCCGCTGTTCGAGGTGGAGTGGTCGCCGCTGACGGAGCTTTCGACGGCCGATGCGGTGCCGGTGGCGGTGCTCGGTCTCGACCTCCTAGGGGTCGCCGCCGCCTGGGAGACGGTCGGTCAACCGGCTCAGGTTCACGCGGATCTGTCGGTCCTGGCAGATCCGGTACCCAGCGTGATAATGGCCGAGGCGATCTCGGACCCGGCGTGCGGAGTGGTGGAGTCGGCGCATGAGCTGGCCGCCCGGGTGCTGGATCTGGTGCAGCGATGGCTGGCCGACGACCGGTTCGTCGACTCCCGTTTGGTGATTCTCACCAGTGGTGCGATTGAGGCGCGGGAAGAGGACACGGTCACTGATCTGCCGGCGGCCGGGGTGTGGGGTCTGGTGCGCAGTGCGCAGTTGGAGAACCCGGGCCGGTTCGTGCTGGTGGACGTGGACGGGCGGGAGTCTTCGCTGTCGGCGCTGCCGGAGGTGTTGGCCTGGGTGCTGGCGTCGGGTGAGCCGCAGGCGGTGGTGCGCGGGGGTGAGGTACTGGTGCCGCGTCTGGCGGGCTCCAAGGTTGCCGACGTGGCGGGCCGGGTCTGGGATCCGGAGGGGACGGTGTTGATCACTGGTGGTACCGGTGGTCTGGGTGGGTTGTTCGCGCGGCATGTGGTGGCCGAGCGTGGGGTGCGGCGTCTGTTGCTGACCAGCCGTCGGGGTCTGGATGCTCCGGGTGCGGTGGAGTTGCGGGCGGAGTTGATCGCGCATGGGGTCGAGGTCGAGATCGTCGCCTGTGATGTGGCCGATCGGGGCCAGGTGGCGGCGTTGCTGGCCGGGGTGGATGCCGAGCATCCGCTGACGGCGGTGATTCATACCGCGGGTGTGCTGGACGACGGGACGATTCCGTCGTTGACGGCGGAGCGGTTGGATGGGGTGTTGCGGCCGAAGGTGGATGCGGCCTGGTATCTGCACGAGCTGACCCGGGGTCTGGATCTGGCCGGCTTCATCGTGTTCTCGTCGGTGGCGGGAACGTTCGGTGGGGCGGGGCAGGGTAACTACGCGGCGGCGAACGCGTTCCTGGACGCGTTGGCGAAGGTGCGGCGGGCTGAGGGGCTGGCGGGGTTGTCGCTGGCGTGGGGTGCCTGGGCACAGGACGCCGGGATGACGGGCACGCTGAGCCAGGCGGATATGCGGCGGATGGCGCGGGCGGGGATGATGCCGTTGTCGCCTGAGCAGGGTTTGGCGTTGTTCGAGGCCGCTGTTGCGGTGGGTCGTGCGGCGGTTGTGGCGGCGCGGTTTGACGTGTCGGCGGTGCGGGCGCAGGGGTGGGTGCCTCATCTGTTGCGTGGGTTGGTGCGTGGGGTTCGCCGGTCGGCGGCGTCGGTGCCGGTGGCGGGGGATGGGGCGCTGGTTCGGCGGTTGGCCGGTCTGGGGCAGGCCGATCGGGTGCGGTTGGTGGTTGAGCTGGTTCGGGGTGAGGTGGCCACGGTGCTGGGGCATGCTTCGCCGCAGTTGGTGGAGGTGCGGCGGGAGTTCCGGGAGTTGGGGTTCGATTCGCTGACCGCGGTGGAGTTGCGTAATCGGTTGAACGGCGCGACGGGGTTGCGGTTGCCGGCGACGTTGGTGTTCGACTATCCGACTCCGGTGGTGCTGGCGGAGTTCCTGCTGGGTGAGTTGCTCGGCGAGCAGGCCGACGTGATCATCCCCACGTCCGTCGTGCCTGCGGCGGACGATCCGATCGTGATCGTGGGCATGGCGTGCCGCTATCCGGGTGGGGTGGCCTCTCCGGAGGACCTGTGGCGACTGGTGGCCGAGGGCGGTGATGGGATCGGCGAGTTCCCGACGTCCCGGGGTTGGGATCTCGACGGGTTGTACAGCCCGGATCGGGAGAATCGCGGGACCAGCTATGTGTGTGAGGGTGGTTTCCTGCACGAGGCTGGGGAGTTCGATCCGGGGTTCTTCGGGATCTCGCCGCGTGAGGCTTTGGCGATGGATCCGCAGCAGCGGTTGCTGCTGGAGACGTCGTGGGAGGC
>NZ_JBSFWD010000146.1:0-3016 GCF_053592655.1 Streptosporangium sp. NPDC002607
CGGCGGTCCGTGAGGGTGCGGTACGGGTGCCTCGTCTGGCTCGGGTGATGCCGGCCGAGGAGGCGGGGCGGTCGTGGGATCCGGAGGGGACGGTGCTGGTCACCGGTGGTACCGGTGGTCTGGGTGGTCATCTGGCTCGGCATCTGGTGGCCGAGCGGGGTGTGCGGCGTCTGTTGCTGACCAGTCGCCGGGGGCTGGAGGCTCCGGGTGCGGTGGAGTTGCAGGCGGAGTTGATCGCGCACGGGGTCGAGGTCGAGATCGCCGCGTGTGATGTGGCCGACCGGGATCAGGTGGCGGCCCTGCTGGCCGGAATCGATGCCGATCATCCGCTGACCGCGGTCGTTCACACCGCCGGTGTGCTGGCCGACGGGACGATTCCGTCGCTGACGCCCGAGCGGCTGGACACCGTGCTGCGGCCCAAGGTCGATGCCGCCTGGCACCTGCACGAGCTCACCCAGGGCCTGGACCTGGCGGCGTTTGTTGTGTACTCGTCGGCCTCGGGTGTCATGGGCTCGGCTGGTCAGGGCAACTACGCGGCCGCGAACACGTTCTTGGACGCGCTGGCTCAGATGCGGCGGGCCGAGGGACTGCCCGCGCTGTCGCTGGCGTGGGGTGCCTGGAGCCAGGACAGCGGATTGACCGGCACGCTGAGCGACGCCGACATGCGGCGGATCGCCAGGATGGGTACGCCGCCGCTGTCGGTGGAGCAGGGCCTGGCGCTGTTCGAGGCCGCTGTCGCGCTTGAGCATGCGGTGCTGATTCCGCTCCGGTTGGAATTGGCGGTGCTGCGCTCCCATGGCGAGGTGCCGGCGTTGTTGCGGGGCCTGGTGCGGGGTGGGCGGCGGTCGGCGGCGTCGGGTTCGGTGGTGGCGGCGACGTTGCTGGGACGGCTGGCTCCGCTGGGGGCGGCCGAGCGTGCCGAGGTCCTGGTGGACCTGGTGCGTACCGAGGTGGCCTTGGTGCTGGGGCACGTCTCGCCGGAGACGGTGGAGGTGCGGCGGGAGTTCCGCGAGCTGGGCTTCGACTCCCTGACCGCGGTGGAGTTGCGGAACCGGCTCAATGCCGCGACCGGGTTGCGGTTGCCGGCCACGCTGGTGTTCGACTACCCGACGCCGACGCTGCTGGCGGAGTTCCTGCTGGCCGAGCTGCTCGGTGAGGACGCCGATGTGGTGGTTCCCGCGCCCGTCATGCCCCTGAGCGACGATCCGATCGTGATTGTGGGCATGGCGTGCCGTTATCCGGGCGGGGTCACGTCTCCGGAGGATCTGTGGCGGCTGGTCACCGAGGGCGGGGATGGGATCTCGCCGTTCCCGACGACGCGCGGCTGGGATCTGGGGGCGTTGTACAGCCCGGATCGGGAGCGCCGGGGGACCAGTTATGTGCGTGAGGGTGGTTTCCTGCACGAGGCCGGGGAGTTCGATCCGGGGTTCTTCGGGATCTCGCCGCGTGAGGCGCTGGCGATGGACCCGCAGCAGCGGCAGCTGCTGGAGACGTCATGGGAGGCGATCGAGCAGGCCGGGATCGACCCGGTCTCCCTGCGTGGCAGTCGTACCGGCGTGTTCGCCGGCATCTTCTACCACGACTACGGGATGAGCGCCGAGTTCCCGCCGGAGGCGATGGGCTTCGTCGGCACCGGTACGGCGGGCAGTGTCGCGACCGGCCGGATTTCGTACGCGCTGGGGTTGGAGGGTCCGGCGGTGACGGTGGACACCGCCTGCTCCTCCTCGCTGGTGGCGATGCACCTGGCTGCGCAGGCGCTGCGCTCTGGGGAGTGCTCGCTGGCGGTGGCCGGTGGCGTGACGGTGATGGCCACACCGGGTGCGTTCATCGATTTCAGCGCCCAGGGCGGGTTGGCCGGCGACGGCCGGTGCAAGTCCTTCGCTGACGCGGCCGACGGGGTGAGCTGGTCGGAGGGTGTGGGCGTGCTGGTGCTGGAGCGGCTGTCGGACGCGCGCCGCAACGGCCATCAGGTGCTGGCGGTGGTGCGGGGTTCGGCGGTGAACCAGGACGGTGCGTCCAACGGGTTGACCGCGCCGAACGGTCCTTCCCAGCGGCGGGTGATCCGCCAGGCGCTGGCCAGTGCCGGGCTGACTTCCACTGAGGTGGACGCGGTCGAGGGCCACGGCACCGGTACCACGCTGGGTGACCCGATCGAGGCGCAGGCGTTGCTGGCGACCTACGGCCAGGACCGGGACGAGGACCGTCCGCTGCTGCTGGGTTCGATCAAGTCGAACCTCGGCCACACCCAGGCCGCCGCCGGCGTGGCGGGTGTGATCAAGATGGTCATGGCGATGCGTCAGGGGGTGCTGCCCAGGACGTTGCATGTGGACGCGCCGTCGTCGCATGTGGACTGGGCCTCGGGTGCGGTGGAACTGCTGACCGAGGCCAGGGAGTGGCCGGAGGCCGGTCGTCCGCGTCGGGCGGGTGTGTCGTCGTTCGGGATCAGCGGCACCAACGCGCATGTGATCTTGGAGCAGGGGCCGGAGGCTGCTGAGGCGGAGTCGCGTGGTGAGGACCGGGCGCCGGCCGCGGGTGTGGTGCCGTGGGTGGTGTCGGGCAAGACCGAGGAGGCGTTGCGGGCGCAGGCTCGTCGTCTGGGCGCGCACCTCGACGTGCACGGCGATCTCGACCCGGTGGATGTGGGCTCCTCGCTGGTGGTGTCGCGGTCGGTGTTCGAGCATCGGGCCGTGGTCATCGGAGATGGCCATGAGGAGCTGCTGGCGGGTCTGGCCGTGGTGGCTTCCGGTGAGTCGGCGACGCGCGTGGTTTCGGGTGTGGCCGATGTCGTTGGTAGGTCGGTGTGGGTGTTCCCGGGTCAGGGGGCGCAGTGGTTGGGGATGGGTGCTGCGCTTTTGGAGGAGTCGGCGGTGTTCGCCGGGCGGATGGCGGAGTGTGCGGCGGCGTTGGAGCCGTTCGTGGACTGGTCGTTGCTGGATGTGGTGCGGGGTGTGGAGGGTGCTCCGGGGCTGGATCGGGTGGATGTGGTGCAGCCGGTGTCGTTCGCGGTGATGGTGTC
>NZ_JBSFWD010000147.1:0-2810 GCF_053592655.1 Streptosporangium sp. NPDC002607
GGCCCTGGAGGTCCAAGGCGCCTCCACCGCCGACGGCGCCAACATCGTCCAGTACACCGACTGGAACGGCGCCAACCAGCAGTGGCAACTCGTCCAGGTCGGCAGCGAACCGAACCCGACCCCCACGCCAACGCCGACCACGGGGGGCAACTACACCAATCCGGTCGTGTGGCAGGACTTCGCCGACGGCGACATCATCCGGGTCGGCGACGCCTACTACTACTCGGCCTCGACGATGCACTACTCTCCGGGCGCGCCGATCCTGCGCTCCTACAACCTGGTCGACTGGGAGTACGCCGGCCACTCGGTCCCCCGGCTCGACTTCAACTCGAACGCCTACGACCTCGACGGCGGCCGGGGGTACGTGAAGGGCATCTGGGCATCGACCCTCAACTACCGGCCGAGCAACAGCACGTACTACTGGATGGGCTGCGTCGAGTTCAACCGCACCTACGTCTACACCGCCTCGGCGGTGGACGGCACCTGGACCAAGCGCTCCCAGATCAACAACTGCTACTACGACGCCGGCCTGCTCGTCGACGACAACGACACGATGTACGTCGCCTACGGCAACGGCACGATCAGCGTCGCCCAGCTCTCGGCCGACGGGCTCAGCCAGGTGCGCGCCCAGCAGGTGTTCCAGACCCCCTCCAGCGTCGGCACCCTGGAGGGCGCCCGCTTCTACAAGCGGAACGGCTACTACTACATCTGGCTGACCCGGCCCGCGAACGGCCAATACGTCCTGCGGTCGGCCAGCCCGTTCGGCCCGTACGAGATGCGCCAGGTCCTGCTGAACATGCCGGGCCCGATCTCCGGCGGCGGCGTGCCCCACCAGGGCGGCCTGGTCCAGACGCAGAACGGCGCCTGGTACTACATGTCGTTCGTCGACGCCTACCCCGGCGGCCGGGTGCCGGCCCTGGCGCCGATCAACTGGAGCTCCGACGGCTGGCCGACCGTCCAGACGGTCGACGGCGGCTGGAGCAGCACGTATCCGCGGCCGAACATCCAGACCTCAAAGACCGTGCGGTCGATGATCGGCCCGGACACGTTCACGTCGAGCGCGCTCGGCCACCGGTGGGAGTGGAACCACAATCCCGACAACACCAAGTGGTCGGCAGGCAACGGGCTACGGCTGCAGACCGCGACCGTCACAGGCGACCTGTACAACGCCCGCAACACCCTGACCCACCGCATCCAGGGCCCGTCGTCGACGGCGACGATCGAGCTCGACCACTCGCAGATGGCCAACGGCGATCGCGCCGGGCTGGCCATGCTCCGCGACCAGTCGGCCTGGATCGGCCTCAAGCGCGACAGCGGGACGACCCGCGTCGTGATGACCAACGGCCTGACCATGAACAGCAGTTGGCAGACCACCGGAACCGGCACCGAGGCCGCGAGCGCGAACGTCTCCGGCGGCCGGATCTGGCTGCGCGTCAACGCCGACATCCAGCCCGGCTCGGGCCGCCAGGCGCGGTTCTCCTACAGCACCGACGGGACCAACTTCACCTCGTTCGGACCGGCCTTCACCTTGAACAACGCCTGGCAGTTCTTCATGGGCTACCGCTTCGGGATCTTCAACTACGCCACCCAGTCCCTCGGCGGCGCGGTGACCGTACGCCGCTTCGACCTCACCACACCGTGAAACGGAAAGGCACCCCATGATGCACGCCCCAAGCCGATCGGCCCGGTCTTCCGGGCACACCCGGCTGTGGAAACTCCTGTCCCTGCTGAGCGCCTGCGTGGTCGCCATCGGCATGTCGGTGGCGATCTCCGCTCCGGCGAGCGCCGCCTCCACACTGGGCGCGTCGGCGGCGGAGAGAGGCGGTCGCTACTTCGGCGCGGCCGTCGCCGCCGGCAAGCTCGGCGACTCCACCTACGTGAACATCCTGAACCGCGAGTTCAACTCGGTCACCGCCGAGAACGAGATGAAATGGGACGCCACCGAACCGTCGCGCGGCTCGTTCAACTACACCAACGGCGACCGGATCGCGAATCACGCGATCAGCCGGGGCATGAAGGTACGCGGACACGCCCTGCTCTGGCACTCGCAGATGCCCGGCTGGGCGCAGAGCCTGTCCGGCTCGACACTGCGCAGCGCCGCCATCAACCACGTCACCCAGGTCGCCACCTACTACCGCGGCAAGATCCACTCCTGGGACGTCGTCAACGAGGCCTTCGCCGACGGCACCTCCGGCGCCCGGCGTGACTCCAGCCTCCAGCGAACCGGCAACGACTGGATCGAGGCGGCGTTCCGGGCGGCCCGCGCCGCCGACCCCGGCGCCAAGCTCTGCTACAACGACTACAACACCGACGGCATCAACGCCAAAAGCACCGCGATCCACAACATGGTCCGCGACTTCAAGTCGCGCGGCGTCCCCATCGACTGCGTCGGCTTCCAGTCCCACCTGACCAACTCCGTCCCCGGCGACTACCAGGCCAACCTCCAGCGCTTCGCCGACCTCGGCGTCGACGTCCAGATCACCGAACTCGACATCGCCGGCTCCAACCAGGCCAACGTGTATGCCACCGTCACCCGCGCCTGCCTGAACGTCTCCCGCTGCACCGGCATCACCGTCTGGGGCATCCGCGACAGCGACTCCTGGCGCACCGGAGAGAACCCCCTGCTCTTCGACGCCGCCGGCAACAAGAAGGCCGCCTACACCTCGGTGCTGAACGCGCTCAACGCCGGCAACAACCCCACACCGACGCCCGGCCCGATCGACACCAACGCCTGGTATGTCCTGGTCAACCGGACCAGCGGCAAGGCCCTGGACGTCTACAACCTGGCCACCAACGACGGCGCCCGCATC
>NZ_JBSFWD010000148.1:0-2694 GCF_053592655.1 Streptosporangium sp. NPDC002607
CGGATAACGGCACGCCATGCCCACGATCACGATCGGATCGTCCGCGACCGGCACCACCGACGCGGGAACGACCACGTCGGCATCCTCACCGAACAACTCGGCCAGCAGGAACTCCGCCAGCAGCGTCGGCGTCGGGTAGTCGAACACCAGCGTGGACGGCAACCGCAACCCGGTCACCCCGTTCAGCCGGTTACGCAACTCCACCGCGGTAAGAGAGTCGAAGCCCAGCTCACGAAACTCCCGCCGCACCTCCACCGTCTCCGGCGAGGCATGCCCCAGCACCAAGGCCACCTCGGTACGCACCAGATCCACCAGGACCCCGGTGCGCTCGGCCGCCCCCAGCGGAGCCAGCCGCCCCAGCAACGTCGCCACCATCGAACCGGACGCCGCCGACCGCCGACCACCCCGCACCAGACCTCGCAACAACGGCGAGACCTCACCCTGCGCGCGCAGCACCGCCAGCTCCAACCGGAACGGGATCACCACCGGCCGGGCCACCCGCCCGGCGGCGTCGAACAGCGCCAGGCCCTGCTCCACCGACAGCGGCGGCATGCCCATCCGGGTGATCCGCCGCATGTCGGCGTCGCTCAGCGTGCCGGTCAATCCGCTGTCCTGGCTCCAGGCACCCCACGCCAGCGACAGCGCGGGCAGTCCCTCGGCCCGCCGCATCTGAGCCAGCGCATCCACAAACGCGTTCGCGGCCGCGTAGTTGCCCTGCCCAGCCGAGCCCATGACACCCGACAAGGACGAATACACGACGAACGCCGCCAAATCCAGACCCCGGGTCAGCTCATGCAGATGCCAGGCGGCATCGACCTTGGGCCGCAGCACGGTGTCCAGCCGCTCGGGCGTCAGCGACGGAATCGTCCCATCGGCCAGCACACCGGCAGTGTGGATCACGGCGGTCAGCGGATGCTCGGCCGGAACCTGCGCCAGCAGCGCCGCCACTTGGTCGCGGTCAGCCATGTCACACGCCGCGACCATGACCTCGACACCGTGCGCGATCAGCTCGGCCTGCAACTCCACCGCACCCGGAGCCTCCAGTCCCCGGCGACTGGTCAGCAGCAGACGCCGCACACCCCGCTCGGCCACCAGATGCCGGGCCAGATGACCACCCAGACCACCGGTACCACCGGTGATCAACACCGTCCCCTCCGGATCCCACGACCGCCCCGCCTCCTCGGCCGGCATCACCCGAGCCAGACGAGGCACCCGTACCGCACCCTCACGGACCGCCGCCTGCGGCTCCCCGGAGGCCAGCACCGCGGCCAGCGACGACGAGGACAACTCCGCATCAACGTCGACCAGCACGAACCGGCCCGGGTTCTCCCACTGCGCCGACCGCACCAGACCCCACACCGCCGCAGCCGCCAGATCAGCGACCGCCTCACCCTCCCGCGCCTCGACCGCACCCCTGGTCACGAACACCAGACGCGAAGCCCCGAACCGCTCATCGGCCAGCCACCCCTGCAACAGACCCAGCACCCCAGCCGTCACCGCATGCGCCGACTCCACTACGCCGGTGTCCTCGGAGGAACCGACGGTGAACGTCACCACGTCCGGCACCGAATCCAGCGAGGCGAGATCTCCGGTCAGCTCGACCACGCTCGCACCGGTCTCCGCGCCCGGCACCTCCGCCAGCGCGGTCCACTCCAGCCCGAACAACGAATCCCGCTCCACCCCACGGCCACCGCCGACGAGTTGGTCGGGCGAGAACGGGCGCAACACCAGCGACCGCGCCGACAACACCGGCTCCCCCGCGGCATCCACCACCGTCAGCGTGACCGAGTCGTCACCGGCCCGGACCAGCCGCACCCGCAGCATCGCCGCCCCACCCGCGTGCAGGCTCACCTCCCGCCAGGAAAACGGCAACCGCGTACCCCCTGCGGCATCCAGCCCGACAAAGGCCATCGCGTGCAACGCCGCATCCAGCAGAGCCGGATGCACCCCGAACGAACCCGCATCCGACGCCGCCTGCTCGGGCAGCGCGACCTCGGCGAAGATCTCCCCATCGCACTGCCATGCGGCCCGCAGCCCCTGGAACACCGGACCGTACCCCAGCCCTCGAACGGCCAGCTCGTCATACAGCCCGTCCAACTCGATCGCGGTCGCCCCGACCGGCGGCCACACCACCGCATCGAACCGCGCAGCGGCCCGACCATCCGTGGCGAGCGTGCCCGTCGCATGCCGCACCCACGGCACATCCTCCCCAGCCTGCGCCGACCGGGAATAGACACTCAAAGCACGCCGACCGGACTCCTCCGGCGCACCCACCGCGATCTGCATCACAACCGCGTCATCCTCGCCCAGCACCAGCGGCGCGGCCAGCGTCAGCTCCTCCACCACCTCGCAGCCGACCTGGTCACCGGCCCGGATCGCCAGCTCCAGGAACCCGGTCCCCGGGAAGACCACCACCCCGCCCACCGCATGATCAGCCAGCCACGGATGCGACCCCACCGACAGGCGGCCGGTCAGCAGCACCCCGTCCGAGTCGGCCAGGCCCACGGCGGCGCCCAGCAACGGGTGCCCGGCGGCGGCCAGCCCCGCCGCGGCCACATTCCCCACCTGGGAACCTGCTCCCACGGGCCAGTACCACTGGTGCTGGAAGGCGTAGGTGGGCAGGTCGACGCGGCGAGCACCCGGGAAGAGGGCCTGCCAGTCGACCTGCACGCCGCGGACGAACAGCTCGGCCGC
>NZ_JBSFWD010000149.1:0-2540 GCF_053592655.1 Streptosporangium sp. NPDC002607
ACGGACCAACGTGAGAGTACGCCGCCCAGCACGCCGTCAGCGATGTTCAACGCGGCCATCGAGCCCACGTCGAACCGCAGGCCCGGATAGGCCTGCCGAGCCAACTCGATCATCGCAGGAGAGGTGTCAACACCGACCACCGCCAGCCCCAGCCCGTCCAGGTAAGCGGTGATATGGCCAGGCCCACACCCCAGGTCCGCGACCTGGCCGTCCCCACTCGCACTTACGACCTCGGCGAAGACACCCAAGATCGCACGGTCCAGGGGCCTGTCACCCAGCTCGCCGCGGAACAGCTGCGCATAGGTGGAGGCGGCAGCGTCGTAAGCCTCGCGGGTGGCACTGAGGGCATCGTGTTCGACCATGCTCGCGACAGTAGTTCCCGGCGCTGAGACGAGCCGAGAGAATCACGATCTTCCCTCCCGCCCGTTCGCCCGGGCTATCGCTAGTTCAGAGAAGTCATGTGAGGCAAGTGAGGTGAGAGCGTACTTGCCTCACCAGTATTCAGAGGGCTTCAGGCATGTCAGTGCGGCAGCTGACAGTCCGGGAAACGCCCGAAACCCTGGGCCTCCTGACCTGAGGGCACCCCGGCTCAAAGCATCCACGAAGAAGATCAACAACTAGTGCAGAGAATTCGCCGGGGCGCAGTCAGATGGCGTCATCCAGCTGTTCGGCCAGCCGCTCCAGGCCACCCTTGATGAGCTGCCCATACTCGTCGTCGCCAAGTGCGCCGATCTCGGCTCGCGCCTGCTGGAGGTGCTCACGGGCGCGGCCGAGATCGCCCAGCTTGCGATAGCACTCGCTCAAGTTCAGGTGCAACGACGGATACAAGCCGGCCACCGAAAGCGGCACCCCAGCTTGCGCCACCCGCTCATCAGTGATCAGGCCGACGGCGGCAAGCGCTCGCAGATCCCACATCAGTTCCTGGTGCACGTCGTCCTGCACGTCGGCCATCGAGTGGGCAAGGACGCAAACATGCAGCGGGTCGCCTTGCTCGCCGCCGATGTCGTCCCAGATCTGCGCGAACAAGTCACGAGCGGCTTCACGTTGACCTTGGTGGTGATGCAACTCCACCCCCTGGCCGATCCGGGTCATCGTCGGGTCGGTGGTCATTAGCGGCTCCTTCACCGTCGCGGGCGACCGCAGCCAGCCTACTTGTCCGACGTGGCTTAACGATCTTCAAGCCTCTGACCAGCTAGTTCGCTTGACAACCCCAGATAACCCACGCTTCGACTGGCAGGCCCAACCGCCACGCGGCTCCTTCGGAGTGCTTCGCATTGCGCCGGCCCGCTCGCTCTCTCAGGTCTGAAATCTCGCCCGGCTTCAACCGAATGCCTCCGGCGGGGGTACTCGGCTCCGGGATGATCGACGTTGCACCACGAAGGCCGTAAGTGGTTGAGGTGGAAGCCGGATCTTCCCGCCTGCCGCGTCCCAGGCAAGCCCAACATCTCGACTCCTCCGGATCAAGGCCGTCTGTGACCGTTGGCATCCCATGGCCGAGGAACGTCTACCGGCCGGCGTACACAGTGAGAATGGCAGTGGCGCCACCGAGCTGTTGCCCCTCCGGGGTGGGACGAGGCAGACGGGAAGATCCGGCGAGGCAGGGTGTGTGCGTCCGCACGAGGTTCTCAGGCTGTGCCACTCGCGACTGGTGGCCTGACATTGAGGCCGGTACCGTGCCGCGGTGCTCACCATCCGGATGAACGAAGCAGCAGCGTCCGCGCTTCGACCGCTGACGACTGTCGATCCACCACCCACCGTTCCCGACCTCGGCCAGGAGCTTCGTGACAAGTTCGCCGAGGGTCTCACGCACAACGACGGCGCCTGGATATTCACTGAGCACGTCGGTCAAGTCGGGTTGCCCGATTGCTCGGGCTTCGGGCTCCCGGAGGTGGTTACGCCATCCACTCTTATTGCCATCAGGCCGCCCTCGCCGTACTCGGCCCGGTGTATGCCATGGGCGAGGTGGCCAGGGCGGCGCGCGCTCCGCTGATGTCGTGCTCATGGATCTACGCATGCCGAAGATAACCGGCATCCATGTGCTGGTCCTGACCACCCTCGACAACGACGCCGATGTCCTGCCCGCGATCGAGCAGGGCACCACCGGCTACCTGCTCAAGGACACCCCATGCGCCGACCTGCATCGGGCGGTGCGTGCGGCGCCCGCGGTGAGACGGTGCTGTCCCCCTCCGTGGCCCGCGTGGTGACGCAGAAGGTGCGCACGCCGGAGCAGGTCGTGCGCAGGCTCGCGACCGCCGATCACATGTTGGGCGAGGGCAAGGACGTCCCGGACGTCTGCCGCGAGCTATCGAGTCGGTCAACAGCCGCATCCGCGACGAGTGCCTGAAGCCTGACCCACGCCCGGGTCGTGATCAGCGACTGGAAGGACGACTACAACCACCGCCGACGACACAGCCCCCTCGACTACCAGGCACCAGCGGCCCACGTCGCGTCGTGCACACACCGATGAGTCGTCCGTTGTCGACCGCAGCCCACATGGCCACGCGCGGCAACCCCTGTGACGTAAGGTCCCGGGTGTGGAC
>NZ_JBSFWD010000150.1:0-2513 GCF_053592655.1 Streptosporangium sp. NPDC002607
GCCACCGACCTACGCGACGAGATCCACGCGCTGCCCACCCCCAACCAGCTCGTCCCGCAGCTGGAAGAACTCACCGCCAAACACCGCTGAGGAGAGGTGACCGGGGTGCGTCCCGCCCGGGGACGCTGCCGGGCTCCTGGCCGGCCCCACGGTCAATCGTCCACCCGCGCGTCCTTCCCTCCGGAAGCAGCACGCCGGGCGACCCACAGGCCCCGTTCGAAACGGTCGTCCCGCAGGTATTCGGCATCGCAGCCGGCCTTCGCGAAGGCCGTTTCGTACTGCTCGCGGGTGAACAGCGTCATGAGGAGCGTATCGGTGGAATGGTGAATTCCGGAGGCGGGATCGACCTCGACAGAGTGCACCACCATCTGAATCCGGTTACCGTCGCCGGGGTGACGGACGGAATGGGAGGCCCGGAAAATCGTCCTTGAGCCGTCCTTGATGAGATCGGTGGCCGCGTGTCCGGGAATGAACTCATCCGGGCTGAACCACGGCTCGATGATCACGACCCCTCCCGGCGCCAGGTGACGCACGAAACACTCGATCGTCGTTTCGAGCTCGGCCACCGACTGCAGGTGCGGAATCGCGAACATACATGTGATCGCGTCGAACAGCTCTCCCAGCTTGAATTCCCGCATATCCGCGCATCGCACCTCAATCCCCGGAATCTTCGCTTGGCTGAATCTCAGCATGTCCGCCGAGACGTCCAGCCCCACGGTTCGATCGAACAGTTTCACGAAGAACTGCAAATGCAGACCGGTCCCACAGGCCACATCGAGCAAGGACGAAGCAAACGGATTTCGCCGACGTACTATCCCTGCCACCTCTGCCGACTGGTCGGCGTAACCCTTCTTTCGGTTACGCATGAGCAGGTCATAGATCTCAACGTAGCGATCCCTGTACATCTTTCTATCACCGCATTTCAGATCGGCGCAGCTCTCGGCGGAGCAGAACATGAGCGACCGGCACGGCTAAAGCTCCACGGCGCGACTCCGCAGCCATGCCCGAGATAAAGTAGATCGTATCGGGCATTCTACAGACCCTCTTCTGGAAAATCAGCGTCCCGGTCACGAGGAAACCCCGGGGCCGAGAGCCGGGCTTTGGGGAGCCGTCCCGCCAGCGGGACAGGCCATACCCCACCATCCGTACCGGGCTGTGCCGAGAAAAGGCGGCCCGCCGGATCGTCCGCATTTCCGCAGGCAATCATGAGACCTGCACGAATTACCGCCGGAGCCCGGACCGGAAGGATCACGCTGACCTGGATATGGGCGACGTACTTCCCCATCGGCTACGCTGCCCAGCGGGGCCGGCTCAGCCCGTCGACATATTTAGCATTGAATTCCTGGGCGCTACTTCCGCGTATTACCGTGCGCTGGTTCCGGCGCGTTTCCACGCACTGACCGGGCGGTGCGCGGTGCCGGGACGACCTGCCGAACACCGCTGAGGAGAAACGACACGATGCGCGTCCTGCTGGCCACCTACCAGAGCAAGACCATCTTCCAGACGATGGTGCCGCTGGCCTGGGCGCTGCGCACCGCCGGTCACGAGGTCCGCGTCGCCAGCCAGCCCTCCTTCGCCGACGCGGTCACCCAGGCGGGCCTCACCGCGGCGCCGGTCGGCCGGAACCACACCACCTGGCGGATAGTCGAGGCGCACGCCGAGCAGGCCGAGGCTGAACGGGCCGGGCTGCCCGCACCCTATGACGCGGCGGTGACGGACCCCGCGGCCCTCGACTGGCAGGCGATGCAGGACGGCTACGCAAGTCTCCTGTATCGCTGGCACAAACCGGACAACTTTCCGATGGTCGCCGATCTGGTGGACTTCGCCCGGCACTGGCGACCCGACCTGGTCATCTGGGAGGCCACCACCTACGCCGGGGCGATAGCCGCCAAGGCCTGCGGCGCCGCGCACGCCCGGCTGCTGTGGAGCATCGACGTCTTCGGCGTCACCCGGCAGCACTTCCTGCGCCTCCAGGCCGAACAGCCCCCCGAGAAGCGCACCGACCCGCTCGCCGACTGGCTGGCCGGCTACGCCCGCAAGTACGGCTTCGACTTCAGCGAAGACCTCATCACCGGCCAGTTCAGCATCGACCAGCTCCCCGCCTCGCTGAGCATGCGCGCCGACCTCGACTACCTCCCCATGCGATACGTCCCCTACGGCGGACCCGCCGTCGTGCCGAAATGGCTGTGGACCCCGCCCCGACGCCCCCGCGTCGCCCTCACCCTCGGCACCACCGCCACCGACATGTTCGCCGGCTACACCGTCGACGTGCAGGACATCCTCGACGCGCTGGCCGACCTCGACATCGAACTCGTCGCCACCATCGCCGAATCCGAACAGACCAAACTCCGCCGCGTTCCCGGCAACACCCGCCTGGTCTCCTACGTCCCGCTGCACGCCCTCGCACCGACCTGCGCCGCGGTCATCAGCCACGCCGGCCCCGGCACCTTCCTCACCACCGCCCTGCACGCGGTCCCCCAGCTCACCGTGCCATGGGAGTTCGACGCCCCCGA
>NZ_JBSFWD010000151.1:0-2439 GCF_053592655.1 Streptosporangium sp. NPDC002607
GCCGGCACGTTCGGCAGGGCCTTCGCGGTCAGGTTCGTCCCGGTGACCTTCGCCCTCGCCATCCTGGTCAGTGCGCTTTTCGGATGGTTGCTGCTATAGGCTCCCCGTCACTGCTCCCTCGCTCCGCACCCCCAGGCACGCCACGGCTCGGCCTCGGGCCCCGGCACGATGGAAGGAATCCGCGCCCCCCGATGAACCGTGTGACCCAGAACCTCGTCCTGACCCTGCTGGGCGGCGCCGTGCTGCGGATCTCGGCGTTCTCCACGACCTACCTCAACTACGTCAAACCCGGCTTCCGGCCATTCCTGATCGGCGCCGGTACGGTGCTGGTGCTCCTCGGGGTCATCGGGCTGCTCCAGGCGTCCCGGGCGAAGGAGAACCCACCCCAAGACGAACCACGCGACCATTCAGACGGCCATGATCACTCATCCGCCGACGACCGCTCGCATGATCGCGACCGGTCCGACGGTGACGGGCACGACCACGCGCACGGCGGCCCCCGGGTCGCGTGGCTGCTGTGCCTGCCGGTGTTCGCGATCTTCCTGATCGCGCCGCCCGCGCTGGGCTCGTTCGCCGCCTCCCGCGACGACACCCCACCGCCCCGCGACCAGACCCTGAGCTCCTTCACCCCGCTCACCGGCACCGGCGCCGTGGAGATGACCATCGGCGATTTCATCGGCCGCGCCTGGGACGACGACAAGAAGTCCCTCACCGACCGCGAGGTCAAACTGACCGGCTTCGTCTCCCCCGCGAAGAAGAAGGGGCAATGGTACGTCACCCGCATGCAGATCGCCTGCTGCGCCGCGGACGCGTTCCCCCTGAAGGTCGCGGTCAGGGGACTGCAGGCACCGCCCGCCGACACCTGGGTCGAGGTCACCGGCATCTGGATCCCGCAGACCTTCGGCAAGATGACCACCGGCGTCATCTACCCCCAGCTCACCGGCAAGAGCCTCACGAGGATCGAGCCCCCCGACGAGCAGTACGAGTAACGCCAAAAAGCATGTACGAGCTCAGGTTCCCCTCCCCGAGCATGGTCGACCACCAGGGGTCCCGGTAGTCCTGTCGAAGAATCCAACACATATAGCTCTGAGCTGCGGTGATGCAGGGATCGGCGTAGGGGCCCGAGATCGTTTCCGCTACGTTCTGTTCCGGTTTGTCCGGTCTAGAGCGTGGGGTGGTTCGGTGTCGGAGAAGATGTTCTCCCGCGAGCAGTTGGAGCAGTTACGGTCGTTCCCGGATATCGGCCGCGATGAGTTGATCACGCACTTCACGTTGACGTCCGCGGATGTGGCGTTCGTGGATCCGGGACGGGGCCGAGGCCCGGCCGATCGGCTGGGGATGGCCGTGATGGTCGCGACGCTGCCGTGGCTTGGGTTTGTGCCCGATGAGGTGGGGTCGGCTCCGCCGGAGGCGGTGGCCCGGCTGGCGATCGCGTTAGGCCTGCATCCAGGGGCGCTGCGGGGATACGGGCAGCGGGCCCAGACCCGGTCCGATCATGTGGGCCAGGTCACCAAGTAGCCGACCGTGACGCCGACGACGTCGAGCTCCATCCGTGCCTGCGGGTACAGACCCCTGCCGATCGCGGTCCGGGACAGCCGTGGCGGTCCGGCACCCCGCCACCGGCCCCACTCGCCACGGATGCGCCGACCGCTGACATCCGGATCGGATACGCCCGCTGCAGCTCGCTGACCCAGGAACTACAGTCACAGCTGGATGCCCTCGCGGCCCACGGCATCGATCGCGACAAGATCTTTTCCGAGAAGATCTCGACCCGGGTCCGGGTCCGCCCCCAGTTCGAGGCCGCGCTCGCCCTGGCCCGCCGGATCAAGGCGCACGCCCCGCACTGCCGCGTCATCCCGACCGTGTACGAAATGAAACGACTCGGCCGCGACGCCGCCGAACTCACCGCGCTGGCCGATCACCTGGTCGCGCACGGCCTGGTCCTGGAGATGCTCGGCGGGCCGCCGGCCGGCATGTACGCGGGCCGGATACTGTTCGCCTTCTTCGCCGCGATGGCCGAAACCGAACGCGAAGCCATACGGGAGGCGACCCTGGAGGGCCTGGACGCCGCCGCCCGCAAGGGTAACCACGGCGGACGGCCCGCCGTCATCACCGGCGACGTGCTGCACATCGTGCTCCGCAGACGGGCCACCGGCGAGTCCGTCGAGACCATCCGAGGCGACCTGATCATCCCCACTGGGAAACGCAAAGGCCGCAATCCGAGCCTGGCCAGCATCTACCGCGCCCTGGCCGAGCACGACAAGGCCCAGGCCTACCCCGACGCGGTCGCCTGGGCCCACTCAGAGTTCGCCGAGATCACAACAGGAACTTGACCGCATCTCCGCAGGTCAGACATCCCGTAGCCGTTTGTGTCAAGCGGCTACGGGTATTATTTCCTGCGATGTTGCAAAACCGGACGCCCCGCGGGCGGGAAAGGGA
>NZ_JBSFWD010000152.1:0-2383 GCF_053592655.1 Streptosporangium sp. NPDC002607
ACGGCAGGGCCTCCCGGTCACGGCCGTCGCGGTGCAGGGCCCAGGCCAGGGCGTCGGCGGCGACCACGTTGGGGTTGCGGGCGTATTCGGTGCCCGCCGACGGTACGCCTTCCGGCTCGGTCTTTCGCGGCGGCACCCGGCCGCATGCGGGCAAGCCGCGGACGGTCCTTCCGGCCACTCCCTCCACGGTCCAGATCACCACCACCAGGACCGTCTCGCTGCCCGTCACCGGCTACGACGGGCACGACGGCCGTGACGGCCGCGAGGAGCCGGCGCCGGAGCGTCCGCGCGGCTCGGGCGGCTCGCCCGACGACGGTGACGACCGGCAGGACTGCGCGGACGCGACCGCGAAGGGCAGGGGGAGGAACAGGGATTGCCCGACGGCCTCGAGCAATCCCAAGCCCTCCTTCACCCAGATCCCGCAGACCGGTGACGGGGAGAGCCCGTCTCCGACGCCCACCGCTCCCGCCCCCTCGGGGACGACCATCACCCCCGTTCCCACTCCTTCCGTACAGATGGGCTGAGTGGCCCGTTCAGGCGATTTATCGGGAAATATCGCTGGATCGGTTAAAGTGAGCGCCGCGAATCGAGGCGGAGGGGGAGATCGATGGGCGAGCCTGTGCCCGGTGCGGTGGAGCTGAGCGGCGTCGGGGTCCGGGTGGTCGGCCGGACCCTGCTGGACGGCATCGGCTGGCGGGTCGGGTACGGGGAGCACTGGGTGGTGCTGGGCCCCAACGGGGCCGGCAAGACCACGCTGCTGTCACTGGCCGCCGCCGTCCGGCATCCCACCGAGGGGGCCGTCACCGTGCTCGGCCAGCGGCTGGGCCGGGTCGACCTGCGGGAGTTGCGCCGCCACATCGGCCTCGTCGCGGCCAGCCAGCGGCTCGTCGACGAGGAACTGCTGGAGGAGGAGGGGGCCACCGCGCACACCGTGGTCCTGACCGGCTACACCGGGTCCAGCGTCCCGCTCTGGGACCGCTACGGACCCGCCGAGCACGAGCGCGCCCATCAGCTGCTGGCGGACATGGGCTGCAAGGACCTCGCCGACCGGCTCTTTCGCGTCTGCTCCCAGGGTGAGCGGGCTCGTGTCCGTGTCGCCAGGGCCCTGATGGCCGACCCGGTGATCCTGCTGCTGGACGAGCCGTTCGCCGGACTCGACCTGCCCGCCCGCGAGGACCTGATCACCGCCGTGGAGGACCTGGCGGCGACCCGTCCGGTGCTGACCACGGTCACCGTCACCCATCACCTGGAGGAGGTCCCGGCCACCACGACCCACGCCCTGCTGATGCGTGACGCCCGGATCCAGGCGGGTGGTCCGGTGGCGGAGATCCTGACCGCGGAGAACCTCTCGGAGTGCTTCGGGCGGCCGCTGCGCGTCGACCACCTCGACGGCCGCTGGTACGCCCGCGCGGTACGCGACTGAGAGCCCGCGCACGTCGAAGCGGGGCGGCTCCCTCCCGAAACGGCCGGATCAGCGGGTGATGCGGATTCGCACGACGTCGGTGCGGTGCAGGGTGACGCCGTAGGCGAGCGGCACATCGCCGTGTCCGAAAACGGTCTGCAGCGTCCGGGCCAGGGGGTAGCCCAAGGGGACGCGCAACGCCTCGGCCCCCTGATCGGAGGCGAGCACGGCTTCGAGGTCGGTGATCACCTGGGCGGCCGGGCGCAGGGCGCCCCGGTCGAGGAAGGTGAACAGGTCGGTGTCGATGCCGAGCATCGGGCTCGGGTCGATCTCATCCGTGCCGATCTTCAGCGGCACGTAGTCCCGCATGTAGGCGGCCCGCACGTCGTCGACGCTGAAGATCCGTGTCACCTGCCACACGGGCGACCGTGCCGGCAGGCCCAGTGCCTCGGCCGCCGCGGGCGAGCTCGGCACGGTGTCGCACGACGACGTGACCAGCTCGGCCGTGTGCCCCGCCATCTGGATACGGTCACGGTAGGCGAGGATCTTCGACATGCTCAGCGGCGCCAGGTCGCGGGTGCCGGCGACGAACGTGCCGATTCCCCAGCGCCGGATCACCGCGCCCTCGATGGCCAGGACGCCCAGCGCCTCGCGGACGGTGCCGCGGCTCACGTCCAGCATCTCGCAGAGGTCCTGCTCGGTCGGCAGCCGGTCTCCTGGCTGGAACTTCTCCTGGAGCAACGCTCGCAGGCCGTGCAGCGCCGCCTGCGCCGCGGTATCACGTCGGCCCATCGTGGGTTCCCTTCGTCACGCTGCCCGAGTGCCCCCCGCGTCCGAGGACGCCGGGGGGCGAAGTCCTACCAGACATGATCGAGCACGCGGAGTGTGTTCCCGCCGATGACCTTGCTGATGTCGTCGTCGCCGTAGCCGTGCTTGACGAGCCAGCCGACGATGTTGGTGAAGTTCTCCGCCGGGTTCTCC
>NZ_JBSFWD010000153.1:0-2156 GCF_053592655.1 Streptosporangium sp. NPDC002607
ATCGGTGAGTTCCCGACGACGCGGGGCTGGGATCTGGGGGCGTTGTACAGCCCGGATCGGGAGAGCCAGGGCACCAGCTATGTGCACGAGGGCGGTTTCCTGGAGGGTGCCGCGCAGTTCGATCCGGGGTTCTTCGGGATCTCGCCGCGTGAGGCGTTGGCGATGGATCCGCAGCAGCGGTTGCTGCTGGAGGCGTCGTGGGAGGCCTTCGAGCGGGCGGGCATGGATCCGGTCTCCTTGCGGGGCAGTCACACGGGTGTGTTCGCCGGCGTGATGTATAGCGACTACGGGATGAGCGTCGATCTCCCGCCGGAGGCGATGGGCTTCATCGGCACCGGTACGGCGGCCAGCGTTGCGACCGGCCGGATTTCGTACGCGCTGGGGTTGGAGGGTCCGGCGGTGACGGTGGACACCGCGTGTTCGTCGTCGCTGGTGGCGATGCACATGGCGGCGCAGGCGCTGCGGCAGGGGGAGTGCTCGCTGGCGCTGGCCGGTGGTGTGACGGTGATGGCCAACCCGGGGGTGTTCATCGGTTTCAGTGCGCAGGGTGGGCTGGCCGGCGATGGCCGGTGCAAGTCCTTCGCTGACGCGGCGGATGGCACGAGCTATTCCGAGGGTGTGGGCATGCTGGTGCTGGAGCGGCTGTCGGACGCGCGCCGCAACGGCCATCAGGTGCTGGCGGTGGTACGGGGTTCGGCGGTCAACCAGGACGGTGCGTCGAATGGGTTGACGGCGCCGAACGGTCCGTCGCAGCAGCGGGTGATCCGCCAGGCGCTGGCCGTGGCGGGCTTGTCCCCTACTGAGGTGGACGCGGTCGAGGCGCACGGCACCGGCACCACGCTGGGTGACCCGATCGAGGCGCAGGCGCTGCTGGCCACCTACGGCCAGGACCGGGACGAGGATCGGCCGCTGTTGCTGGGGTCGATCAAGTCGAACCTTGGTCACACCCAGGCGGCGGCGGGCGTGGCCGGTGTGATCAAGATGGTCATGGCTCTCCGGCACGGGATGCTGCCCAAGACGTTGCACGTGGATGCGCCGTCGTCGCATGTGGACTGGGCCTCGGGCGCGGTGGAAGTGCTGACCGAGCCGGTCGAGTGGCCGGAGACCGGTCGTCCGCGCCGGGCGGGTGTGTCGTCGTTCGGGATCAGCGGCACCAACGCGCACGTGATCCTCGAGCAGGGGCCGGAAGCACCGGAAGGAGAAGACGCTTCGCAGGACCGGATGCCGGCTGCGGGTGTGGTTCCGGTGCTGGTGTCGGGCCGTACGGCGGAGGCATTGCGGGCGCAGGCCGGACAACTGGCTTCGCGTGTGGACGGCGAGCCCGGTCTGGATCTGGCCGATGTGGCGTTCTCGCTGGCGACGACGCGGTCGGTGTTCGAGCATCGGGCGGTGGTGCTGGCCGAGGGCCGTGACGGTGCGCTGGCCGGGCTGGGTGCGCTGGCCGAGGGCCTGCCGGGTGTGGGCGTGGTGGCCGGGGTGGCCGGGGCGGAGCCGCAGCTGGCGGTGTTGTTCACCGGTCAGGGCAGCCAGCGGGCGGGGATGGGCCGGGAGCTGTATGACCGCTTCCCGGTGTTCGCGACGGCGCTGGACGAGGTGATCGCGGAGCTGGACCCGCTGCTGGAGGGATCATTGCGCGAGGTGCTGTTCGCCGAGCCGGGCACGGCGGAGGCGGAGGCGCTGAATCGGACCGGGTGGGCGCAGCCTGCGTTGTTCGCGGTGGAGACGGCGCTGTTCCGGCTGGTGTCCTCGTGGGGGGTGCGGCCGGGTGTGCTGGCCGGTCACTCGATCGGGGAGATCAGCGCGGCGCATGTGGCCGGGGTGCTGTCGCTTCAGGACGCGTGTGTGCTGGTGGCGGGCCGGGCGCGGTTGATGCAGGCGCTGCCGGCCGGTGGGGCGATGGTGGCGGTGCAGGTCGCTGAGGAGCAGGTCGCCGAGCTGCTGGTCGGGCGTGAGAAGGAGGTGTCGGTCGCGGCGGTGAACGGCCCGGCCTCGGTGGTGATCGCCGGGGTGGAGGAGCCGGTCCTGGCCATCGCTGCCGAGTTGGAGTCTCGGGGGGTCCGGACGAAGCGGTTGCGGGTGTCGCACGCGTTCCACTCGCCGTTGATGGATCCGATGCTGGAGGACTTCCGCGCCCTGGCTCATACCCTGGCCTACAG
>NZ_JBSFWD010000154.1:0-2152 GCF_053592655.1 Streptosporangium sp. NPDC002607
AGACATCCGATCTGCGTAGAGTGTCAAGCTCCCGGCTCTGACGAATAGCGTCAAGATCGTTTTCTGGAATGATGGAGGGATGTCTCGACCGCGAATCCGCGTCGCCGCCTACGTCATCCGCTACCGATCCACCCCGGAACTTCTTGTCTTCGATCACATCGGTTCGCCCGACGCCGGTACTCAAGTGCCGGCAGGAGGGGTCCGGCCGGATGAAAGCCTGCAACAGGCTGTCCTGCGAGAAGTCGCAGAAGAAACCGGCTTGACCGAAGTCTCTATCATTGGGCCCATCGCGTTGGACAACAGGCCGCGTGCCGATAACGGGCAGCTGCGGCAGACAACGTTCTTCCAGCTCACGGCCCGCCCAGATAGCGCTGATGCATGGCAGCACCATGTTCGTGGCGATGGCGAGGACGCCGGGCTTGAGTTCGCGTGCCGCTTCGTCCCGATACCGCTGGCAGAGCGGTTGGCCGATGCTCAGGACGTGTGGCTGAGTCGCATCGATCGACGATGGGGGAAGGCGGCGGACTCGTCGTAGGTCTTGCGGTTTTGCAGGCAGTGGAACAGGCAGCCGAGCATCCGGTTGAAGGTGTTGCGCAGTGCGCTGGAGTGCCGGTCGCCCTCGGCGCGCCGGTAGTCGTAGTGCGCTCTGGGGCCTGGTGCTCGTAGGGAGGCGAAGGACCACACGTAGCCGACGGCGGCCAGGCGTTGGTTCTTCACTTTGCGGTGGTGGACGACCAGGCTCTTGCCTGAGGCGCGGGTGATGGGCGCCGATCCGGCGTAGGCCTTGAGCGCGCGGGCGTTGGCGAAGCGGGTTTGGTCGTCGCCGAGTTCGGCGAGCACGCGGGCGCCGGTCAGGTCGGCCAGGCCGGGGAAGCTGGTGATGATGGCCGCGTCCGGGTGCTGGCCGAAGGCCTCGCCGGTAGCTTCGGCGAGCTGGTCGGCGGCGCGGCAGGCAGCGTCCAGTTGCAGCAGCAGGGCCTGGGCCTGGCGGCCGAGGGCTTCTTCAACGAGCGGGAGCCGGCGCAGCTGCTCTTCGCCGAACAGCGCCTGCAGTCGGTCGATCCAGGTCTCTATGTTGCGCTGGCGTCCTGAGCCGCGTAGCAGGGTGTGCAGTCGGCGGAAGGTGAGTTTGGCGGCCGCGCCCGGGGTGGGCGCCGCCTGCAGCACGGCGCGGGCCTCGCGAGAGGTCAGGCCGATGTTCTTGACATGAAAGGCCTTCAGCGCCGCGGGGAAGTACTCGCGCAGCAGCGAGCGCAGCTGGTTGGCCAGCTGCTGGCGGTTCCAGACCGCGTCCTGCTGAGCACGAGCCAGCACGGTGATCGCCTGCGCCAGCTCGGAGTCGTCCGGCAGCGGCCGGTGGTGAGCGGCGTCGACGCGCAGGATGTTGGCCAAGGTCATGGCATCGAGGTGGTCGGACTTGGCTCGGGCGACGCTGTGGCGTTCGCGGTAGCGGGCCACGGCCAGCGGATTGATCGCGTACACCGTTCGGCCGGTGGCGCGCAGGCAGGAGACCAGCAGGCCGCGGCTGGTCTCGATCGCCACCGGGATCGGGTCGTCGGGGTGGTCGCCGTGTTCGGCCAGCATCTCGACCAGGACTCGCCAGCCCTCGGCGTCGTCGCTGATGCGTCGTTTGGCGACCAGTGTGCCGGTCTCGTCGACCAAGGCGACGTCGTGGTGTTTCTCGCTCCAGTCGATTCCGCATGTCACCGTCACCGGCGCCTCCTTCATCGGTCGTTGGTCCAGGTGAGCCGCGCAGGGGCACGCCACGCCCTAATGAGAGAGCTCGGCGGCTCGACATCCGATCAGCGGTTCGTGGCCCCAGCCGGCCGCAGGTCCGCGCTCTGCGCAAGGGCTCGAAAGGTCCGGGTAGACAAAGCGGTGTCTCCTGCGGCTGGCTCACGTCACGATCGTGCCGAATCGCACGAACTGGCGGGTGACGGTCGACAGGGACCGAGGCGCACGGTCTTAGCAGAGGACTCGCGGTCCGGTATCAACACAGGCGTTCACTCGGCCCCCGTCGACCACCACCCGCCGGTCGCTCACCCTCACCGCGTACGGCCTGCGATGAGAAGTCCAAGCTCCAGTTCAAGTCGAGACGTCAGCGGGATGAGCTCCCGAGTCGGGAAACTCGGGGTCGTACAGAGTCATTAGG
>NZ_JBSFWD010000155.1:0-2018 GCF_053592655.1 Streptosporangium sp. NPDC002607
ACCGGCACCAGCACCGCGTCCGGGCCAGAACCGGCTTCGGCCTCCGCGGCGAGGGTGTCGACCGCCATCGCGGTCAGCACGCCGTCGGGGCCCAGCTCCAGATAGGCCCGCACTCCCTGAGCGTGCAGCGTCCGGATTCCGTCGGAGAAGCGGACGGCCCGACGCACCTGCTCCACCCAGTAGTCCGGCGAGCACAGCTGCTCGTCGGTGGCCGCCTGGCCGGTCACCGTGGACACCACCGGGATCTGCGGCGAACTGTAGGACAACGTCCGGGCCAGGGTGCGGAAGTCCTCCAGCATCGGCTCCATCAACGGCGAATGGAACGCATGCGACACCCGCAACCGCTTCGTCCGCACACCCCGCTCCTGCAGAACGGCGACGACCTCCAGCACCGCCTCCTCCACCCCGGCGATCACCACCGAGGCCGGGCCGTTCACCGCCGCGACCGACACCTCCTCCTCACGCCCGGCCAGCAGCTCGGCGACCTCCTCCTCGGACGCCCGCACCGACACCATCGCCCCACCGGCAGGCAGCGCCTGCATCAACCGCGCCCGACCCGCCACCAACACACACGCATCGGCCAGGGACAACACCCCGGCCACATGCGCCGCGGTGATCTCCCCGATCGAATGCCCCGCCAAAACAGCCGGCCGCACCCCCCACGAGGACACCAACCGGAACAACGCCGTCTCCACCGCGAACAACGCCGGCTGCGCCCACCCCGTCCGATCCAGAGCCTCCGCCTCAACCGACCCCGGCTCGGCGAACAACACCTCCCGCAACGACCCATCGAGCAGCGGGTCCAGCTCGGCGAGCACCTCGTCCAACGCCTGCGCGAACACCGGGAACCGCGCGTACAACTCCCGGCCCATCCCCACCCGCTGGCTGCCCTGACCGGTGAACAGGAACGCCAGCTTGGCCGCACCCCGCGCCGAACCGGTCACCACACCGGCGGCCGGCGCCCCCTCGGCCACCGCGGCCAGGCCCCGCACCAACTCCGCACGCTCAGCACCCACCACCACCGCCCGATACTCAAACGCCGACCGAGCCGTCGCCAGCGACACCCCCACCTCGGCCAACCCCAGACCAGGCGAACCCTCCACATACGACAGCAACCGGGCCGCCTGCGCCCGCAACGCCACCTCACTCCGCCCCGACACCACCCACGGAACAACCCCGCCATCAGACCCGCCATCAACCTCGCCGACCCCGGCCTCCACCGGCACCGGAGGCTGCTCCAAGATCACATGCGCGTTGGTGCCACTGATCCCGAACGACGACACCGCGGCCCGACGCGGACGGCTCGTCTCCGGCCACTCCACCGGCTCGGTCAGCAGTTCCACCGCACCCGAGGCCCAGTCCACATGCGAGGACGGCTCGTCCACGTGCAACGACTGCGGCACCACGCCCTCGCGCATCGCCATGACCATCTTGATCACACCTGCCACACCGGCGGCCGCCTGGGTGTGACCGATGTTCGACTTGATCGACCCCAGCAGCACCGGCCGGTCCTCCGGCCGGTCCTGCCCGTACGTCGCCAGCAGCGCCTGCGCCTCGATCGGGTCACCCAACGTCGTCCCGGTCCCGTGCCCCTCCACCACGTCGACATCCGCGTAGGACAACCCCGCCCCGGCCAGCGCCTGGCGGATCACCCGCTGCTGCGACGGGCCGTTCGGCGCCGTCAACCCGTTCGACGCACCATCCTGGTTCACCGCCGAACCCCGCACCACCGCAAGCACCTCATGGCCGTTACGCCGCGCGTCCGACAGCCGCTCCAGCACCAGCACACCCACACCCTCCGACCAGCCCACCCCATCGGCGAACTCGGAGAACGACCGGCATCGCCCGTCAGAGCTCAGACCGCCCTGGCGGAAGAAGTCGATGAAGGTGTTCGGGGTGGACATCACCGTCACCCCACCGGCCAGCGCCAGCGAGCATTCCCCCGAGCGCAGCGCCTGGGCCGCCAGATGCAGCGCCACCAGCGACGACGAGCAGGCGGTGTCCACCGTCACCGCCGG
>NZ_JBSFWD010000156.1:0-2009 GCF_053592655.1 Streptosporangium sp. NPDC002607
CATGCCGGTCATCAGGTCGTCGACGAGTTGGTGTTGCAGGCGCCGTTGGTGCTGGAGGCCGAGGGGGCGGTGGACCTTCAGGTCATCGTCGGGACGCCGCAGGAGGAGCGGTGCGCCTTCAGCGTTCACTCCCGCCCCCACAGCACTGGTGGAAGCGGGCAGGAGGGCTGGACACTACACGCGAGCGGATACCTGTCCCGCGCCTCGGATGTGTCGTCTGCGGAGGCTACGACGGCGGCCTGGAATTCGTGGCCGCCGCCGGGTGCGCAGGCTGTCGCGGTGGAGGACCTGTATGAGCGGCTGGCCGCCGCCGGTTACCAGTACGGTCCCGCCTTCCAGGCCGTGAGCGCCATCTGGCGCCAGGGTGATGACCTCTACGCCGAGGTCCGGCTGCCCGAAAACCTCGACGGCCGCGGTCACGGCATCCACCCCGCCCTTCTGGACGCGGCGCTTCACCCCCTCATCCTGCCCACCACCAGCGGCGGTGACGACAGCGGCAGTGGTGACGGCGAGGGGGTGCGGATGCCGTTCGCGTTGTCGGGCATCACGCTGCACGCCACCGACGCCACGATGCTGCGGGTACGCATCACCACCATCGACGCCGACACCATCAGCGTCACCGCGACAGATCCCGCGGACGCGCCGGTCATCACCATCGACACCCTCACCCTCCGCTCAAGCAGTCCGCTCTCGGAGGGGCACACTCCCGCCACGTCGAGGAGCCGCCCAGCCCGGATCGTCCGTCGCCGTGCCGCCAATGCCGACACCGCACGTTCCTTCGCCGCCGAACTGACCGGTCTCACTCCAGGTCAACAACACGACCGACTCCTGCGGATCGTCCAGGCCCACGTGGCGACCGTTCTCGGGCATGTCAGCTCCGGCACCCTCGACCCAGAGCAGCAGTTCAAGGCTCTCGGCTTCACCTCCCTCAACGCGCTTGAGCTTCGCAAGCAGCTCGGCCAGACCACGGGCTACGACCTTCCTCCGACCGTCGTCTTCGACCACCCCACGCCACGGGCTCTGGCAACTCATCTCTACGAGCAGGTAGCCGGTGTCGCATCCCCCGCCGTTCCAACACCGGTCGGGATGGAGACAGACGAACCGATCGCGGTGGTGGGGATTGGTTGCCGTTTCCCCGGTGGGGTGACGTCCGCGGGGGAGCTGTGGGACGTGGTCGCGGCGGGAAGGGAGGTGAGCGTCGAGTTCCCGGTGGATCGTGGCTGGGATCTGGACCGGTTGTTCAGCTCTGATCCGGATGAGTCGGGTACGACGTACGTTCGGTGCGGCGGGTTCCTGGATGACGCCGCCGGGTTCGACGCGGAGTTCTTCGGCATCTCGCCTCGTGAGGCGTTGGGGATGGATCCGCAGCAGCGGTTGCTGTTGGAGGTCGCCTGGGAGGCGGTGGAAAGGGCGGGTATCGATCCGCGTAGCCTGGCCGGGACTCCCACCGGGGTCTTCGCGGGTACGTGGTCTCATGAGTATGGTGCCGGGAGCGCCGAAGCCGTTGAGGGCCACCGGCTGACCGGAGTGGCGGCCAGTGTGGCTTCGGGGCGCATCTCCTACGTGCTGGGCTTGGAGGGGCCGGCGATCACGGTGGACACCGCGTGTTCCTCCTCGCTGGTGGCGATCCATCTGGCCGCTCAGGCGTTGCGCCGGGGGGAGTGCGAGTTGGCGCTGGCCGGTGGTGTCACGGTCATGGCCTCCACCGACCTGTTCGTGGACTTCGCCCGGCAGCGCGTGCTGGCGGCGGATGGCCGGACGAAGGCGTTCGGTGCCGGTGCCGACGGCATGGTGGCGAGCGAGGGCGCCGGGATGCTGCTGCTGGAGAGGTTGTCCGACGCCCGTCGTCTGGGGCACCGGGTACTGGCGGTGGTTCGTGGGTCGGCCATCAACCAGGACGGGGCCTCCAACGGTCTGACGGCTCCTCATGGTCCTTCGCAGCAGCGTGTCATTCGTGCTGCTCTGGCCAATGCCGGTCTTGGCGCGGCTGATGTCGATGTCGTGGAGGC
>NZ_JBSFWD010000157.1:0-2001 GCF_053592655.1 Streptosporangium sp. NPDC002607
GAGGGAGCCGCAGCGTGCTGCGGTGACCGACGACAACGCGGCGAGGCGCCGCCTGACCGACCGCAGTAGGCAAAAGATCCGCAGGACAGGGCCTAGCCTCGATCTTTCGTGGATCCGTCCGCGGCGCCTCAGAAAAGCTGCAGCCCGGTCACCCGTAGCATGTCGAGCGCCGTGGCCTCGGGGGTTCCCGGCTCGGCCGAGTACACGAGCACGGTCTGGTCGCTGTCCGGGAGCAGAAGGGTGTCGCAATCGAGCGTGATGGTCCCCAGCTCGGGATGGGCGATGCTCTTGGTCGCGGTACGCCATGGGGAGGACCGTCCCTCCCGCCACAGCTCGTCGAATCGCGGGCTGCCACGACGCAGTCCTGTGATCATTCGCGCCAGTTCGGGGTCATTGGGGTAACGGGCCTGGGCGGCACGGAGCGTGCCGACCGAGGCGCGAGCGGCCGCGTCGTCTTCGCCCGGACCCGCGGCGACCTGGCAGCGACTACTACCGAGAAAACGTTGCCAGATGAGGTTCCGCTGCCGCTGCGGCCACGCGGACATGTCGCCTTGAAGCGCCGCCGCAAGGGGATTCCAGGCCAGCACGTCGCCCTTGGCCGACAGCACCAGCACGGGCAGATCCGCCATGCGGTCCAGCAGCCGGAGCACGCTCGGCCGGATGACCGTCGCGACGCGTCCGGCCTGAGGCGGCTCGTGACCGGCAAGCCGGAACACCAGGTCGCGGTCATCGTCGTCGAGCCGCAGCGCCTGGGCCAACGCGGCGATGACCTGGCTCGAAGGCCGCGGCCCGCGCCCCTGTTCAAGCCGGACCACGTAGTCGACGCTCAGACTCGCGAGCATGGCCACTTCCTCCCGGCGCAGGCCCGGCACCTGGCGGCGAGTGCCCGACGGCAGCCCGACGTCCTGCGGTCGCACCCGGGCCCGGGCTGTGCGGAGTACTTCGGCGAGTTCGGCTCGGTCCACTCCTCGATGATGTCGCACGGACCGCGCGGCCGGGTGGTACCGCGGGTCCCATGCCTCAGCGGTCCTGGCGTGCCCGGACGCGCACACCGACGATCGACCCCATGACGGACATGAGGACGGTGGCGCTGGTCACCGGAGCGAACAAGGGACTGGGCCGGGAGACCGTACGCCGCCTGGCCGGGAGAGAATGGCTGGTCCTGCTGGCCGCCCGGGACCGGGAACGCGGCATGCACGCCGCGGACACACTGGCGGGTGAAGGGCTCGATGTCGAGTTCGTCGAACTCGACGTGACCTCGGACGAGTCCGTGGCGGCGGCCGTGAGGGCCGTCTCCGGCCGCGTGGATCACCTGGATGTGCTGGTCAACAACGCCGGAGTCGGTGGCCCGTTGCTGGATCCGGCCGACATGGGCGCCGACGCGCTACGGGAGCTGTACGAGGTCAACGTGTTCGGTCAGGTACGGGTCACACACGCGTTCCTGCCGTTGCTTCGGAAGTCGGAACAGCCCCGCGTCGTCATGGTGTCCAGCGGTCTCGCCTCGCTGACACACGCCGGTGACCCCACCCGCCCCGAGTCCGGCTTCCTGGCCCTGGACTACGCCTCGTCGAAGGCGGCGCTCAACATGATCGTGTCCCAGTACGCCCGAGCGCTGCCCGGGTTCAAGGTCAACGCCGCGGATCCGGGCAACCCCGCCACCGACATGAACCATCACACGGGTGTCCACACCGTCGCCGAGGGGGCCGATGCGATCATCAGGTTGGCCACTTTGGACCCTGACGGGCCCACCGGAGGCTTCTTCGACCGTAACGGCCCCGTCCCCTGGTAGGAGCGAAGATGGCAACGATTCTGACGATCGGGCTACATCCGAACGCGATCGACTACACCCGGCATCCGGGCCTCGATGAGGCGACGCTCACCGCACGGATCGAGCAGAGCGACGCGGCTCTGCGGGCGGCGGGTTTCGACGCGGTGTCGTGCCTGATCGGTACCGACCCGGACGCGGCGGAGAGGACCGTCCGTGAACGGTTGTCCGAGGGC
>NZ_JBSFWD010000158.1:0-1647 GCF_053592655.1 Streptosporangium sp. NPDC002607
GCCACGTAGAGCGGGCAGGGGTCGGCCTCCGGCGGGGTGCACTTGACCAGGAAGTCGGTGTTCCCCTGCATGATCATCCTGTCGGCGATGGGATCCTTCACGGTGCCGAAAGAGGCCCGCTCCACCCCGTGGTTGATCAGTGCCCAGGCGTCCTTGGCGTAGTACGTCTCGTCGAACATGACCGCGTTCGGCCGCCCGAGGCCGACGAAGCGCAGGATCCCCCCGAAGGCCGCGACCAGCAACGGCCCCAGCCAGCCCCAGGCGGCATTTCCCGACATGGGCGGCAAGAGACGATCCCGTGTTGATCCCATTCAGGGAATTATGGTGAAAAGTCAGCCTCGATGGACAGCTTGATAAAGATCCCGTTTGGGGATTCCCGCCGCCTTCGCCACATCCACGATCGCCTGCTTCCTCGGCACCCCCGTCTCCTCGCGGCGCGCGACCTCGTCCACCAGGTCCTCGATCACCGGCGGCAGGGCCTGCCCGGCGTACCCGGCGACCACGATGGTGATCTCCCCCTTGACGCCCCCGGCCGCCCACTCGGCCAGCTCGCCGAGACCGCCCCGCCGTACCTCCTCGTAGGTCTTGGTGAGCTCGCGGCAGACCGCCGCCCGGCGGTCGGCGCCGAACGCCTCCGCCATCGCCGCCAGCGCGGCACCGAGCCGGTGCGGCGCCTCGAAGAACACCATCGTGCGCTCCTCCTCCGCGAGGGCCGAGAGCCTGCGGGAGCGCTCACCGGACTTGCGCGGCGGGAAGCCCTCGAAACAGAACCGGTCGCTGGGCAGCCCCGAGACGGCCAGCGCCGTGGTCACCGCCGACGGCCCCGGCAGCGAGGTGACCGCGATCCCGGCCTCGACCGCCAGGTGGGTCAGCCGGTAGCCGGGGTCGGAGACGCCCGGCATGCCGGCGTCGGTGATGACCAGCACCGTCTTGCCGTCCTGGAGCGCGCCGAGGAGCTCGGCGGCCCGTCCTGCCTCGTTGGCGTCGTAGTAGGAGACGACCCGGCCGCCGATCTCGGCGCCCAGTTCCCCGGCCAGGCGCCGCAGCCGCCGGGTGTCCTCCGCCGCGACCACGTCCGCGCTCTCCAGCGCCAGCCTCAGCCGGGGTGAGGCGTCGCCCGCCTGCCCGATCGGAGCCCCTGCCAGCACAAGCCTGCCGTTGTCCGTCACCGCTCCATCCTCCCGCATTTCGGATGGCCCCCCGGCGCGGGGAGAAGTTAACCATTTAGTCCTGTAGTGAGGTGTTTCCTGGGCTAGCTACGGTAAGGGGACCGTACGATGTCCGGGTGGCCGTGACCGACTTCCCCAGCCAGGCGTCAGAGCAGCCGGAGCCCCAGCCCGACGGCGGGCCCTCGGGTTCCGCTCGTGACCGTCTGGTGCCGCCGATGCCGGGTAACCCCCTGTGGGGCTGGCTGGGCCCGCTGCTGGTCACGGTGTTCGGGGCGATCCTGCGCTTCACCAACCTCGGGCGGCCGAACGCGGTCATGTTCGACGAGACGTACTACGCCAAGGACGCCTGGGCACTGATCAACTTCGGTGCCGAGCACAACGTCGTCAAGGACGCCGACAAGATCCTGATGCGGGGCGGCACCGAGATCTGGCAGCAGTGCGCGCCCGCGGAGGTCGACAAGTGCGCCTCCTACGTGGT
>NZ_JBSFWD010000159.1:0-1519 GCF_053592655.1 Streptosporangium sp. NPDC002607
ATCGTGATCGTGGGGATGGCGTGCCGTTATCCGGGTGGGGTGGCCTCTCCGGAGGATCTGTGGCGGCTGGTGATCGAGGAGACCGACGCGATCACTGGTTTCCCGACATCGCGCGGCTGGGATCTCGGAGCGTTGTACAACCCGGATCGGGAGAGCCGTGGAACCAGTTACGTGCGTGAGGGCGGGTTCCTGCACGACGCGGGGGAGTTCGACCCCGGGTTCTTCGGCATCTCGCCCCGCGAGGCGCTGGCGATGGACCCGCAGCAGCGACTGCTGCTTGAGGCGTCCTGGGAGGCGGTCGAGCGGGCCGGGATCGATCCGGTCTCGCTGCGCGGTAGCCGTACCGGCGTGTTCGCCGGGGTCATGTACCACGATTACGCGACCGGTGTGGAGTTCCCACCGGAGGTGATGAGCTTCTCCGGTACCGGTAGCGCCGGTAGTGTCGCGACCGGCCGGCTGTCCTACACCCTCGGCCTGGAAGGGCCGGCGGTGACCGTGGACACCGCGTGCTCCTCCTCGCTGGTGGCACTGCACTTGGCCGCACAGGCCCTGCGCGGTGATGAGTGCTCGCTGGCGCTGGCCGGTGGTGTGACCGTGATGGCCACGCCGAACTCGTTCATCGATTTCAGCGCCCAGGGTGGGCTGGCCGCCGATGGACGGTGCAAGGCGTTCGCCGACGGCGCCGACGGTGCGGGGTGGGCCGAGGGCGTGGGCATGCTGGTGCTGGAGCGGTTGTCGGACGCGCGGCGCAACGGCCATGAGGTGCTGGCGGTGGTGCGGGGTTCGGCGGTGAACCAGGATGGTGCGTCGAATGGGTTGACGGCGCCGAACGGTCCGTCGCAGCGGCGGGTGATCCGCCAGGCGCTGGCCGGCGCCGGGCTGTCGCCGGCCGAGGTGGACGTGGTGGAGGGCCACGGTACCGGGACGACCTTGGGTGACCCGATCGAGGCGCAGGCCCTGCTGGCGACCTACGGCCAGGACAGATCGGACGATCGGCCGCTGCTGCTGGGCTCGATCAAGTCGAACATCGGTCACACCCAGGCCGCCGCCGGTGTGGCAGGTGTGATCAAGATGGTGCTTGCGATGCGGCACGGGGTGCTGCCCAAGACGCTGCATGTGGACGCACCCTCGTCACATGTGGACTGGGCCTCTGGTGCGGTGGAGTTGCTGACCGAGCCGACGGCGTGGCCGGAGACCGACCGTCCGCGCCGGGCGGGTGTGTCGTCGTTCGGGATCAGCGGCACCAACGCGCACGTGATCGTCGAGCAGGGACCGGAGCTCCCGGAGCCTGAGGCCAGGGTTCGCACAGGGGACCGGATGCCGGGTGTCGTCGTGGAGCCGCCGGTGGTTTCGGTGGTGGTGTCGGGTCGTACGGCGGAGGCGTTGCGGGCGCAGGCCGGGCGGCTGGTGTCGTATGTGGGCACCGATCCTGCTCCGGTGCTGAGCGATGTGGCGTTCTCGCTGGTGGCGACGCGGTCGGTGTTCGAGCATCGGGCGGTGGTGGTCGCGGCTGATCGTG
>NZ_JBSFWD010000160.1:0-1514 GCF_053592655.1 Streptosporangium sp. NPDC002607
GTGTGGTGCACCGCGCGCGGTGCACCACACCGGCGACCGGCCCGGCGAGAACAGGTCCACCAACCGTGTGGAGGACGTTTGACCTCCTCCCCATGGCTGAAGCCAGGGAATTCCAACCCTCACGGGTCGGGTTTCCTGCTTCACCGCCGGTTGCCCGCCCGAGAGAGGACTCCCGTTGAGGTCTTACACCAGCTCCACAGGCGTTTTACCTCTCCGCCTGCCCAGCGGCGAGGGTGGTGCGGGTCATGCGTGCGGTGGCTTGGTTATCGCCACCGCTCGAACACGATAATCCGTGCGGCGCCGTGCCGCGTTGTTTTCTACCCACGCCTGAAGGCGGGGGTCTCCACGCTGAAAGGATTCAGATGAGCAGGCCTATCACCTTGTTCACCGGCCAGTGGGCCGATCTGCCCTTCGAGGAGGTCTGCCGGCTGGCCTCGGGCTGGGGATACGACGGGTTGGAGATCGCCTGCTGGGGCGATCACTTCGAGGTCGACAGGGCGCTGTCCGAGGACGGCTACATCGATCGCAAGCGGGAGATCCTGGCCAAGCACAACCTGGTCGTGCACGCCATCTCCAACCACCTGGTCGGCCAGGCCGTCTGCGACCATCCCATCGACGAGCGGCACAGGGCCATCCTGCCCGCCCGCGTCTGGGGTGACGGCGAGCCGGAACAGGTTCGCCGCAACGCCGCAGAGGAGATCAAGAACACGGCTCGGGCCGCGGCCAGACTCGGTGTGGACACCGTGGTCGGCTTCACCGGATCGTCCATCTGGCACACCGTGGCGATGTTCCCGCCGGTGCCGCCCGCGATGATCGAGGCCGGCTACGCCGATTTCGCTGCCCGGTGGAACCCGATCCTGGACGTCTTCGACGAGGTGGGGGTGCGTTTCGCCCACGAGGTGCATCCCAGTGAGATCGCCTATGACTACCACAGCACGGTGCGGACCCTGGAGGCCGTCGGGCACCGGCCCGCGTTCGGGCTGAACTGGGACCCCTCGCACATGGTGTGGCAGGAGATCGACCCGGTCGGCTTCATCCTGGACTTCGCCGACCGGATCTACCACGTCGACTGCAAGGACGCCAAGGTCCGCACCGGCGACGGCCGCCGCGGCCGGTTGGCCTCGCACCTGCCCTGGGGCGATCTGCGCCGGGGCTGGGACTTCGTCTCCACCGGCCGGGGCGACGTGCCGTGGGAGGACTGTTTCCGCGCGCTGAACGCGATCGGTTACACCGGGCCGATCTCCATCGAGTGGGAGGACGCGGGCATGGACCGCCTGGACGGCGCCCCCGACGCGCTGGCCGTGATCCGCAGGCTCAACGCCATCACCCCGCCCTCGGCCGCCTTCGACGCGGCCTTCTCCTCCGATTGAGGCGCTCAGGGCCGACGTGCCGGAGGCGTGTCCGGGGTGAGCCGTTCTCCTGCCGGGACGTCTCCGCGGACGGGGTGACAGGAGGCGTGCCGGTGACCCGGACGGGGGGACCGGCACCCCCCGCGCCGGCGCCGCGCCGGGCGG
>NZ_JBSFWD010000161.1:0-1508 GCF_053592655.1 Streptosporangium sp. NPDC002607
CTGCTGGACGAACCCGCCTTCCGCGACCGGGCGCACGACCTGCGCGACGAGATCCACGCCCAGCCCACCCCCAACCAGCTCGTCCCGCAGCTGGAGAAGCTCACCGCCGAACACCGCTGAGGAGACGACACGATGCGCGTCCTGTTCGCCACGATCCCCGAGAAGACCATCTTCCTGCCCTCGGTACCGCTGGCCTGGGCACTGCGCACCGCCGGCCACGAGGTCCGCGTCGCCAGCCAGCCCAAGTTCGCCGACGTCATCACCCAGGCCGGCCTGACCGCCGTCCCCGTCGGCCGCGACGCCGATTTCTGGTGGGACGTGAAGCTCGACCCGAAGCTGCTCGAACAGGCACGCGCCGGGCTGCCGATGCCGTGGAAGGTCGCGGAGGACCGGGCGGACGTCACCTGGGAATCCCTGCTGGACGCGTACGGCGGTACGGTGCCGCACGAGCAGAAACCACACAACTTTCCGTTGATCGCCGGCATGGTGGACTTCGCCCGGCACTGGCGACCCGACCTGGTCATCTGGGAACCCTTCACTTCCGCCGGGGCGATAGCCGCCAAGGCCTGCGGCGCCGCGCACGCCCGGCTGCTGTGGAGCGTCGACGTCTTCGGCGTCACCCGGCAACACTTCCTGCGCCTCCAGGCCGAGCAACCCCCCGAGGAGCGCGCCGACCCGCTCGCCGACTGGCTGGCCGGCTACGGCCGCAAGTACGGCTTCGACTTCACCGAGGACATGATCACCGGGAACTTCACCATCCACCAGTTCCCCACGTCGATCGGGGTGGAGGCCGACCTGCACTATCTGCGCACGCGGTACGTCCCCTACGGCGGACCCGCCGTCGTACCGAAATGGCTGTGGACCCCGCCCCAGCGCCCCCGCGTCGCCCTCACCCTCGGCACCACCGCCACCGAGCACTTCGGCGGCTACGCCGCCAACGTGCAGGACATCCTCGACGCGCTGGCCGACCTCGACATCGAGATCGTCGCGACCATCGCCGAGTCCGAACAGGCCAAACTCCGCCGCGTTCCCGACAACGCCCGCCTGGTGTCCTACGTCCCGCTGCACGCCCTCGTGCCCACCTGCACGGCGGTCATCCACCACGGCGGGGCGGGCACGCTGAGCACGGTCGCGTTGCACGGGATACCGCAACTCGCTCTGCCGTACCATTTCGAGGGACCATTGATCTCTCGGAGACTGGCGGAGCACGGTGCCGGGCTGGCCATCCCCTCCGCCCTCGGGACAGGACCGGCCGTCAGGAAGGCCCTGCTCAGGCTGCTGAACGACCCCGTCTTCCGGGACCGCGCCACCGGGCTCCGGAACGAGGTCCGCGCGCTGCCCACCCCCAACGAGCTCGTCCCGCAGTTGGAGGAGCTCACCGCCAAGTACCGTTCCCGCGAGACCCCCTGAAGCACGGATGTCCCGAGGCCTCCGGCTGGCGCACCGCCCAGCACGGCCGAGCCACTCCCTTGGACGATGTCTCACGCGGTGAGCTTGGCGAGTTTCCG
>NZ_JBSFWD010000162.1:0-1435 GCF_053592655.1 Streptosporangium sp. NPDC002607
GCGACGATCATGGGTTTGTGGCCGAGCCGGTCGGCGAGGGTGCCGCCGATCAGGAACATGCCCTGCTGGCTGAGGTTGCGGATGCCCAGGATCAGGCCGACCAGTGCCGCCGGTAGCGCCAGCGCTCCCGACAGGTGGCCGGCCAGGTAGGGCATCAGCATGTAGAAGCCGGTGTTGATGGTGAGCTGGTTGACCAGTAGCAGTCTCACCGGCCGGTCAAAGGAGCGGGCCAGGGCCAGGGTGCCCCTCACCGCCGGACCTCTTCGTCTCCAGAGCATGTCCTTTCGGCGGCGGCGGTGGCCGCCTCCTCCGCGCCACCTCCGGGAGTGACGGGTGTTCCCGCGACGCCGTTTCCCGGGACGGTGGGGTCGAGCACGGTCGTGCACCGGGTCCAGCGGGTCAGCTCACGCTCGGCGGGGTGGACGATCTCGTCGGGATCGGTCGCCGCCGGCGCGCCGAGCAGGCCCCGGTCGGCGCAGTAGTCGTCGTTGAACACGGTGTCGAAGTAGCGGTGCGGGCCGTCGGGGAAGATCGCCGCTATCCGGGTGTGGCCGGGCAGCGTGCGGGCCAGCCAGGATGCCACCAGGGCCACCGCGCCGACGCTCCATCCGCCGGTGGCGTATCGCAGCGCGGCCAGGCGCCGGCAGGCCCAGACCGCTTCGGCGGGTGCGACCCAGTGGACCTCGCCGAATGCCTCATAGGCCACGTTGCGCGGGTAGATGCTGCTGCCCAGGCCGCGCATGAGCCGGACGCGCGCGGGCTGGCCGAAGATGGTCGAGCCGATCGTGTCGACGCCGACGAGGCGCAGGTCGGGATAGAAGCGCCGTAGCGCGCGGGAGACCCCGGCGCTGTGACCGCCGGTGCCCACGCTGCACACCAGGACGTCGATCCGCCCGAGCTGGCCGGCCAGTTCCATGGCCAGCCCCGTGTAGGCGGCGACGTTGTCGGGGTTGTTGTACTGGTCCGGGCAGTAGGCGTCGGGGTGCTCATCGAGCAGTTCCAGCACGCGCTGGCGGCGGGCCCGCTGCCAGCCGCCCACCGGGTGCGGTTCGCCGACGACGACGACACGCGCCCCGTAGGCGGACAGCAGCCGGCGCATCAGCGGTTCCATGCCCGGGTCGGTCACCAGCGTCACCGGGTGGCCGCCGACGATGCCGGCCAGTGCCAGGCCCAGGCCGAAGGTCCCGCTGGTGGACTCCACGATGGGCGCTGCGGGGCGAAGCAGGCCGCGCTCGCGTGCCCGCTCGACGATGTAGAGGGCGGAGCGGTCCTTGATCCCTCCGGGGTTGTTGCCCTCCAGCTTCGCCCAGAACCCGCGCCCCTGCCCCGAGGCGATCTCCGGGACCCAGAGCACCGGGGTGTTGCCGACCACGTGCTCGGGGGCGTGGCAGGTGGCTCCGGTGATCAACTGGCTGAGCGAGGTGCTGGCGATCTG
>NZ_JBSFWD010000163.1:0-1418 GCF_053592655.1 Streptosporangium sp. NPDC002607
GCGATGCGCGAGGGTGTGGTGCCGCGCACGTTGCATGTGGACGAGCCGTCCTCGCATGTGGACTGGAGCGAGGGCGCGGTCGAGCTGGTGGCCGAAGCGCGGTCGTGGCCTCGGGTGGAGCGGTCGCGCCGGGCGGCGGTGTCGTCGTTCGGGATCAGCGGCACCAACGCGCATGTGATCATTGAGCAGCCTCCCGGGGTGGAGGACGTCGCGGCGGCCGAGGTTGAGGTCGCCGAGTCCGGGGCCGTGGTGTGGGCGGTGTCGGGGCGGAGTGAGGTGGCGTTGCGGGCGCAGGCGGCCCGGTTGCTGTCGTATGTGGAGGGTTCGCCTGGTCTGGGGTTGGCCGAGGTGGGGGTGTCGCTGGCGACGGCTCGGTCGGCGTTTGAGTATCGGGCGGTGGTGGTGGGTGCTGAGCGTGCGGAGTTGGTGCGGGGTCTGGCGGCGGTGGCCGAGGGGGCGCCGGCCGCGGGTGTGGTGACCGGTTCGGCGCGGGGTGCGGCCAAGCTGGCGTTCCTGTTCACCGGTCAGGGCAGCCAGCGGGTGGGGATGGGCCGGGAGTTGTATGCGCGGTTCCCGGTGTTCGCGCAGGCGTTGGACGAGGTGCTCGCCGAGCTGGACCCGCTGCTGGACGGGTCGTTGCGGGAGGTGTTGTTCGCCGAGCCGGGGTCGGCCGAGGCGGGGCTGCTGGATCGGACGGGGTGGGCGCAGCCGGCGTTGTTCGCGGTGGAGACGGCGCTGTTCCGGTTGGTGTCCTCGTGGGGGGTGCGGCCGGATGTGCTGGCCGGTCATTCGATCGGGGAGATCACCGCGGCGCATGTGGCCGGGGTGTTGTCCCTGAAGGATGCGTGTGTGTTGGTGGCGGGTCGGGCGCGGTTGATGCAGGCGCTGCCTGCCGGTGGGGCGATGGTGTCGGTGCGGGCGTCCGAGGAGGAGGTCGCCGAGCTGCTGGCGGGGCGTGAGGAGGAGGTGTCGGTCGCGGCGGTGAACGGCCCGGCCTCGGTGGTGATCGCCGGGGTGGAGGAGGCGGTGCTGGAGGTCGTCGCCGCTCTGCAGGAGCGGGGTGTGCGGACGAAGCGGTTGCGGGTGTCGCATGCGTTCCATTCGCCGTTGATGGATCCGATGCTGGAGGACTTCCGAGCGGTGGCGGGCGGGTTGACCTACCACGCGCCGCGTATTCCGGTGGTGTCGAACGTGACCGGAGAACCGGCCACGGCGGAGCAGTTGTGCTCGCCGGATTACTGGGTGGAGCAGGTGCGTCGGGCCGTCCGCTTCTCCGACGGAATCCGGACGCTGCACGCTCAAGGAGTGCGGGCCTACCTGGAACTGGGCCCCGACGGCGTGCTGACCGCGATGGCGGTCGACACCCTCGCCGCGGAGGCCGAAGCCGGTTCTGGCCCGGACGCGGTGCTGGTGCCGGT
>NZ_JBSFWD010000164.1:0-1401 GCF_053592655.1 Streptosporangium sp. NPDC002607
GGCGCTGATCCTCATCGACCTGATGCGCGCCTACTTCGAACCGGGCGCCGAGCTCTACATGGGCTCGCGCGACTGCCTGGACTCGGCCGCGCGGGCACCGCTTCCGCACCTCCGGGAAGATGCAGTCGACGTCGAGCCGGTCCTGACGGGTACCGCACCGACAGGACCTCGGCCGCCGGCGACAGCGCCCGGGACAGAGGATGGAAACAGCCGGCCGATCCGCCCTCGTCACGTGCCTCAGCCCGGCTCGCCGCCGATCTCGTCTCCGCGAAGCCGGTCGTCGATCAGTCCGCCGTATTCGCGCAGCGGCCCCGGGGTGAGCAGGCGCTGGTGCGACGCGGCCACCGGGTGCAGCCGGATATCACCGCTCACGTACGGCACCCAGGCGTCCTCCGTCAGCGCGTACCGCGGATCCTCGTGCTCGGCCGCGATGATCAGCATGTCCGCGGCCACCACGTCGTGCCGGTACCGGCCGCCGATCCGGATATTGTTGATCATGATACGGAACGAGGCGGCGAGCAGATCCTCATCGAGCGAGGCGAGCGCCGTGTTGCGGGAGTGCAGGATCTGTACGAACTCGTCGTGGCGCAGGGTGCGGTCCGCGTACCCGGCGGTGTCGATCTCGAACGCCTCGAGCATGTCGAGGTAGAGGCGTGAGATCTCCAGCTCGGCCACCTTCTCGATGACGTCGTCGCTCAGCGGGTGCGCCGGAAACGCGTCGATCAGGGTGAGCGATTCGACCCGCCGGCCGGCCTGTTCCAGCCGGGCCGCCATCGCGTGCGCAACGATGCCCCCGAACGACCAGCCCAGCAGGCGGTAGGGCCCCTCCGGCCACACCTCGAGGACCTGGCTTACGTACTCGGCGGCCATCTCCTCGATCGAGGCCGGCAATGATTCCCCGCCCTGCAGGCCGCGGGCCTGCAGGGCGTACACCGGGACCTCCGGGTCGATGTGCGGCAGGAGCGACGCGTACGGCCAGCTGAGACCGCTCCCGGGATGCACACAGAAGAGCGGCGCCCGGCGGCCGGCGGCGCGAAGGGGGAGCAGAACGCCGAACGCCTGCTCCTGCGGATTCAGGGCGAGGCGCTGCGCCAGGCCCGCCACGGTCGGGGTCTCGAACAGTATCCGGATCGGCACCTCCACTCCTAAAACCGTGCGGATACGGCTGACCAGACGGGTCGCCAGCAGCGAGTGCCCGCCCAGGTCGAAGAAGCTGTCGTCGACGCTGACCCGGGGCAGTTCCAGGACCTCGGCGTAGAGGCCGCAGAGCAGTTCTTCCTGCGGGGTCCGCGGGCTGCGGCCGTCGGTGGTGGAGAACTCCGGGTCGGGCAGGGCCTTGCGGTCGAGCTTGCCGTTGACGGTCAGCGGCAACTCCGCCAAAGCGGTGACCGCGGCCGGGAC
>NZ_JBSFWD010000165.1:0-1363 GCF_053592655.1 Streptosporangium sp. NPDC002607
CGGCCGGTGGGCTGGTCATGGCGGCGGGGCAGGGCAACTACGCGGCGGCCAACGTGTTCTTGGACGCGTTGGCGGCCTATCGGCGGTCGCGGGGGTTGGTGGCGACGTCGCTGGCGTACGGGCTGTGGGATGTGGCCACCGGGATGAGCGCCGGGCTGTCCGACGCCGACCGGGATCGGCTGGCCCGGCTGGGGCTGCCGGCACTGTCTGCCGCTGAGGGGTTGCGGCTGTTCGATGTGAGCGTGCGGGCGGATGCGGTGATGACGGTGCCGCTGCGGGTGGAGGTGGAGGTGTTGCGGGGCCGCGGCGGCGAGGTGCCGGCGTTGCTGCGAGGGCTGGCACCGGCGAGGCGACCGGTCCGGGTGGCCGCCGGTGGCGGTCAGGAAGGCGGGTTGCGGCGGCGCCTGGCCGGCCTGGACGTGGGCGAGCGTGAGCGGGTGCTGGAAGAGCTGGTACGGCGGCAGGTGGCGGTGGTGCTGGGTCACGTGTCGGGGGATGCGGTGGAGCCCGATCGGGCCTTCAGCACGATGGGACTGGATTCGCTGGCCGCGGTGGAGCTGCGCAACCAGCTGGCCGCGGCGACGGGGTTGTCGCTGCCCGCGACACTGGTCTTCGACTACCCGACCTCGTACAGCGTGGCGGAATTCCTTTACGGGGAGCTGTTCGGCTCGGCGGACTCCGAGCAGGTCGCGGATCTGCCGGTGCTGCGTTCGGTGGCCGATGATCCGATCGTGATCGTGGGGATGGCGTGCCGTTATCCGGGTGGGGTGGCCTCTCCGGAGGATCTGTGGCGGCTGGTGATCGAGGAGACCGACGCGATCACCGGGTTCCCGACGAATCGGGGGTGGGATCTGGAAGGTATTTACGATCCGGATCCCGGCCGGGTGGGGACGTCGTACACGCGTCATGGCGGGTTCCTGCACGATGCCGATGAGTTCGATCCGGGGTTCTTCGGGATCTCGCCGCGTGAGGCTCTGGCGGTTGATCCGCAGCAGCGGTTGTTGCTGGAGGTGTCGTGGGAGGCGGTGGAGCGGGCCGGGATCGAGCCGGGGACGTTGCGGGGTAGCCGTACCGGGGTGTTCACCGGGTTGATGTACAACGACTACGGTCTGGCGCTGGGCAACGCCGCCGGCCGGGTGCACCAGGCCGCCGTCGGTGAGGTGGTCGAAGGGCTCGGCCGGCGCGATGCCGTCGAAGGCTACGAGGGTACCGGGACCGCGCCGAGTGTGGCCTCGGGCCGGGTGTCGTACACGCTGGGGTTGGAGGGGCCGGCGGTGACGGTGGACACGGCGTGTTCGTCGTCGCTGGTGGCGGTGCATCTGGCGGCGCAGGCGCTGCGGTCGGGGGATTGTTCGCTGGCGTT
>NZ_JBSFWD010000166.1:0-1350 GCF_053592655.1 Streptosporangium sp. NPDC002607
ATCTCGGTCGTGGCCTCGGGTGGAGCGGCCGTGGCGGGCGGGGGTGTCGTCGTTCGGGATCAGCGGCACCAACGCCCACGTGATCATCGAACAAGGACCGGAAACGCCGGAACCCGAAGAGGCTTCGCAGGGCCAGGCACCTGCTGCGACTGCGGGTGTGGTGCCGCTGCTGGTGTCGGGCCGGTCGGTGGAGGCGTTGCGGGCGCAGGCCGAGCGGTTGGCGTCGTTCCTGGACGGTCAGCCTGGGCTGGGGCTGATCGACACGGTGTTCTCGCTGGCGACGACGCGGTCGGCGTTCGAGCATCGGGCGGTGGTGCTGGCCGCCGACCGTGACGGGGTGCTGGCCGGGCTGGGTGCGCTGGCCGAGGACCGTCCGGGTGCCGGTGTGGTGCGCGGGACGGCGGGGCCGGAGCCGCGGCTGGCGGTGTTGTTCACCGGCCAGGGCAGCCAGCGGGTGGGGATGGGCCGGGAGCTGTATGACCGGTTCCCGGTGTTCGCGCAGGCGTTGGACGCGGTGCTGGAGCAGTTGGACGGGGAGTTGGCCGGGCGGCCGGGCGGCGAGTCGGCCAAGCGGGCGGGCTGTTCGGTGCGTGAGGTGCTGTTCGCTGAGCCGGGTTCGGCTGAGGCGGGGCTGCTGGATCAGACGGGGTGGGCGCAGCCGGCGTTGTTCGCGGTGGAGACGGCGCTGTTCCGGCTGGTGGAGTCGTGGGGGCTGCGGCCGGATGTGCTGGCGGGGCACTCGATCGGGGAGATCACCGCTGCCCATGTGGCCGGGGTGTTGTCCCTGAAGGATGCGTGTGTGCTGGTGGCGGGTCGGGCGCGGTTGATGCAGGCGTTGCCGTCGGGTGGGGCGATGGTGGCGGTGGCAGCGTCGGAGGAGGAGGTCGCCGCTCTGCTGGCCGGGCGCGAGGGTGAGGTGTCGGTCGCGGCGGTGAACGGCCCGGCCTCGGTGGTGATCTCCGGGGTGGCGGAGGCGGTGCTGGAGGTGGCCGCCGCCCTGGAAGGTCAGGGGGTTCGGACCAAGCGGTTGCGGGTGTCGCACGCGTTCCATTCGCCGTTGATGGAGCCGATGCTGGAGGACTTCCGCGCCCTGGCGGGCGGGTTGACCTACAGCGCGCCGCGTATTCCGGTGGTGTCGAACGTGACCGGCCAGGTGGCCACGGCGGAGCGGTTGTGCTCGCCGGATTACTGGGTGGAGCAGGTGCGTGGCGCGGTCCGGTTCGCCGACGGGGTGCGCGCGCTGCACGGTCAGGGGGTACGGGCGTATCTGGAGCTGGGCCCCGACGGGGTGCTGACCGCCATGGCCGCCGACACCCTCACCGCGCTCGCCGACTCGGACTCGCGGGGTTC
>NZ_JBSFWD010000167.1:0-1332 GCF_053592655.1 Streptosporangium sp. NPDC002607
CGGGCGCGACTGGAGACGTTCGCCGCTGAGGTGTTCTCCGGTTTTGCCCGTGCTGATCAGCGGCGATGGGGCGAGCGGTATGTGCGTGGCCTGCTGACCGACGGGGCCCGTAAATCGATGGAACCGATGGCGGCCCGGCTGGACGTGGATCGCCAGGGGCTGCAGCAGTTCCTCACCGATGCCCCGTGGTCGCATCAACTGGTGCTGGCCGAGCTGGCCTGGCGGATGGACGCGGCGATCCACCCGGCCGCCTGGGTGATCGACGATGTGTCCTTTCCCAAAGACGGCGAGGAGTCGCCGGGCGTGGCCGCGCAGTACTGCGGGGCGTTGGGCAAGAGGGCCAACTGCCAGGTCGCCCCGAGCGTGCACCTGGTCACCGACGCGGCGTCGTGTCCGGTGAACTGGCGGCTGTTCGTGCCCGAGGGCTGGGATCCGGCCTCGCCGCGGGTGGCGGACGCCGATGCGGTGGCGGCGCGTCGGCACCGGGCCCGGATTCCTGATGACATCACTCATGTGCCCAAGTGGCGGCTGGCCGTGGACATGCTGGACGAGCTGGCGTGTTGGGGGCTGGATGCGCCGCTGGTGGTCGCCGATGAAGGGTACGGCCAAGACGGGGCCTTTCGGCTGGCCCTGACCGAGCGGGACATCGCCTACGTGGTGGGGGTGCGCTCCGATACCGCGCTTTTGGCGGCCGAGTCCTGCCGCACCAGGACACCGTATCGGGGCACCGGGCGCCGGGCGGCGCCCCGATATCGGCAGCGGCGGATCAGCGCCCGACAGATGGTGCTGGCTGCCGGGCGGCGTGCGCTGCACACGGTGACCTGGCGAGTCGGGTCCAAAGGGCCGCTACGTTCCCGCTTCCACGCACTGAGGGTCCGGCCGGCGGGGATACAGATCCGCCGTGCCTACGTCGGTGAGGACCTGCCGGTGTGCTGGCTGCTGGCCGAGTGGCCGGTCGGCGAGCCGGAACCGACCAAGTACTGGCTGTCCACTCTCGCGGCGGACGTGCCGCTACGGCATCTGGTGCGTATGGCCAAGATCCGCTGGCGGGTCGAGCACGACTACCGTGAGCTGAAGACCGGTCTGGGCCTGGACCATTTCGAGGGCCGCACCTGGAGCGGCTGGCACCACCACGTCACCTTGGTCTCGGTCGCCCACGCGTTCTGCACCCTGGAACGGCTCAACCCAAAAGCGCCGGCTGTGGCTTGAGTACCTACCGGGTCATCGCCGAGCTCCAGTTGCTGCTGGCCTGCTGGGCCGGGATCTGCCCCACCTGCCGCCGCACATTACCCAGACACGCCCAGCCCATCCCCACCTAACCAAGCCCTACTA
>NZ_JBSFWD010000168.1:0-1329 GCF_053592655.1 Streptosporangium sp. NPDC002607
CCGAGGTCGAGGAGGGATTCATGTCCCGCAGACATGTCGTCGCCACGGGCTGCGTGCTGGCGGTCACCGCGCTCACCCTGACGGGCGTGCCGGCCATCGCCGCCGGACCCCGGGCGCAGGACGTTCCGGTCACCGCGTCCGTCTGGAAACCGCCGTCGGGCATGCTGGAGGCGCTCCAACGCGACCTGGGCCTGACCAAGGAACAGGTGCGGGCACGTCTGGCCAACGAGATCCGTATGTCGGGGATCGAGGCAGACCTCCGCGAGGCGCTCGGCGAGCGTTTCGGCGGCTCGTGGCTGATGGGAACCATTTCACAGACTCTCGTGGTGGCCACCACCAAGCCCGCCGACCTCCCCACCATCGTCGCGGCGGGCGCCAGAGCCGAACTCGTCAAACGGTCGCTGACCGAACTCGCCGGGCTCATCAGTGACCTTAACGTGGACCTGCCGGGACGTGGCGGAGGGGGCGATGTGCGCTTCGTCGACGCCAGGAACAACAGGATCGTCATCCTGTCGAAGAGCCCCCTGGCAACCGAGGATCTCGTGGAGGCAGTGGGGGCCGACTCGAGCGTGGTGAAGGTGGTGCCGTCCACCGAGCGGCCCCGGCTCCTCACTGACGTGCAGGGTGGTGACGCCTACTACATCGGCAGTTCGAATCGTTGCTCCGTCGGTTTCTCGGTGATGCGCGGGACCCAGGCGGGTTTCGTCAGTGCCGGTCACTGCGGTAAGACGGGTGATGCCACCACCGGTTTCAACCGGGTGCCCCAGGGGGTCTTCCGGGCGTCGTCCTTTCCCGAGAACGACTATGCCTGGGTCGCGGTGAACGCCGGCTGGACGCCCAGGCCGGTGGTGAGCAACGGCAGTGGCGGCATCGTGCCCGTCGCCGGTTCCAGGCCGGCCCTGGAGGGTGCCTCGATCTGCCGGTCCGGCTCCACCACCGACTGGCACTGCGGTCTCATCCGGCAGCTCAGCGCCAGTGTCACCTACCCCCAGGGCACCATCCACGGGCTGACCCGTACCAGTGTCTGCGCCGAGCCGGGTGACTCGGGTGGTTCGTTCATCTCGGTGGACCAGGCCCAGGGAGTCACCTCCGGCGGCTCCGGCAACTGCACCACGGGTGGCGTCACCTACTTCCAGCCGGTCAACGAGATCCTCACCGCCTACGACCTGACCCTGCTGACCGGCAGCGCAGCCACCCCGCCGGGCACCGTCTCGCCCGCTCCGGCGGTCTGCACCGGCTACCCGAAGACCTACACCGGCACGCTGAACAACGGTCAGTCCGTCTCCCAGCCGAGCCGGTACTACCGGGCCGCCGTCGCCGGTACGCACT
>NZ_JBSFWD010000169.1:0-1314 GCF_053592655.1 Streptosporangium sp. NPDC002607
ATCTCGGTCGTGGCCTCGGGTGGAGCGGCCGTGGCGGGCGGGGGTGTCGTCGTTCGGGATCAGCGGCACCAACGCCCACGTGATCATCGAACAAGCGGTGGAATCTCCGGAAGCCGCGGACGAGGACGCTCCGCAGGACCACACACCGGTTGCCGGTGTGGTGCCGGTGCTGGTGTCGGGCCGTACGGCGGGGGCGTTGCGGGCGCAGGCCGAGCGGTTGGCGTCGGTCCTGGACGGTCAGCCTGGTCTGGGTCTGATCGACACGGCGTTCTCGCTGGCGACGACGCGGTCGGCGTTCGAGCATCGGGCGGTGGTGCTGGCCGCCGACCGTGACGGGGTGCTGGCCGGATTGGGTGCGCTGGCCGAGGACCGTCCGGGTGCCGGTGTGGTCGAGGGGATGGCCGGGCCGGAGCCGCGGCTGGCGGTGTTGTTCACCGGTCAGGGCAGTCAGCGGGCGGGGATGGGCCGGGAGCTGTATGACCGGTTCCCGGTGTTCGCCGAGGCGTTGGACGAGGTGATCGCCGAGCTGGATCCGTTGCTGGACGGGTCGTTGCGTGAGGTGCTGTTCGCCGAGCCGGGCACGCCCGAGGTGGAGGCGCTGGATCGGACGGGGTGGGCGCAGCCGGCGTTGTTCGCGCTTGAGGTGGCGTTGTTCCGGCTGGTGTCCTCGTGGGGTGTCAAGCCGGATGTGCTGGCGGGGCATTCGATCGGGGAGATCGCGGCGGCGCATGTGGCCGGGGTGTTGTCGCTTTCGGATGCGTGTGCGCTGGTGGCCGCGCGAGGTCGGTTGATGCAGGCGTTGCCGTCGGGTGGGGCGATGGTGGCGGTGCAGGCCGCCGAGGAGGAGGTCGCCGCTCTGCTGGCCGGGCGCGAGGGTGAGGTGTCGATCGCGGCGGTGAACGGCCCGGTCTCGGTGGTGATCTCCGGGGTGGAGGGGCCGGTGCTCGGGATCGTCGCGGTGCTGGAGGAGCGGGGGGTGCGGACGAAGCGGTTGCGGGTGTCGCACGCGTTCCATTCGCCGTTGATGGAGCCGATGCTGGAGGACTTCCGCGCTGTAGCTCGGACGTTGACCTACAACGCGCCGCGCGTTGTGATCGTGTCCACGGTGACCGGTGGGCCGGCCACGGCGGAGCAGTTGTGCTCGCCGGATTACTGGGTGGACCAGGTTCGCGGTGCGGTCCGGTTCGCCGACGGCGTGCGCGCGCTGCACGGCCAGGGTGTACGGGCGTATCTGGAGCTGGGCCCCGACGGGGTGCTGACCGCCATGGCCGCCGACACCCTCACCGCGCTCGCCGACTCGGACTCGCGGGGTTC
>NZ_JBSFWD010000170.1:0-1302 GCF_053592655.1 Streptosporangium sp. NPDC002607
ACCGGTGCGAGTGTGGTCGAGCTGAGCGGGGATCTCGCCTCGCTGGACCCGGCGCCGGACGTGGTCATGGTCACCGTCGGGTCGGCCGGCGCCGAGAGTGTGGTGGAGTCGGTCCACGAGTTGGTCGCCCGTGTCCTGGGTCTGTTGCAGGGGTGGTTGGCCGATGAGCGGTTCGAGGCTTCGCGTCTGGTGTTCGTCACGCGGGGTGCGGTCGAGGCGCGGGAGGGTGAGGCGATCACCGATCTGGCGGCCGCGGCGGTGTGGGGTCTGGTGCGGTCGGCGCAGTCGGAGAACCCGGGCCGGTTCGTGCTGGTCGACCTGGATGATCGGGAGTCCTCGCGGCCGGCCCTGCTCGGGGTGCTGGTCTCGGGTGAGCCGCAGGCGGCGGTACGCGAGGGTGAGCTGCGGGTTCCGCGGATGGCGCGGGTGGCGCCAGGGTCTGACGTCGGCGACGCGGCGGGCCGGGTCTGGGACCCGGACGGTACGGTGTTGATCACTGGTGGGACCGGTGGTCTGGGTGGTCATCTGGCTCGGCATGTGGTGGCCGAGCGCAACGTGCGGCATCTGCTGCTGACCAGCCGCCGGGGCCTGGACGCCCCCGGCGCCGTGGAACTGCAGGCCGAGCTGATCGCGCACGGTGTCGAGGTCACGGTCGCGGCGTGTGACATGGCGGATCGGGATGCGGTGGCGGCCCTGCTGGCCGGGATCGATGCCGACCATCCGCTGACCGCGGTCGTTCACACCGCCGGTGTGCTGGCCGACGGGACGATTCCGTCGCTGACGCCCGAGCGGCTGGACACCGTGCTGCGGCCCAAGGTCGATGCCGCCTGGCATCTGCATGAGCTGACCCGGGGTCTGGATCTGGCGGCGTTCGTGGTGTTCTCTTCGCTGGCCGGGGTGATGGGCTCGGCTGGTCAGGGCAACTACGCGGCTGCGAACGCGTTCTTGGATGGGCTGGCTCAGTTGCGGCGGGCCGAGGGACTGCCCGCGCTGTCGCTGGCGTGGGGTGCCTGGAGCCAGGACAGCGGGATGACCGGCATGCTGAGTGATGCCGATATGCGGCGGATTGCCCGGACGGGCATGCCGCCGCTGTCGGTGGAGCAGGGGCTGGCGTTGTTCGAGGCCGCTGTCGTGCTTGAGCATGCGGTGCTGGTTCCGGTCCGGCTGGATCTGCCGTCGATGCGCGGTTATGGCGAGGTGCCGGCACTGTTGCGGGGTCTGGTGCGGGGCGGTCGCCGGTCGGCGGCGTCCGGCTCGGTGGTGGCCGCGACGTTGCTGCAGCGGCTGGCTCCGCTGGGCCTG
>NZ_JBSFWD010000171.1:0-1224 GCF_053592655.1 Streptosporangium sp. NPDC002607
GCGCGTAGTGAGGAGGCGTTGCGGGAGCAGGCGCGGCGGCTGGGCGGGTATCTGGCCGATCGTCGGGATGTGGATGCGGTGGCCGTGGCTCATGGCCTGGCGGCCGGGCGGACGCATTTCACGCATCGGGCCGTGGTCGTGGACCCGGCGGGTTCGGTGGCGGGTTCGGTGGCCGGTGGTGTGGTGTTGGGTGGGGCGCTGGAGGCTGTTGCCGAGGGGCGTGCTCATCCGGGTGTGGTGTATGGGCGGGTGAGTGCGCAGGGGCCGGGCAAGACGGTGTTCGTCTTTCCCGGTCAGGGCTCGCAGCAGGCCGGTATGGGCCTGCGGTTGTATGACACCTTCGAGGTGTTCCGTGACGCGCTGGATGAGTGTGACCAGGCGTTGCGTGCGCATACCGGCTGGTCGGTGGTGCGGGTCCTGCGGGCGAGTGCGGGTACGGATGTGGGTGTGGGTGTGCCGGCGTTGGTGGGTGCCGAGGTGGTGCAGCCGGTGTTGTTCGCGGTGATGGTCTCTTTGGCCCGGTTGTGGCGTTCATGGGGCATCGTCCCGGATGCGGTGGTGGGGCATTCGCAGGGGGAGATCGCGGCGGCGTGTGTGGCGGGTGCGTTGTCGTTGGAGGACGCGGCGTTGGTGGTGGCGTTGCGGAGCAGGGTGTTGGCGGGGTTGGCGGGGTCGGGGGCGATGGCGTCGGTGTGGGCCGATGAGGCCGAGGTGTCGGTCTTGTTGGAGCGTTGGCGGGGCCGGTTGTGGGTGGCGACGGTCAACGGCCCGCGTAGTACGACCGTTTCCGGTACGGCTGAGGCGGTGCGGGAGTTTCTCGCGGTGTGTGAGGCCGAGGGGGTGGGTGCTCGGGCGGTGGAGGTGGATTACGCCTCGCATTCCCCGCTGGTCGAGCCGTTGCGCGAGACGGTCCTGGAGGCGTTGGCGGGGATCGAGCCGCGGCCGGGTGAGGTGGCGTTCCATTCCACCGTCGAGGGTGAGGCCATCGGACGGCCGTTGGACACCACCGGACTGGATGGCGACTACTGGTATCGCAACCTGCGCAATAGTGTGCGTTTCGACGAGACGGTGCAGTGTTTGCTGGATCGGGATCATCGTGTGTTCGTCGAGGTGAGTCCGCATCCGATTTTGGTTCCGGCGTTCGGGGCTCGGGTTGAGGCCCATGAGGTGCCCGCGATCGCGGTGGGAAGCCTGCGCAAGGACCGTCCCGAGGTGGCGGCGCTG
>NZ_JBSFWD010000172.1:0-1211 GCF_053592655.1 Streptosporangium sp. NPDC002607
CGGCCCCGGGCCGCGACCAGCGCGCAGGCATCGTCCAGCGACAGCACACCGGCCACGTGGGCGGCGGCGATCTCGCCGATCGAGTGCCCCACCAGCAGGTCCGGCGTCACACCCCACGACTCCACCAGGCGGAAGAGTGCCACCTCGATCGCGAAAAGCGCCGGCTGGGCGAACTCGGTACGGTCCAGCAGCCCCTGGTCCGCGCCGAACATCACCTCAAGCGGTGACCGCTCCAGCTCGACCGCCAGCCGCGCGAAAACCTCGTCCAATGCGCGGGCGAAGACCGGGAACCGGGCGGCGAGCTCGCGGCCCATCCCGATCCGCTGCGCGCCCTGCCCCGCGAACACCACCGCCAGCGCGCCCGGCGGCCCGGCGACACCACGTGCCGCCTCGGTCACACCGCCGCCGGTGGCCAGCAGCACCGCCCGATGAGCGAACTCCGAGCGCGCCGCCACCAGCGAGTAGCCGACATCGGCCGGATCCGCGCCGGTCTCGGCCACAAAGGACGTCAGCCGATCGATCTGGGCACCGAGCGCGGCCTCGGTCTTACCGGAGACCACCCAGGGCACCACGACGGGCGCCGTACCCGGTGTCGTACCAGGCTCGGAGGGCTTGGCCGGAGCCTCCGAAGCGGGAGGGTCGGACGGCTGCCCCGGCTCGGACACGGGGTCCGGCACCTGCTCGACGATCACGTGCGCGTTGGTGCCGCTGATCCCGAACGACGACACACCGGCCCGCATCGGACGGCCACTGTCCGGCCACGGTCGGCTGCTGGTCAGCAACTCGACCTGACCACCTCTCCAGTCCACTCTGGACGATGGCTCGTCGATGTGCAGTGTGCGCGGCAGGGTCCGCTGTTGCATCGCCAGCACCATCTTGATCACGCCGGCGACGCCGGCCGCCGCTTGGGCATGGCCGATGACGGATTTCAGTGATCCCAGGAGAAGTGGTGTGCTCCGGTTCTGGCCATAGGTTGCGAGGATGGCTTCGGCTTCGATCGGGTCGCCCAGACGAGTTCCGGTGCCATGCGCCTCGACCGCATCGATGTCTTCGGCGCGTAGGCCGGCATCGTCCAGAGCCTGTTCGATGACCCGCTGCTGCGCGAGGCCGTTCGGCGCGGTCAGGCCGTTGGAGGCGCCGTCGGAGTTGACGGCCGATCCGCGGAGCACGGCGAGCACCCGGTGGCCGTTGCGCCGGGCGTCGGAAAGCCG
>NZ_JBSFWD010000173.1:0-1173 GCF_053592655.1 Streptosporangium sp. NPDC002607
TGTGCTGATTCGCGGCTGGTGGTGGTGACGCGGGGTGCGGTGGTGGCCGGTGCGGGGGATGCGGTCACCGATCTGGGCGCGGCGGCGGTGTGGGGGTTGGTGCGGTCGGCGCAGTTGGAGAATCCGGGCCGGTTCGTGCTGGCGGATGTGGAGGAGGGGGCGTCTCTGGCGGTGCTGTCTGGGGTGCTGGCCTCGGGCGAGCCGCAGGTGGCGGTGCGTGGGGGTGAGGTGCGGGTTGCCCGGCTGGTACGGGTGGTGCCCGGCTCAGATTCCGGTGATGGCTCTGGCCCCGAGCGTGGCGTTGATCTCGCGTCCGGCTCTGGTTTGAGTGAGGATCGTGCCTGGGATCCGGAGGGAACTGTCCTGATCACCGGTGGGACGGGTGGTCTGGGGGCGTTGTTCGCGCGGCATGTGGTGGCCGAGCGGGGGGTGCGGCGTCTGTTGCTGACCAGCCGCCGGGGCCTGGACGCCCCCGGCGCGCTGGAACTGCGGGCCGAGTTGATCGCGCACGGGGTCGAGGTCGAGATCGCCGCCTGTGATGTGGCCGATCGGGACGCGGTGGCGGCGCTGCTGGCGCGGGTGGATCCCGGGCATCCGCTGACCGCGGTGATTCATACCGCGGGTGTGCTGGATGACGGGACGATTCCGTCGCTGACACCGGAGCGGTTGGAGACGGTGCTGCGGCCGAAGGTGGACGCGGCCTGGTATCTACATGAGCTGACTCGTGATGGAGGCTTGGCCGACTTCATCGTGTTCTCGTCGGTGGCGGGGGCGTTCGGTGGGGCGGGTCAGGGTAACTACGCGGCGGCGAACGCGTTCCTGGACGCGTTGGCGGAGTATCGGCGGGCGCGGGGGCTGGCGGGGTTGTCGCTGGCGTGGGGGCCGTGGGCGCAGGACGCCGGGATGACCGGTGGGTTGGACGAGGTCGATCTGCGGCGGATGACGCGGGCGGGGATGTCGCCGTTGTCGGTGGAGCAGGGGCTGGCGTCGTTCGACGCGGTGGATGCGGTGGATCGTCCGGTGCTGGTGGTCGCGCGGCTCGACCTGGCGGCGGTGTGGGCGCGGGGTGAGGTGCCGTATCTGCTGCGCGGGCTGGTGCGGGGGGTTCGCCGGTCGGCGGTGTCGGGGTCGGTGTCGGGTGACGGTGCGCTGGTGCGGCGGTTGGCCGGGTTG
>NZ_JBSFWD010000174.1:0-1020 GCF_053592655.1 Streptosporangium sp. NPDC002607
GCGATGCGCGAGGGTGTGGTGCCGCGCACGTTGCATGTGGACGAGCCGTCCTCGCATGTGGACTGGAGCGAGGGCGCGGTCGAGCTGGTGGCCGAGGCGCGATCGTGGCCGGAGACCGACCGTCCGCGCCGGGCTGCGGTGTCGTCGTTCGGGATCAGTGGCACCAACGCGCATGTGATCGTCGAGCAGGGCCCGGAGGCCGAGCAGGTCACGGCCGAAGCGCAGGACCGGATGCCGGATGTCGTCGTGGAGCCGCCGGTGGTTTCGGTGGTGGTGTCAGGTCGTACGGCGGAGGCGTTGCGGGCGCAGGCCGGGCGGCTGGTGTCGTATGTGGGTAGCGATCCTGCTCCGGTGCTGAGCGATGTGGCGTTCTCGCTGGTGGCGACGCGGTCGGTGTTCGAGCATCGGGCGGTGGTGGTCGCGGCTGATCGTGAGGGTGTGCTGGCCGGGTTGGGTGCGCTGGCCGAGGAGCGGCCGGGTGTGGGTGTGGTGCGCGGGGTGGCCGGGGTGGAGCCGGAGCTCGCGTTCCTGTTCACCGGTCAGGGCAGCCAGCGGGCGGGGATGGGCCGGGAGTTGTATGGCCGGTTCCCGGTGTTCGCCGAGGCACTGGATGAGGTGATCGCCGAGCTGGATCCGCTGCTCGATGGGTCGTTGCGGGAGGTGCTGTTCGCCGAGCCGGGGTCGGCCGAGGCGGGGTTGCTGGATCGGACGGGGTGGGCGCAGCCGGCGTTGTTCGCGGTGGAGACGGCGCTGTTCCGGCTGGTGTCCTCGTGGGGGGTGCGGCCGGCTGTTTTGGCCGGTCATTCGATCGGGGAGATCACCGCTGCGCATGTGGCGGGGGTGTTGTCCCTGAAGGATGCGTGTGTGTTGGTGGCGGGTCGGGCGCGGTTGATGCAGGCGCTGCCTGCCGGTGGGGCGATGGTGTCGGTGGCAGCGTCGGAGGAGGAGGTCGCCGAGCTGCTGGCCGGGCGTGAGAAGGAGGTGTCGGTCGCGGCGGTGAACGGCCCGGCCTCGGTGGTG
>NZ_JBSFWD010000175.1:0-1017 GCF_053592655.1 Streptosporangium sp. NPDC002607
GGGTGCGGGCTGCGCACCCTCGCGTTCCTGATGCTGGCCGTGGCCGACTCGCTGCCCACGCTGGTGACCGCCTCGGCCCTGACCGGGTTCGCCGGCGCGCTGTTCAACCCCGCGGTGCGGGCCTATCTCGCCCAGGAGGCAGGAGAGCGGAAGGTCGAGGCGTTCGCCGCGTTCAACGCCTTCTACCAGCTCGGCATCCTGATCGGGCCGCTCATCGGCCTGCTGCTCAACGCGGTGGCCTTCAGGCTCGTCTGCCTGATCGCGGGCGTGATGTTCGCCGTGCTCACCGTCGCCCAGCTACGGGCCCTGCCCAAAGGAGAGCGTCCACGGGCCGAGGAGAGAGGCGGCGTGCTGCTGGAGTGGCGCGAGGTGTTCGGCAACCGGCCCTTCCTGCTCTTCTCGCTGGCCATGATCGGTTCGTACGTGCTGAACTTCCAGGTCTATCTGGGCCTGCCGCTGGAGATTCGCCGGGTGACGGGTGGCGAGCTGGGGGTCACCCTCGTCTTCGTGGTCTCCGCGGTGCTGACCATCGCCGGCCAGGCCCGCCTGACCGCGTGGGCGACCCGGCGCTGGCGGCCGCCGCAGGCCATCGCCAGAGGTCTGGTCCTGATGGGGCTCGCCTTCGCCCCGGTGGCCCTGGCCGCCCCCTGGGCGGGCGGCGCCGGCACGTCCGGCGGCGTCGCCGGGGTGCTCGTGCTGCTCCCCGTCCTGGGGACGGCGGCGCTGCTCAGCCTGGCCACCATGATCATCTATCCGTTCGAGATGGCGACCATCGCCACCTTCGGCGGCCGGCACATGGTGGGTACCTATTACGGGCTCTACAGCACCCTGGCCGGCATCGGCATCGCCGCGGGCAACCTGCTCACCGGGTGGGCGCTGGATCTGGGCGCGCGGCTGGGTCTGCCGAGCCTGCCCTGGCTGGCCCTGACGCTGATCGGCCTTGGCTGCGCCGCGGCCGTGGCCGCCCTGGATCGATCGGGACGCCTGGCGGCCTCACCACAGACCGCTCCGGCGACG